>CAZSHZ010000128.1:0-2729 GCA_964606955.1 uncultured Nitrospirota bacterium
AGACCTTTGGAAGTTCGCGGAAAGCCATCAATTTCCGAATCTACCCACGCTCCGGCTAAATTCAGCGGGTAAGTCTTTCGATCTCCTTGCGTATTTCCTGGAGGGCGATTTGGGGAACGACCTTTTCGGCCGCGTCTTTCACAGAGGCCGCGAGCATCTCTGAGATTGCCTGGCGGATGAGCGGTTCGGCGAGGAGATTCACGGCGTCCCGCACCGCCTCGCGGAAGGCACGGTCCGAAAACGGGAGACCGGGAATCCGTTCATCGTCGGAAGCGGCGGGAGTCGCGGTGTGAGGGGCTTGAGTCTCGATCGGGCAGAACTCTTCCGGTTCCTCCTGAGGGAGGAGGCGGCGCACTTTCTCGATCAGATCCTTCGTCTCGATCGGTTTTTTTAAGACGGGGTAGGAGAGGCCGGGGGCTTCCTCTTCTCCCGGCGGGAGGAGAAGGATAAGCGGCGCCTCGATCCCTTTTTCATTGAGTCTTCGAACGAACTCGCTCAACTGAATTCCTTCGAGTTTCAGATCTACGATCATCAGCGCAGGGCTCTCCTGGACGGCGAGGTCGAGCGCGGAGACGCCGTCATCGACCGCCACTGTCTCTAGCCCCTCCTTTTGGAGCGCCAACTTGATGAATTTCTGGATTGCCAGCGAATCGTCAACGATCAGAATGGTCTTTGACATTAGGTTCGGGTGTAACACAGGGTTTACGGTTTGTCAAAGAGAGATGGGACGGGTCGGAAAGTCCTGCCGGCAGACATGGATGGCCGGTTCCAGGCCTGCCCTGCGACCGATCTTTTCCGCCGCAAAGAGGGCAAGATCGGGATGGTTGTTGACCCGGCTTAAATGCGCCAGGAAGAGATGCGACATTCGGGGATGGAGAACGCGGGAGAGGAGCTCCGCCGAGTCGTCGTTGGAGAGGTGGCCGAACGGGCCGAGGAGCCTTGATTTGAGCGACGCCGGATACGGCCCGCGCTTGAGCATCTCAAGATCGTGGTTGAACTCGAGGATCAGGGCTTCGGAGCCCGCGAGGGCCTCTACGATGGAGACCGGGGCGCTCCCAAGATCGGTGACCAGGCCGATCTTATGCCGCTCGGTGGAGAGGGTGAAGCCGACCGGATCTGCCGCGTCGTGCGGAATCGGGAATGGGAAGATTGAAAAGCCGGCGAGCGAGAACGACGTCCCTGTCTGAAAATCCCTCACTCGCGCTTCGATCCGCGCTGCCCGGGAAGTCGCGCAATTTGCGAAGATCGGAATCGACAGGAGATTGGAAAGGGCCGCCGCTCCGCCCGCGTGATCCCCATGCTCATGCGTGAGGAGTATCCCCTCGATTGAGGAAGGATCGATCGCTGTGGCCTTGAGGCGCGAGAGGATCTTCTCTGCCGGGAGACCCGCGTCGATCAGAAGAGCCCGGCCGTTACAGCCGACGAATGCGCAGTTTCCGGAGCTCCCGCTCCCGAGGACCGCGATCCGGATCTCCTCCCGCATTAAGGCGGGGAGGATACAGGAAGGCTTCAAAGAGGTCAACCGGCGGAAGGGGACTGGTCGGGCGGGTGGGGGCGTGGGCGGCCCTCGGGGGGTTGGATGAGCGCGGGAGAATCCGAGAGGCGTTCCAGCATCTCCAGCATTATGGATCGGTCATTGCGACGGCGTACGAAGGAGGTACGCAATGCCGGGCACGCGAACCACACTGTACTTAGATCCAAAGATCTACCGGGCCTTGAAGGTCAAAGCAGCAACGACCGACCGCTCCATCTCGGAGATCGTCAACGAGGCTGTTGTCTTGGGGCTTCGGGAGGATGCGAGCGACCTGGAAGCCTTCACCAAGCGGGCCAAGGAGCCCTCCCGACCATTTGAGAAGGTCCTGGCCGATCTAAAACGTGACGGCCTCCTATAGGCTCCGGGTCAAGCGGAGCGCCGAGAAAGAACTGAGGGCAATCTGGAGTGGAACGATCTCAGCAGTATTCGGTCTGGGTGCAGGCGAGGACCTGCTTCTCGCGCGATCCGCTCCGATAGATCGTAATCCCCTTGCACCCCTCCTCGTAGGCGAGAAGAAAGGCGCGCCGGACCTCCTGGGGCGAGTGCAATCGCCAAGATCAATAGTACTACAAAGCCTTTAATACATCCCGGGCGGGTTTAAAGTTCGGGTCGAGTCTAAGGATCTGTTCAAAGATCTCTCTGGCCTTTGCTCTTTGTCCGATTTCTTTATAGGTCAATCCCAAATTAAATCGAGCTTGGGCATGGTTGGGTTTCAAGCGAAGAGCGGTCTTGTATTCTTTTATTGCCAGGTTGAACTCCTGAAGATTCGCGTAGGTGTTTGCCAAATTGTTATGGTAGTCCGCCTCGTTGGGTTTGAGGTCTATAGCTTTTAAGTAGTTCTCGGCAGCGCGCCTCCAGTCGCGTTGATGAAAATAAATATTGCCGATTCCTATGTGCGCCGTATCTGATCGAGGATCTTCTTTTGAAACCTCTCTGAAGAGGGCCAATCCTTCCATCCATCGTCCTTGATCCGAGTAGGCGCGAGCAAGATTGAGCTGTATAGTCTGGTTTTGCGGTGCTAATATGAGCGCCTTTTCAAGGGCTTCAACTGCACGTTTAAGATCTAGACGGGAGTGGAGGGATAAACCAAGATTGTTGTAGGCCTCATAAAAGTTAGGATCGATTCTTAGTGCCGTTTCGAATTCCTGGATTGCAGACTCTATCTGACCTTGGAGCCGATATATCTCTCCGAGGT
>CAZSHZ010000129.1:0-33311 GCA_964606955.1 uncultured Nitrospirota bacterium
ATCGTACCCGTGGGGAGTTGCGTCGATGGAACAGGCAGGATGCCCGCCCTGAACCAACGATAGGCGGTCTTGTAATCGACCCCCTGAGCCCGCGCCCAGTCTGCGAGTTTCACAAAACATAGGATATACGGTATTAAAACATATTGCAAGTCCTTTTATTCGTTAACTACTGTTACCCTCTCCTCCGGGCCGATTTCTTTCCTTCTCGCGCAACCCGGACCTCTCGCCCCTTCCCCTCTCGCCCTGTCTTCTCCCCCTCCCCGTTCGGAATAAACGCCTCGTGGAGCGAACGGACGGCCAGCTCCGTATATTTGGCGTCCACGACGCAGGAGATCTTGATCTCCGAGGTCGAGATCATCAGGATGTTGATCCCCTCGCGGGCAAGCGTCGCGAACATCTTGGCCGCCACCCCAGACTGAGAGCGCATCCCCACCCCGATGATCGACACCTTGGCGATGTTCTCGGCAAGGGAGACGTCTTTCGCGCCGATCTCGGAAAGCATCTTCCGCATGACCTCGGTCGCCTTTCTCGCCTCCTGACGGGCGACCGTGAAGGAGATGTCGGTCAGCCCATCCTGCGAAATGTTCTGCACGATCATGTCGACGACGACGTTCTCGTCAGCCAGGACCCCGAAGACCCGCGAGGCGACCCCGGGACGGTCCGGCACTCCCAACAGGGTCACCTTGGCTTGATTTTTATCGTATGTAACGCTGGAGACAACGCCCTCTTCCATCAAACGATCCTCCTTGCAGACAATCGTACCCTCCCAGTCGGAGAATGAAGAGCGAACTCGAACCGGCACTCCATATTTCATCGCGAACACTACGGAGCGGGGTTGTAATACTTTCGCCCCGAGGCTTGACATCTCCAGCATCTCCTCGTAAGAGATCCGCGCAAGCTTTTTTGCCGCGGGAACCAGGTTCGGATCGCAGGTATAGACCCCATCGACATCGGTATAGATATCGCAGCGATCAGCCGAGAGAGCGGCCGCGAGCGCAAGCGCCGTCGTATCCGAGCCTCCCCGCCCCAGCGTGGTCACGTCCGACCGCCGGTTGATCCCCTGAAATCCCGCCACGATCGGGATGACCCCCTCGGCAAGCGCCTCCTTCAACCGCTGGGCCTCGATCCGCTCGATCCGCGCCCTGGTATGGACCTCATCGGTAATGATTCCCACCTGTCTCCCGGTAAAGGAACGGGCGCGGTGGCCGAGGGCGTTCAACGCCATCGCCAAAAGGGCAATCGAGACCCGTTCGCCGCTGGAGAGGAGCATATCCATCTCACGGTCATCGGGAGAGGGCGAGAGCTCGTGTGCGAGTTTGATGAGGCGGTCGGTCTCACCGGCCATGGCCGAGACGACCACCACGACCTGATTTCCCCCCTTGCAACTTTCGGCGATGCGCCGGGCCACGCTCTTGATCCGCTCGATCGTCCCGACCGACGTCCCGCCGTATTTCTGGACGATCAACATTAGATCATCTCCGAAAGGAGACGTTCCAGGACCGCAGCTGGAGACACGGCAGGGAGCACCGATGCTGCGGTTTCTGAAAAGGCAACGCCTGTCGGGGACTCCGCCGGCCAAGCGAGATAAGGAACCGGGTCACCCATATGACGCCGTTGATACGTCGAGGTCCCATGATCAGCGGTGAGAAGAAGATTAAGATCATGGCGCGCTCCAAGGATCCGACCGAGCATTAAATCAACCTCCTCGATCGCGCGG
Source organism: uncultured Nitrospirota bacterium (assembly GCA_964606955.1). Taxonomy (GTDB): domain Bacteria; phylum Nitrospirota; class Nitrospiria; order SBBL01; family CAZSHZ01; genus CAZSHZ01. The sequence goes on from CAZSHZ010000129.1 coordinate 1,718, forward strand.
ACCTTTCCGTCGGCATCCCCCTGGTGGGCGCGCTCATCAGGGGCCTGAACATGAAGATAGACGAAATCAAATTCGTCGAACGCCCCAACCGCTGCGCGGCCCTTCCCAAGAAAATCGCTGTCGAGATCTCCGGTCGCCCCTTCGACCTGGATCGGCTGCAGCCCGGCGATCCGTCCGATCCCGCGGACCAACGGAACCGCAGAGATCATCGCCCCTCTTAATCCGAACCGATCCAAAAATGAAGGAAAAGTTTGAACGATCGGACGCGACCCGGCCCAAGGCCAGACGGCGCGGATCGGATATTTCGCAAGAGTATCGATCGAGCGCAAGACAAGATCGGACAGCCGGGGATCCCTCGGAAGATATCCGGCAATCGCCTCACCGACTATCTCATGCGGCGCGGTGGCCCCAGCCGGATCGCCGCCGCGGCGCCTGGGGTCCCCGAAGGCTGAGCCTTCGGGGCGAAAGACGAGAAGATTTCGGTAACGTGCGCCCGGATAGAACGCAAAACCATCTTTTCCGAATGCCCGGTTCAGGTCGGCGATGATCCCGCAAGCCGCTTCTGCGCCAATCCCACCTCCCGAGAAATCGCGCATGACCAGACTTCCACCCTCTCCCCCTCCGCCCTCTCCCCCTCCCCCCTCTCCCGAGAGCGACACAAGGTTCAGCCGATAGACGACCTCATCGGCGGCCACCTTGAGCCCGATCCCTTCCGCCTCGATCGCGGCGCGCCCGGGAAGGCCGGCACGCGGGTCGTAGCCGAGGAGGGAAAAATGCCCGACGTCGCTTCCCGGAGAAAGACCTTCGGGCGTCGTGATCAAGCGCCCAATCTCCGCCTCCTTCGCAAGGCGATCGATGATCAGGGTGCGCGCGGCCGACAGGGGGGTCTCACCCGAAAGGTCGGGATGCGGCTCATCGGAGAGCCCATCGATAACCAGCATCAAAAATTTCACCTAAAACCCCAAAACCTTCTCCACGTCTTCCAGTTTGGCGGGGATCGTGATCGGTTTCTGAGAGATGGAGATCGAGAAGTCCGAGTCCTTCAGGCCGTTGCCGGTGAGGGTACAGACGACCGTCTCCCCCTCGCGGAACATCTTCGCCTTGTTCTTCTTGATGACTCCGGCCACGGAGGCCGCCGAGGCCGGCTCGCAGAAGATCCCCTCCAGCCCCGCCACCATCCGATAGGCCTCGATGATCTCATCGTCGGTGACGAGGTCGATCATCCCCTTCGACTCGTTCGCCGCCTCCACGGCCGATTTCCAGGAGGCGGGGTTGCCGATCCGGATGGCGCTGGCGATCGTCTTCGGCTTCTCGACGATGTGCCCCAAGACGATCGGCGCCGCGCCGGCCGCCTGGAGGCCGATCATCTTCGGGAGGGCTCGGATCCGGTCCCGGCCGAAATACTCACGGTACCCGCGCCAATAGGCGGTGATGTTTCCCGCATTCCCGACCGGAAGAAAGTGATACTCAGGAGGACGTCCCAACTGGTCGCAGACCTCGAACGCCGCGGTCTTCTGCCCCTCCAGCCGGTACGGATTGATCGAGTTGACCAGCGTAACCGGAAACTTCTGCGCAGTCTCCTTCACCAGCCCCAGGGCCTCATCGAAATTTCCCTCGATCTGCACCACGGTGGCCCGGTGGATCATCGCCTGCGCCAGCTTTCCTAGAGCGATCTTCCCCTCAGGGACGATGACGAAGACCTTCAGGCCGGCGCGCACCCCGTAGGCGGCGGCGGACGCGGAGGTGTTGCCGGTGGAGGCGCAGATCACCGCGCGCGCCCCCTCCTCCTTGGCTTTCGAGATCGCGAGCGTCATCCCCCGATCCTTGAAAGAGCCGGTCGGATTGGCCCCCTCGTACTTCAGATAGAGCCGGATTTTTGGATTGATCGCCTTGGCGAGATTTTTCGCCTCGATCAAGGGCGTATTCCCCTCGCAGAGGGTGATGATCGGAGTACCGGCGGTCACCGGCAGGAACTCCTTGTAGGCCTCGATGACCCCGCGCCACGGTTTCAGTATGGGCTGTGCGGTCGGCTGCGTTTCAGACACGGCTACCGTACCTCCCCCTCGGCTTCGTGCCCCCCCTCCACGCGGATCAGCATCGTCGGCTCCGATACAAACGGCATCCGGTCGATCTTCGAGAGCGCCTGCCGGACATCACGCTCCCTCGCCCGATGGGTCATCATCACAACCGGCACCGAACCGCCCGCCTTTCTCCCCTGCTGGATGACTGAGGAGATGCTGATCCTATGCTCCCCCAATATCCCAGAGATCTTCGAGAGGACGCCGGGTGAGTCCTCCGCCATGAATCGGAGATAGTAAAGCATCTCGATCTCCTCCATCCTCCGGATCGGAAGCGGGCGCCGCCACGAAGGGAGAGTGCCGGTCGGAGGGACGCGGCCGTTCGATCGTCGTCGGATTGCACGCGGGTCTCTAACCGCGTAAAGGATGTTCCGGCCGATTTCGATCAGGTCGGAGACGACCGCACTTGCGGTCGGGAGGCTCCCCGCCCCGCGACCGTAGAACAGCTGATTGCCGACCGCGTCCCCGACGAGATAGACCGCGTTGAAGACGCCGGAAACCTGGGCCAAAAGATACTCCTTGTGGATCATCGTCGGGTGGACGCGCGCCTCGATCTCGACATCTGCGCCCTTTCCAGATCTCTTGGCGATCGCCAGGAGCTTGATCCGGTAGCCGAAGTCGTCTGCGAACCTGATGTCCATCGGGGTCACGCGCGAAATCCCCTCGGTATAGATCTCCTTCAAGTCGACCGGCGTTCCGAAGGCGAGCATCGCAAGGATCGCAAGTTTGTGCGCCGAATCGGTCCCCTCGATATCCAGGCTCGGATCCGCCTCTGCGTAGCCAAGCCGCTGCGCCTCTCTCAACTCCTCCTCGAAATTCTTCCCCTCGTCGGTCATCTTGGTCAAAATATAGTTCGAGGTCCCGTTGATGATCCCGTAGATCGCGCCGATCCGGTCCCCCGAGAGCCCCTCCTTCAGGGCGCGCAGCACCGGGATTCCTCCTCCGACGCTCCCCTCGAAACCGATGTCCACCCCCTTTTTTAGCGCGGCGCTGAAAATTTCCTCCCCATGGACGGCCAGCAGAGCCTTATTCGCCGTCACGATATGCTTGCCGCGCGCGATCGCCAAGAGGAGCAGCGCCTTAGCCGCCCCCTCGCCGCCGATCAGCTCGACGATCACGTCGATCCGGGGATCGTCGACCAGTCTCTTCAGGTCGGTAACAAGAATCCCGGGCGGGAGGCGGATCCCCCGATCCCGCTTCGGGTCCTTATCCGCGATCCGGACAATGCGGATCGGGACTCCGAGCCGCGCCTCCACCAGATCGGCATGATCCTTAAGGATCTTATAGACACCGGTCCCGACTGTCCCTAGCCCGGCCAGCCCCACCCGAATTTCTTTCATCCCTTCAAAACCTTCTTCATGCCGGCGATCGCCTGCCGCGTCCGCTGCTCATTCTCCACGAGAGCAAAGCGGACGAAATCGTCGCCGTACTCCCCGAATCCGATCCCGGGAGAGACCGCGACTTTTGCCTCCGCGAGCAACAACTTGGTAAACTCGAGGGAGCCGAGCGAACGAAGTGAGTCCGGGATCTGCGCCCAGACAAACATCGTCGCCTTCGGCCGTTCCGTCTTCCAGCCGATCCGATTGAGCCCCTCGACCAGGACATCGCGCCGACTCTCGTACATCGCGACATTCTCCCGCACGCACTCCTGAGGACCGTTCAGCGCGATGATCCCGGCGATCTGGAGCGGTTGAAAAATCCCGTAGTCGAGGTAGGACTTTAACTGCGTCAGCGCGGCAATCATCTCGCGGTTCCCGACGCAGAAACCGAGGCGCCAGCCGGGCATGTTATAGGACTTGGAGAGGGTGAAGAACTCCACGCCGACCTCCTTGGCCCCCGGCGCCGAAAGAAACGAGGGGGCGCGATAGCCGTCAAACACGAGATCGGCATAGGCAAAGTCGTGGGCGACCATCACCCGGTTCTCGCGCGCGAACCAGACGATCTTCTCGAAGAACTCCCGCTCCACCACCGTCGTGGTCGGATTGTGCGGAAAGTTGATGACGAGCATCTTCGGCCGGGGCCAGGTCTGCCGGTAGGCGGTGATCATGTCCTCAAAAAAATCCCGATCCGGACGGAGCGGAATCCCGCGAACCTCTCCTCCCGCGATGATGATGGAATAGGGATGGATCGGATAGGTCGGCGTCGGCGTCAACACGACGTCCCCGGGGGAAATAACGGCGAGCGCCAGATGCGCGATCCCTTCTTTGGAGCCGATCGTCACGATCGCCTCGCTCTCCGGGTCCAGTTGGATTCCGAAGTCCCGTGCGTACCAATCGGTGATCGCCAGTCGCAGTTTGGTGATCCCTCGGGAGGCGGAGTAGCGATGATTGCGGGGGTTCCCCGCCGCCTCGATCAGTTTCTCGACAATATGGGGGGGGGTCGGCTGGTCGGGATTTCCCATCCCGAAGTCGATAATATCTTCCCCCCGATGCCTCGCCTCGATCTTCAGGCTGTTGACCACGCTGAAGATGTAGGGGGGGAGCCTTTTAATTCTGGGAAAGTCGAACATCCTCGTCCCGGCCAAATTCTCCTTAAAATTTGGCATTTTAGAGAAAACCCATCCCCTTGTCAAACAGGCTTGACGGCTCTAATTTCAGCGGAGATAATGAGGCCCATGCGCCTCGGTGTGAATATTGACCATGTCGCCACTTTGCGGCAGGCCCGGGGAGGGCGAGACCCCGATCCGCTCTCAGCGGCGCTTCTGGCGGAGCTGGGCGGGGCGGACGGGATCGTCTGCCACTTAAGGGAAGATCGCAGACATATCCAGGACTCCGACTTGCGACTTCTCCGCGAGACGATCCGGACGAAACTCGATCTCGAGATGGCCGCCACCGAGGAGATGGTGAAGATCGCGCTGGCAACGCGGCCCGAGATCGTGACGCTCGTCCCCGAAAAACGTCGGGAGGTCACGACCGAAGGGGGGCTCGACGTCGCCGGGAACGTGTCGCCAATCCGCAGGACGGTCGCCCGCCTCTTTGAAGGCGGGATCGTCACGAGCCTCTTCATCGATCCGGAATTAAGCCAGATCCGCGCAGCCCGGAAGAGCGGCGCCAGGGTGATCGAAATCCATACAGGGCGTTATGCGAATGCGGGTAATCCCGCAGTCCGCGAAAGAGAACTTCAGGCGATCGCGCGCTCGGCGGCGGAGGCGCGCCAGATGGGACTTTCCGTGAACGCCGGGCACGGGCTGAACTACACGAATCTCTCCCCGATCGCCCTCCTGGAATCGATCGAAGAGCTGAACATCGGCCATTCCATCGTCTCGCGCGCGCTCCTCGTGGGGATGATTGAAGCGGTCCGGGAGATGAAACGTCTGATCGATCGGATCAGATGATCGCCTGATGATTCTGGGGATCGGCACCGACCTGGTCAAGGTCGCTCGCATTCGTCACGCGGCCGAACGGTGGGGAGAGCGCTTTCTTCGCCGGGTCTTCACGGAAGCGGAACGGAGATACGCAATGCGTCGGCGGAATCCCGATGAGAGGCTTGCCGGCCGTTTTGCCGCGAAAGAGGCGGCGCTGAAGGCGCTCGGTATCGGCCTCTCGCTGGGGGTCCGCTTCAGAGAGATCGAGACAACCCGGAAAAAGTGGGAGCGTCCTCTCCTCCGATTTTCCGGACGGACGGAGAAGATCGCAAAGAGGCTCGGCGCCGGGAAGATTCATCTGTCGATCGCGCACGACGGCGAGTATGCGATCGCCCAGGTAATGATCGAACGGCGATGAAGATCGTCACATCCGCCCAGATGAGACGCCTTGATGAAGCGGCCTCGCGCGATTTCTTCCTCCCCTCTATCCTCCTGATGGAGAACGCCGCCTACGAGGTGGCGCGGCACGCCGAGACGCGGATCTCCGGCGCGGGCGGGAAGAGGATCACGGTCGTCTGCGGCCGAGGGAACAACGGGGGGGACGGGCTTGCGGCGGCGCGGCACCTCCTTAGAAAAGGGGCTTCGGTCAGGGTCTATCTCCTCTCCTTAGAGCTTTCGGGAGACGCCGAGACGAACCGACGGGCGCTGGAAAGAGTGACCGGCGATATCTTTCGACCCCCTTCGGGCGATTTCCTGCGCTCCCTGAAAGCGTCCGACCTGATCATCGATGCCCTGTTCGGGACCGGTCTCTCCAAGCCGGTTCGGGGCCCATTCGCTCGGGCGATCAGGGCGATCAACGATTCGGGGCGGCCGGTCCTTGCGGTCGATATCCCTTCCGGCGTTTCGGCGGATACGGGCGAGATTATGGGAGAGGCGGTCCGTGCCGATCTAACCGTCACGTTCGCCCTCCCAAAGCGGGGCCATTTTCTCCCACCGGGAGAGGAGTTGACCGGCGATCTGCACGTGGTTGATATCGGCATCTCGCTCCCCCTGGTCAATCGGCTCGATTCGGCGGTACATCTGATCGACCGTGAGGAGGTGTCCCACCGGATTCCCCGTCGCCGGAAGGGGGCGCACAAGGGGACATATGGGCATCTCCTTCTGATCGCCGGATCGGTGGGAAAAGCGGGCGCCGCGGCGCTTTCGGCGTCGGCCGCCCTTCGAACCGGCGCCGGGCTCGTGACGATCGCCTGCCCGAAAGGGATCAACAACATCCTCCAGAGGACGGTACGCGAAGCGATGACGATTCCCCTCCCGCACTCTCCCGAGGGGGGACTGTCGCTCGAAGCCGAAAAGGGGATCCTCACGGCCCTGCCGCGATTCGATGCGGTCGCCCTGGGGCCCGGGCTGGGCGAAGAGCCGCAGACAGCGGAGCTCGTTCGGCGGATGATCCGGCGGATCGATCTTCCGCTCGTCCTGGATGCGGACGGATTGAACGCGATCGGATCCAAAAGCGGACTCCTCGCCGAGCGCTCCGCGCCGACGATCTTGACCCCCCATCCGGGCGAGATGGGGCGGATGATTGGGAAAAAGAGCACGGACGTCCAACGCGACCGGCTTGGAGTCGCCGCCCGCTTCTCTAAAGAGCGCGGGGTCATCCTTGTCTTGAAAGGGGCGCACTCGATCGTGGCGTCGCCCGACGGAGTCCTGGCAGTGAATCCGACGGGGAATCCCGGAATGGCGACTGCCGGGACGGGAGATGTCTTAACCGGAATGATCGGGGCTCTTTTGGCGCAGGGGCTTGCCGCCAGAGAAGCGGCGATCGCGGGGGTCTATCTCCACGGGATTGCCGGGGATCTTGCGGCCCGCCGGCGGGGCAAAATCGGGATGATAGCCGGCGATCTGGTTGAAGAGATTCCGACAGCCTTGCTAGATTTCGGATGAGCGCAGTTCGAGACCTGCGCGGAGTATGCGGAGTATAATGACGCTCGGGCAGATTACCCTCCTTTTCGTTTTTGTCCTGATGGTGGTCGCCATCGCCATGTTCGTGCATGCCCTCATCGATCGCCGGAGGATCGCGCGCGCGTTCGCGCGGGCGGCAAGCGGGATTTCAGGAGAGATTCTCCGTTCCGGTCTCTTCTCCTATCCCCGCCTTTTGGGAAGGATCGACGGACGGCGCGCAGAGGTTTTTTTCAGGGTCTACAAAGTCGGCCGCTCGCACCTTCTCTATCTTCATCAGTCGGTGGAGGCAAAACCATCCGCAACCCTGTTTGTCGTACGGAACGATTTTTACAGACCGATCTCGGACGAGGCCTCCTTCAGCCGGGAGGCGGGAGCGAGCGTCGAGGGGCTTTCGGAGCGATTTCAGATCCACAGCCTCGAGGCGGAGACCGCCCGCCGCCTGTTTACAGAGGCCGATCTTTCGGCCCGTCTGGAGGATTTAAAGGAATTCGCGACCCTGCAGATCGGACCGGACGCGATCATTGCAGCGCTTCCCTACGAGGGGGAGGGGACGATTGCATCCGGGCGGATCCATAGTATGTTTCTCAAACTTTCGGATCTGGCGCGTGCCGCGGAAGGGAGATGAGGGTGAGGGTGACGAGCCGGTCCCCCGAAGAGACGGAGCGTCTCGGCCGGGAGGTAGGAGAATCCCTCTTGGGCGAGGAGATCATCGCGCTGACGGGAGAGCTCGGAACAGGGAAGACCCTCTTTGTGCGGGGCCTTGCGCAGGGGATCGGATCGGAAGATGATGTCGCGAGCCCGACCTTTATCTATATCCGGCGTTATCACGGGAGGCTTCCGTTGAAACATGTCGATCTCTACCGGATCTCCCGGCCGGAGGACGTAGAGGCGATCGGACTTTTTGAATTGGCCGAGAAAGGGGAGGCCATCGCAATTGAATGGGCCGATCGAGCGGGGCCGCTTCTCCCCGAGCCGCGGCTTGACATCTCCTTTCGCGAGAGTCCGGGGGGACGGGAGATCGTCTTCTCTGGGGAGGGGAGATATCTCCCCCTTTTAAAGACTCTGCTCGACCGAGGAGGTCGCAGCCTTGAGAGATGATCTTTCCTCGATTGTCTCAAACGTGGCCGAGCATCTCCGGTTTCTTTCCGAGTGCGGCGTGGAAGAACTCCCCGTTCCCCTCGCGCCGGATCGGCCGGCGGGAGGCGAGAGCCTCGAAGAGATTCGGGCGGATCTCGGGGAATGCACCCGCTGCCCGCTTCATGCGGGGAGAACCCAGATCGTCTTCGGCGTGGGGAATCCGAAAGCCCGCCTGATGTTCGTCGGCGAGGCGCCGGGGGAGGAGGAGGACAGAAAGGGAGAGCCGTTCGTCGGCCGCGCGGGGCAGTTGCTGACCGACATGATCCGGGCGATGGGGTTTTCACGCTCCGACGTCTACATTGCGAATATCATCAAAAGCCGACCCCCGCAGAACCGCGCGCCGTTGCCGAATGAGATCGCCGCCTGCTCCCCGTTCCTCTTCCGGCAGATTCAGGCGATCCGCCCCACGGTCATCGTGGCCCTCGGCGCAGTTGCCGCGCAGACGCTTCTCTCCACTACGGAGAAGATCTCGCGGCTCCGGGGAAAATTCCAGACGATCGGATCCGGGCCGCCGACCGGAATCCCCGTGATGCCGACTTACCATCCCTCCTACCTCTTGAGAAACCAGGCAGATAAAAAAAATGCCTGGGCCGATCTCAAGCAGGTCATGGAGCGTCTTAAATGAAGACCCTCTGGGCGCCGTGGCGGCTTGAGTATATTCGCGGCGCGCGAATGAAAGGGTGCCTTCTCTGCAAAAAACCGAAAGAGAGGGACGATCGGAAAAACTATATCCTCCTCCGTAGCCGGCGGACGTTCGTGATGCTCAACGCCTATCCTTATAACAACGGCCATCTCTTGATCTCTCCCTACCGGCACGTCCCCTCCCTCGAAAACCTCGACGGGGCTACGCTGGCGGAGATGATGCGTATCACCAACCGCTCTCTGGCGGCGATCCGGAAGGCGTTCTCCCCGGACGGGATCAATATCGGCGTCAATATCGGGAAGATGGCGGGGGCGGGAATCGCCAGCCATGTCCATATCCACCTCGTCCCTCGCTGGAGTGGAGACACGAATTTCATGTCGGTCTTCGCCGAAACGCGCGTCTTGCCGCAACACCTCGCATCGACATACGATGATCTTGCCCCTTACTTCGGTCGGGGCAGATGAGTTCTCAGGCCGCCACGCCGTTGATGCGCCAATACCTTCAGCTGAAACAGGAGCATCCGGACGCGTTCCTCTTCTTCCGCGTCGGCGACTTTTACGAGTTGTTTTTCGAGGACGCGGTGGAGGCCGCCCCTCTTTTGCAGATCACCCTGACCAGCCGGGATAAAAACAGCCCGAGCCCCATCCCGCTCTGTGGCGTTCCGGTCCACTCCATTTCGGGCTACATCGCCAAACTGGTGGCCGCCGGCCGCTCGGTCGCCCTCTGCGAGCAAATCGGCGGGGGTGGGGTCCCCAGGGCGAAAACCTCCGGGGCAGAGATCAACGGCCCAGAGGCAAAGGGGGCCCTGTTACAACGGGAGATTGTCCGGGTGATCACCCCGGGGACAGTTTTCGAGCCGGACCTCCTTAAGCCGGGCGTCAACAATTTCCTGGCCGCGGTGGTTCCGCCGGCGATCGCATACATCGATCTCTCGACCTCCGATTTCCGGCTCCTGATTCTTCCCCAAGGGGGGGAGATCGTCTCGGAGATCGAGCGGATCGCGCCAAAGGAGATCATCCTTTCTTCGGAGTTTGAATCGCTCAGCCGCAGACTTTCGGGAAAGGTCACCCTTCGGCCGGACGAGATCTTCGATCTTCGAAACGCCGATCGGCTCCTCTGCGCGCATTTCGCAGTCCCCTCCCCCGCTCCGCTCGGGCTGGCGAATCAATCGGAAGGGGTCCGCGCAGTCGGCGCGCTTCTGGCTTATCTGACCGAGACGCAAAAGGAGGCCGTTTCGACGATCCGGTCGATCAATCTCGAATCGGCGGAGGGATCGATGGCTCTCGATTCGGCGACCTTAAGACACCTTGAGATCCTCGAATCCGAGCCGGGCGGGAAAAGTCTTCTTGCGACGATCGATCGGACCCGAACCGCGATGGGGGCAAGACTTTTGCGCGAGTGGCTTTCCCGGCCGCTGACCGATCCTCGAAAAATCGGCGGGCGGCTCGACGCCGTATCGGCGTTTGCGGAGGAGAATCCGCTTCGGGAACGAGTCCGCAAGACCCTCTCGTCGATGCCCGACCTGGAGCGGCTCGTCTCCCGCACGGCCTTCGGGGCGGCCGGTCCCCGAGATCTGGCCGCCCTTCTGGCAGGCCTCTCTCTCCTCCCCGAGATTGGGAAGGCGTTTGGCGGCGCGCCGCCTCTCAACTCCTCCCTGATCGCGGATCTTGCACAGAAGTGGGACTCGATCGAAGAGATCGCGTCCGACATCGGTCGAACGCTGGCGGACGAGCCCCCCCCTTCGCTCGATCAGGGAGGGGTGATCAGGGAGGGGATCTCCACCGAACTGGATCAGGCGCGCGCTCTTGCGTCCGACGCCCGGTCGGTCCTTGCCCGGATGGAGCGGGAGGAGCGGGTCCGGACCGGCATCGATTCGCTGAAGATCCGCCATAACCAGGTGTTCGGTTACTACATCGAGGTGACCCGGCCGAACTTGAAGAAGGTCCCGAGCGACTTCACGCGCAAGCAGACGACCGCAACAGGCGAGCGTTTCATCACCGCCGATTTAAAAGAGTTGGAATCGAAAATCTTCTCGGCCCAGGAAACAATTCTTCGCCTTGAAAAGGAGATCTTCAAGGGACTCTGCGGAAGGGTTGCGGTGCAGGCGGAGCGTGTCCGGGCGGCGGCGCGCCGGGTCGCACGGATCGACCTCCTCTCCTCCCTCGCCGAGACGGCGCTCTTTCACCGATATGTCCGGCCCGAGGTCAACAACGGTCAGGAGCTCAAAATCGTTGCGGGGCGACACCCGGTCCTCGAGCAGCTCCGGACAAAGGATCCGTTCGTTCCGAACGATCTCCTCTTCGACGCGAAGGAGCAGCGGCTTTGGATCATCACCGGCCCGAACATGGCGGGGAAATCGACCTTCATGCGGCAGAACGCCCTGATCGTTCTTCTCGCGCAGGCCGGGAGTTTTGTTCCGGCCAAGGAGGCGGTGATCGGCGTGGCGGACCGGATCTTCGCCCGGGTCGGCGCGCGCGACAACCTGGCAGCGGGGGAGAGCACCTTCATGGTGGAGATGACCGAGACCGCCGCCATCCTCCGAAACGCCTCTTCGCGAAGCCTCGTTCTGCTGGATGAGATCGGTCGTGGAACCTCGACCTATGACGGAGTGGCAATTGCCTGCGCGGTCGCCGAGCGGCTGGCAACGATCGGGGCCCGGACTCTGTTCGCAACGCACTATCACGAACTGACGGGACTCGAATCGCATCTCCCCGGCGTGAAAAACGTCCACGCGGCGGTGCGGGAGTGGGGAGATGAGGTGATCTTTTTGCGGAAGATCGTCCCGGGAGGGACCGATCGGAGCTATGGGGTACAGGTCGCGCGCTTGGCAGGCATCCCGCAGGAGGTGATCGATCGCGCCCGGGAGGTCCTCGCGCGTCTGGAGGGGGGGGAGCTAAGAAGGCCGATCTTTGCATCCGAGGGGCAACTCGGTTTGTTTTCTGCCCCAGAGGCAGAGCCTCTGGGGACCCCGATCGAGGCGCGTGGCCCGGCCAGGAGCAAGGACCCGAATGCCGGGATCGTGAGCGAACTACGCGCGCTCGACATCCTCAACCTTACCCCGATTGAGGCGCAGCAAAGACTCGCCGAATTGAAAGAGAAGGCGGACCGGGCAGAGGGGACGTCATGAGACGGGTCGCTATCCTCGGCGGGGGGCAGGGGGGGAGGGCCTTCCTCGATATCCTGCATAAGGACCCTCGCGTAAAGATCGTCGGGATCGCCGACATCAATTCCCACGCGCCGGGAATCCTCCTCGCAAAGAAATTGAAGATCCGAACGGAGACCAATTTCAAGAAACTGCTCAACGAGAATCTCGACATCATCTTCGATGTCACAGGCTCGAAAGGGGTCGCGAAGTATCTGGAGGCGCACAAGGGGGGCGCCGACGTCATCAGCGGCCCCTCGGCCCGGCTGACCTGGGAGTTGATCCAGGACAAAATCCTAAGCAAGGAGGAGGCCGAGCGGCTCCTGACCGAGTACCAGTCCCTCTATGAGGTCGGGATCTCCATGGTCTCCTCTGAGAACCTCCCGAAGATCTTCCAGAACGTGCTCGATTCGGCGATGCGGGTCTCCTCCTCCCCGGCCGCGAGCCTCGCGCTGTTAGACGAGCCGAAGGGGGAGATGACGCTGGTCGGGGCGCGCGGATTCTCCCGCGAGTTCATGTCGATCCAGAGTTGGAAACTCCGCAGGGGAGGGCTGACCGCGGCGATCCTGAACTCGACCGAGCCGCTGGTGATCCCCGATTTCCTACAGCACCCGCGGTATCACAGCCCGATCCTGTTGAAGGAGAAGATCCGGGCGATCGTTGCGCTACCGCTTTCGGCGAAGGGGCAGATCGTCGGAATCCTCTATGTCGATGATTTCAAGGTGAGGTCCTTTACGCCCCGACAGCGCTCCGCCCTCTCTCTTCTGGCCACGATGGCGGCGTTGATCATCGATAAACTCCGCTCGCTCGAGGCCGTGCAGCAGCAGGCGATCACCGACGAACTGACGGGCCTCTACAATCATCGCTACTTTATCCAGCAGCTTCAACAAGAGATCAATCGCGCGAGGCGGTACCACCGCCCCCTCTCGCTGATCATGCTCGACATCGACCATTTCAAAAGTTACAACGACAGTTACGGTCATCTTCCCGGGAACGACGTCCTCCGCCGGATCGGCAAGATCATCCGTGAGACGGTGCGGGAGGTGGACCTCCCCGCCCGCTACGGCGGAGAGGAGTTCGTCGTGATCATGCCGGAGACCCAACCGCTGAAGGCCAAAGGGACCGCGGGGCGGCTTCGGGAGTCGATTGAGGAGAGCCGTTTTTCTCCCCGGGAGGGGACCTCCCGCCGGGTGACGATCAGCCTGGGAGTCGCCGGCTTCCCCCGTAACGCCACGCAACCGTTCGAATTGATCGACAAGGCCGACGCGGCGATGTACCGGGCCAAGGCCCTCGGCCGCAACCGCGTCGTCCTGGCCTGACCGCTACGCCGCGAAGAGGTCCTCCGGAATCTCTTTGCGCGAGAGGGGGCCGAGGGCTACGAGAGAGTAGGCGCGCGGATCGAAGACCTCCTGGGCCAGCCGGATGACCTGGCCTACCGAGACCCGCTCGACCTCCGCGATGATCTCCTCGAGCGAGAAGTTCCGGCCGAAATAGATCTCTTCTCTGGCGAGTTTGCTCATCCGCGCGGAGGTGCTCTCCATCGCGAGCATCACGCTCCCCTTGATCTGATTCTTCGCCTTCTTAAGTTCCTCCGGCCCAATCCCCTTTTCGCGGATCTTCCGAAACTCTCTGGCGATCAGAGAGGTCACCTGCGAGGCGCTCTTCCGGGAGGCGGCCGCGTAGACGGTGAAGAGCCCGGCGTCCTCAAACGAGGAGAGATCGGAGTAGATGGAGTAGGCGAGCCCTCGGCGCTCCCGGATCTCCTGGAAGAGACGGGAAGAGACGCTCCCGCCGATCACGGAGTTCAAAACGGTCAAGGCGTAGCGGTCCGGATGATTCTGCGAGAGCCCCCGCGTACCGAAGCAGAGATGGACCTGCTCCAGACGCCGCTTCTTTAACACGAGGGCCGCCTGGCCACTGGGAGTCTCGCGGATCCTAAGAGATTCCCCCTCCTGCCGGTACGAACCGAATGCCGCATCGAGCCGTTTGATCAAGCGATCATGATCGAAATGCCCCGCCACAGAAAGGACAATCGAGGAGGGATGATAGTTCCGCCGGAGAAATCCGATGATCTTCTCCCGGCTTAAAGCCCCGATGGTGCCGGTCGTCCCCAGGATCGTCCGGCCGAGCGGGTTTCCGCGCCACATCTGAGCGGTGTAAAGGTCGTGGACGAGATCCTCCGGATCGTCCTCCACCATCCGGATCTCCTCCATCACCACCTGTTTTTCTTTTCCGATCTCGCGGGGATCGAAGCGGGAATGATGGAAATTATCCGAGAGGATCTCGACCGCCTTGGCAAGATGCTCATCCAGAACCTTGGCGTAGAACGTCGTAGTCTCACGGGAGGTAAAGGCGTTCAGCTCGCCGCCGATCGCGTCGATCTCCAGGGCAATCTTCTTGGCGGAGCGCCGCTCGGTCCCCTTGAAAAACATATGCTCGAGGAAGTGGGAGATCCCATGCTCATCCTCCCGTTCATCCCGCGAACCGATGGCGATCCACATTCCGATCGACACCGAGCGGACCGAGGGGATCTTTTCCGCGACGACGCGGATCCCGTTATCGAGGAGCGTCTTTTTGAACATCGGGAAAGCGGCTTACCTGACAGGCTCCCCGACGTCTTTCTGGCCAAGTTCCTTTAAGGCCTCTTTGCGCGAGAGCCGGATCTTCCCGTCCCTTCCCACCTCCATCACCTTTACCGGGATCTCCTCCCCCTCCTTGACCACGTCGGAGACCGACTTCACCCGCTTTTCGTCCAGCTGCGAGATATGGCAGAGGCCGTCGGAGCGCCCCGGCAGTTCAACGATGGCGCCGAAATCCATGATCCGTTTGACCTTGCCGTAGTAGATCTTTCCCACCTCGACCTCGGCCACGATTTCATTGATCATGTCCATCGCCTTTTTGCAGGCCTCCTCGTCGACGGAGGCGATGGAGATCAGGCCGGAGTCGTCCACGTTCACCTTCGCGCCGCTCTTCTCGACGATGCTGCGGATCATTTTTCCTCCCGGACCGATCACCTCCCGGATCTTATCGACCTTGATCTTCATCGTCATGATTCTCGGGGCATACGTGGAGATCGTCGCGCGCGGCTGAGCAATCGCGGCGAGCATTTTCGCCAGGATGAAGAGTCTCCCCTCCCTCGCCTGTTCGAGCGCGCTTCGCATCAGCCCGCTGGTAATCCCGCCGATCTTGATGTCCATCTGGAGCGCGGTGATCCCGCGGGACGAGCCGGTGACCTTGAAATCCATGTCGCCGAGGTGATCCTCCAGTCCGAGGATGTCCGATAGGATCTGGACCTTGTCTCCCTCCTTGATCAGCCCCATGGCAATCCCGGCGATTGGAGTCTTGATCGGAACCCCGGCATCCATCAGCGCAAGCGTCCCGCCGCAGACGGTCGCCATCGACGACGATCCGTTGGACTCGAGAATGTCCGACACGATCCGGAGAACATAGGGGAACTCCTCCTTGGAGGGGATCACCGGTTTGAGCGCCCGCTCCGCCAGCACGCCATGCCCGATCTCCCTGCGCCCCGGGCCGCGCATCGGCCGGGTCTCCCCGACCGAGAAGGGGGGGAAATTATAGTGGAGCATAAACGCCTTGGTCGAAGCCCCTTCCAGCTGGTCCAGCCTCTGCTCATCCTCCTCGGTTCCGAGGGTCACGACCGCGAGACTCTGCGTCTCCCCCCGGGTGAAGAGCGCCGAGCCGTGCGTCCTCGGGAGGACGCCGATCTCGATGGAGATCGGCCGGATATCGCCCGGCCGCCGGCCGTCGGCGCGGATGCCTCGTTCCAGGATCGCCTGCCGAACCTCCCTCCTCTCAAGGTCATGGAAGGTCGCCATAATCTGACGGGATCTGTCGTCGGAGCCGTCCGGATTCAAGCTCTCCTGGGTCTCCTTCAGGATCGCGTCGAGGCTCTCCTGTCGGGCCGTTTTGTTCGGAATCGCGAGGGCCTGCTTAAGGCGCTCAAGCACCTTCCCCTTGACGGCTTGGACAAGAGACGAATCGAAACTAATTGTAAGAGGTGACCGCTTCGGCTTTCCGACCCGGCGCTGAAGTTCGACCTGGGCCGCGATAATCGGACGAAGCTCTTGATGGCCGAAGTCGATCGCCTCAAGGATCACCTCTTCCGGAAGCTCGCGCGCCTCGCATTCCACCATCATCACCCCGTTGGCGCTCCCCGCCACCACGATGTTCAGTTCGCTCTTTTCAAGATCGGTCACCGTCGGATTGACGATGATCTTCCCGTCGATCCTTCCAACCCGCACCGCCGCAATCGGCTCCGAGAAGGGTATGTCGGAGATGAAGAGCGCCGTAGAGGCCCCGATGATTCCGAGGAGATCAACGGCCGCGCCCTGGTCCGAGGAGAGGGCGTTTGCAACGATCTGCGTCTCATAGAACCACCCCTCCGGAAAGAGAGGCCGGTGCGGCCGATCGATCAGCCGGCAGATCAGGGTCTCACGTTCCGTGGGACGCCCCTCCCGGCGGAAGAAGGAGCCGGGGATCTTTCCGGCCGCGTACGCCTTTTCCTGATAGTCGACCGTGAGAGGGAGAAAATCGATTTGCTTGGCGATCTTGGAGGCAACCACGGTCGTCAAAACCACCGAGTCGCCGTACTGCGCCCAGATGGCGCCGTCCGCCTGGCGGGCGGCTCGCCCTGCCTCCAGGATCAGTTTCTTTCCGCCTATCTGGATCTCAACACGTTCCGACATTGTCTGCTCCTTTTCTCCTCAAAGCCTCTTGCTTTGAGAAAGGTTAAGGTCCGGCAGACGGCGCGGAAACTCAAAAGAAAGCAGGAAGGCTTACCCTGCCCTCGGTTGAACTTCCACGCCCTCCAACGAACCGTGAATTCTATTCTACTTACGTATCCCCAGCCGCTCCACGAGCTCGCTATAGCGTTTGGGGTCTTCTTCTTTGAGGTATTCCAACAATCTCCGCCGGCGGCTGACCATCTGGATCAGCCCCCGCCGCGAGTGATGATCCTTCTTATGGACCGCAAAATGCCCCGTCAGCTCCGTGATCCGGTTCGACAGAAGCGCGATCTGCACCTCCGGCGACCCTGTGTCGCTCGGGTGTTTCCTGTAACTCCCGACAATCTCCCCTCTCTCAGCCCTGCTCAATGCCAAAGTTTTCTCTCCTCCTCTAACACCATGAGGACCCGCTTGGGGAGGATCGATCCCTTTGAGACCGTGCCGATGCCGATCACTCCCCCCTTCGGATCGTGAAGTCTGACCATCTCCCCCTCGGACCACGCCGATCTCTGCCCCAGAGGCAGAGCCTCTGGGGACCCCGATCTTAGGGGCACCGCTCCACCATGCGCGATCCGCTCCGCCTCGGCCTCCGAAAGATGTACCTCCGGAAGGTGGGAGAGCGCCTCGTCGATCGGCAGGAGCGACTCCTCGCCCAGTTCAGGCCGGGTGACGAGGGCCTCAAGAGTGATCGCACGGTCGATGGAAAAGGGCCCGGAGCGGAGACGGCGGAGGGCCAAAAGATGTGCTCCGCATCCCAATACCCTTCCGACGTCGACGCAGAGCGACCGGATATAGGTCCCGCGCGAGCAGACGACCGTAAAGGCGACTTCGTCCTCGCCGGCCCTCCGGATATCCTCGATCCGAAGAATCGTCACGTCGCGCGCCGGTAGATCGACTGATCCGCCCGACCGCGCGATACGATAGGAGGGAACTCCCCCCACTTTGACCGCGGAATACGCCGGCGGCCTCTGCGGGCGGGTCCCGATAAACGACGCGAGAACCGCTCGGACCTCCTCAATGGAGGGGAGCGGTTTATCCGAAGAAAAAGTCGCCCGACCCGAAGAGTCTCCGGTGTCG
Source organism: uncultured Nitrospirota bacterium (assembly GCA_964606955.1). GTDB lineage: Bacteria > Nitrospirota > Nitrospiria > SBBL01 > CAZSHZ01 > CAZSHZ01. The sequence continues at coordinate 19,806 of CAZSHZ010000129.1, forward strand.
GTCTCACTCCCCAGACGCATCCGTACTTGATACTCCTTCTCCCCCTCGGGAAGAAACGGGATCACCTTGGTGGCCTTCCCGAGGCAGAGGACAAGCACCCCGGTTGCTTGGGGATCCAGCGTTCCGGTATGTCCCGCCTTGTCGATCCCGAGAATGGAGCGGACGCGGGCCACCACATCGTGCGAGGTCCAGCCGGAGGGCTTGTCGATGACGAGAATTCCATCCATACGATTGCGCCGAGGTCTCTAACTCGGCGCGGCTCCCGGGCGCGGAAGGGCCGCCGTGAGCCGCCCCAAAACCTTTCCCTGGACTTCCGCCAGGGTCCCCTCAAGGGAGCATCCGGCGGCGTTTTTGTGCCCGCCCCCGCCGAACTCGAGGGCCACCTGTGAAACATCGACCTTGCCCTGACCCCGAAAACTGATTTTGTACGAGGCCGGGCCGGCCTGCCGGAAAAGGGCGGCCGCCTCGACCCCCGCGATCGAGCGGGGATAATTGACGAAGTTTTCCGTGTCCTCGGGGGTCGTCCCGCTACGCGCGAAGGCCTCCAGCGGAATATGGACCCAGGCAAGCTTCCCGTCTTGCGACAGCGAGAGCGTGCCAAGGACCTCCGAGAGGAGCCGCAGCCGGCCGGCGGTGGTCGTCTCGAACACCGCGCGGGCGATCTTCACCGAATCCGCCCCGCGCTCGATCAGGTCAGCCGAGATCCTTAAGACCTTCGGCGTGGTGTTGGAATAGTGAAATGAACCGGTCTCCGTGATTAAGGTGGTGTAGAGGGCCGTCGCGATCTGGGGCGTAATCGGAATTTGCATATCGTTCAAAAGATCGTAGATCATCTCGCCCGTCGCGGAGGCCCGCTCCTCGACCCAGTTAATGTCTCCGAATCTTTTATTCGTGATGTGATGGTCAACGTTGATGATGGAGGCGACGGGAGGTCGACCGAATTCGAAGAGGCCGGTCCGCTCGGCGTCTCCGCAATCGACAACGACGAGGGCATCGGCGGGCTCCTCCAGCCGTTTTACCTGCCGCACCAGCCCCTCCGTGGCGAGAAACGAAAGCTGCTTTGGGACCGGATCGAGATTTACGATCGTGACCTTCTTCGCCAGCGATCTTAACGCCAGTCCCAAGGCAACCTCCGAGCCGAGCGCGTCCCCTTCCGGACCGACATGAGCGCTGATATAGAAGGTCTCATGCCGACGGAGCGCCTCGGCCACCTGCTTGAGACTCACCGGTCCTCCCGCATCCGCCGTTCTTTCTCAAGGTCCGCCAAAAGATCGAGGACCTGATCTCCCTGTTTGAGCCCTCGATCGATGACAAAGGTGACCTCCGGCGTGTACCGTGTCTTCAGGCGCCGGGCCAGCAGTCCACGGATGTAACCGCAAGCCTGGGCCAGTCCCGCGAGGACCTTTTTTTCGTCGGCGCCACCCGGAATCGTGACATAGATCCGCGCATGCTTAAGATCCTCAGAAACGGACGCCCCGGTGACCGTGACAAACCCGATCCGGGGATCTTTTACCTTGCGCAGGAGTATCTGGGCCACCTCCGCGTGGACCACGTCGTTTACCCGTTCAGACCGCCGATAACTTTTTTCCACCATAACCGGCACCTATACGTTCTCCATCGATACATCCAGAATCTCAACGTCGCGCCGCTCTCGAATCAGGTTCACCACCTTGTCGAGTTGCTCATTCACAAAGCGACGATCATTTGCGATGCACGTCACACCAAGAACGGCGCTCTGCCATAGATCGAGATCCCCCAATTCCGCCACCGACACATTAAAGCGGTTCTTGATCTTCGCCTTCAGGCTTAACAACACCTGGCGCTTCCCCTTCAGCGAGCCGTTTTCCGGGATCCGAAGGCGGATCATGCAGACCCCGACTGTCGCCCGATCGAGCCTTCCGTCGATTATAGGGGCTGGCGTCGCCCCCTCCACCGGCGAAGCCGGATGGAGCCTCCCCCTCTCGCTCGCCTTGCTCGCTGGAATAGGGACTCCTGCCCCGAGCGCGCAGCGCTCGGAGACCCCCGGCGTCGCCCCCTCCACCGGCGAAGCCGGATGGAGCCTCCCCCTCACGCTCGCCTTGCTCGCTTCCCCCTCCTCACAGTTTCGCGGCGACCTTTTCCTGCGTGAAGATCTCGACGACATCGCCGACTTTGATATCATTAAAGTTCTCGATGCCGATGCCGCACTCATATCCCGAGGCGACCTCCCGAACATCGTCCTTGAACCGCCGGAGCGAGGCGACCTTCCCCTGATAGATCACAACCGAGTCCCGCAGGACGCGGGCACTCATGGAGGCGCGGCTGACCGTCCCATCGACGACATAGCAGCCGGCCACAACCCCGGCCTTGGGGACATTGAAGGTCTGTCGGACCTCGGCACGGCCGACGATCTTCTCTCGGAAGGTCGGGTCCAGCAGCCCCTCCATCGCCGACCGGACATCGTTGATGGCGTCATAGATGACGGTGTAGGTCCGGATGTCGACCTTCTCCCGCTCGGCCAGCGAGGCCGCCGAAGGCTCCGGCCGGACATTGAATCCGATGATGATGGCGTTGGAGGCGGAGGCGAGAAGGACATCGCTGTCGGTGATCCCTCCGACCCCGGCGTGAATGACGGTCAGAGACACCGCCGGAGTGGCGAGCTTCTGCAAGGATTCCCGCATCGCCTCGGCCGACCCCTGGACGTCGGCCTTGATGATGATCTTTAACTCCTTGACGGCTCCCTCTTTAATCTTCGCATACAGATCTTCGAGCGTGACCCGGCGCACCTTCGCCATCTCGGCGAGCCGCTGCCGCTGCATCCGCTGATTGGCGATCTCCCTGGCGACCCGCTCATCTCTCACCACGACGAATGTGTCCCCCCCGGAGGGAACCCCGTCGAACCCGATCACCTCCACCGGCGTGGCGGGCGTTGCCGACTGCACCTTTCGTCCCAGATCATCGATCAGGGTACGAACGCGCCCCCAGTGGACTCCGGCGACAAAGGCGTCCCCCGCTTTCAGCGTCCCCTCCTGGACGAGGACCGTGGCGACCGGGCCGCGTCCCCGGTCCAGTCTCGCCTCGATGATCGTTCCCGCCATCGGTTTTCTCGGGTTGGCCCGCAACTCGAGGATCTCCGCCTGCAGCAAGATCATCTCCAGAAAATGATCCAGGCCGATCTTTTTCTTGGCGGAGACCTCCGCGAAGATCGTCTGCCCACCCCACTGCTCGGGGATCAGACCGTATTCGGCAAGGGCGTTCTTCACGCGGTCCGGGTTCGCCTCCGGCTTGTCGATCTTGTTCACCGCCACCACGATCGGAACCCCCGCAGCCTTGGCGTGGTTGATCGCTTCCACCGTCTGGGGCATCACGCCGTCGTCGGCGGCGATGACCAGGACGACGATGTCGGTGACCTTCGCCCCCCGCGCCCGCATCGCAGTAAACGCCTCATGGCCCGGAGTATCCAGGAACGTCACCCGCTTCTGGCCGACGGTCACGATGTAGGCGCCGATATGCTGGGTAATCCCACCCGCCTCTCCCTCGGCGACCTTCGTCTGCCGAACGGCGTCCAGAAGCGATGTCTTCCCATGGTCCACATGGCCCATGACGGTGATCACCGGAGGACGAGCGGCCAGGTCTTCCGGCCGATCCTCGGAAACCGTCTGCTCTTCAAGGATTTCCTCTTCGGTCTTCCCCGCGACGGCATCCACCTTCAGACCGTACTGCTCGGCGATGAGGGAGGCGGCGTTCAGGTCAATCGGCTGGTTTAAGGTCGCCATGATTCCCGTCTCCATCAATTTCGTGATCACGGCAGAGACCTTCTGCCCGATCGCCTCGGCAAACTCTTTGACCGTCGTCCCTTCGACCAAGCGAATCGCCTTGACGCGCGGTTTGGTGATGTCCGCGATGGCGGAAGGCTGGGCCTTCTTGGCCGCGATCCTTGCCCGCTCATCGCGCTTATGCAGCGGTTTGAAGTTTTCCCATTTGCGAGGCTCGACCGCAGTCGCCACGGCGGTCGCCGCCTCGGGCAGAGGCTCACTGGAGACCGCGGCCTCCCCATCCGGGACAGTCAGCAGTTCGGCAGCAATGATTTCGTGGACCACCGGCTCTTCAATCTCCCACCGCTCCGGTTTTTTCGCCTTCTTTACCTTTTCCTTGAACTTTGCCGGGAGCCCCTTCTTCGCCTCGACGAATAGATCCTTCGGAAGCTTCTTTTTTTCCTTCTCCTTTTCCCGCTTCTCCTCTTCCTTCTTTGCAGAGGTGAGCGGAGAGACGGTTTCAGCGGTTCCCGAGACCGGGAGAGGCTCGACCCGGGAAGGAGTCGGAGCGGGCGGAGCAGCCTGACGAGCCGCGGCCGGCGACGAAACCGCCGGGGCGGCCGATGGAATGGAAGGGATAACTGCGACAGCGGGAGCTAAGACGAGGGGGATCTCCTCCTTTTTCTTTTTGACCAACACCCGCCCCTTTTTCTCCGGCGCGACGGCAGGTGAGGAGATCCCCTTCCCTTTTGGAGCGACTTCCGCCACCTCTTTGCGGATGAAACGGTCCAGGACAGCCCTGGCCTCACGATCTTCCACCGTGCTCATGTGATTTTTAACGGGGATTCCCATCTTATCGAGGACCGAGATGATCTCTTTCGAGGTGACGCCGATTTTCTTAGCCAGTTCAAAAACCCGCATCATTTTGGGTCGGGCTCCCCCGAAGGGGCGGTAAGACTTTGGCTCTTTGCTTCGGCTTGCGCCTGCGCCCTTAACTCCTGGGAAATCGCGGCGGAAATTTCAGCTTCCCGCTCCTTTGCCCGCTCCTTCTCATACTCGCCCTGACTAATAATGTCAATTTTCCATCCGGTCAATTTTGCAGCGAGACGGACGTTCTGGCCTTTCTTCCCGATCGCGAGCGAGAGCTGCTGGTCCGAGACCACTACCGTCGCCCCTTTCTCCGCCTCATTGATCGCGATCTTTTCAATGACCGCCGGCGAAAGCGCCTCTCCGATAAACGTTCGCGGATCGGACGTCCAGGTGATGATATCGATCTTCTCCCCCCGCAGTTCGCGGACGACCGCCTGCACGCGCGACCCGCGAACGCCGACACAGGCCCCCACCGGATCGACCTTGGAATCTTTAGAGACCACGGCGATCTTTGTCCGGTCGCCGGGCTCGCGCATCACCCCCTTGATCTGCACGATCCCCTCGCTGATTTCGGGGACCTCCATCGCAAAAAGTTTGGCGACGAAGTTGGAATGCGCCCGGGAGACGACGATCTGAGGCCCCTTCGCGGAGGGCTTGACCTCTAGGAGGTAGGCCCGCAGGCGATCTCCGCGTCTGTAGCTCTCCCGAGGAACCTGCTCGGAAAAGGGGAGGATCGCCTCCGTCTTGCCGAGTTCGATGATGTAATTGCGGCGCTCCTGTCCGAGGACGACTCCGCTGATGACATCCCCCTGCCGGCCGGAATACTCCCGATGGACCGCCTCCCACTCCGCCTCCCGAACCCGCTGGAAGATGACCTGCTTGGCGGTCTGCGCCGCGATCCTCCCGAAATCGGTCATCTCCAGAAGCGAGCCGATCTCATCCCCGAGCTCAGCGGCTTCGTCGACCCGTTTTGCCTCTGCAAGAGAGACCTCGTTCGCCGGATCGGCGACGGACTCCACGACCTTCTTCATCGACATCACTTCGATCTCGCCGGTCCCCGGATCCATCTTGACCTGAATATTCTCCACCTGAGCGTACTTTTTCTTCGCGGCAGTCAGGAGCGCGGACTCCACCGCCTTGACGATCTTCTCCGGCTGGATCCCTTTTTCCCGGCCGATCTGCTCAATCACCGAGACAAGTTCACGGTTCATCGACTCTCCCTAAAACTCGATCTCTAAACGGGCGTGGGCGATCGCATCCAGCGGGAGCTCAACCCGCGTCTGTTCCGTTGCGACCACCAGCATGTCGCCGATGAGGTCATCGATCGTCCCGATGATCGTTTCCGCCGCCGGATGCCCCCCTTCAGAGCGCATTCTGATCCGGATTCGCTTTCCCAGACTGCGCAGATAATCCTCGCGACGCTTCAGCGGCCGATCCAGCCCCGGCGAGGAGACTTCCAAAACGTACGAATGCATAATCGGATCCTCCACATCGAGCGCGCGGCTGATCGAATGGCTCGCCCGTTCGCAGTCTTTCAAGGTGACCCCTCCCGGCTTGTCGATAAAAATCCGCAAAATGTCCCGCCTCCCCCGGAAATATTCGATATCGACCAGGGCAAGCCCCATCGATTTTAAGATCGGAGCCGCAAGATCGGATATCTTCCCAAGAACGGCCGCTTTTTCCACCGACGCCTCAAATTAAAAAAGTGGGCGACATTGCTGCCCACTTTCGCAAGCGGAACAAACCCGCCTCTTATAACATAACGGGAGAGGAGTTGCAAGCAGGCTCAATGATCTCGGACGGATTCCAGGAAGAGCCGATAGAGGGCGGAGGCCACGGGACCAGGAAGCCCCTCCCGTACCGCGCGGCCGTTGATCTTCACGACCGGGAGGACCTCCACCGTCGTACCGGTCAGGAACAGTTCGTCCGCCCGGAAAAGGTCGTTTTCGGCAAGCGGCTTTTCGGAGATGTCGAAGCCGTTTCGCGAGGCAAGGTCGAGCACGACCTCACGCGTGATGCCGGAGAGGATGTGCGGCCCGGGAGGAGGCGTCACAACCATCCCTTCAAACACCGCGAAGAGATTGCTCCCCGACCCCTCCATGACGAAACCGTCGCGAAGGAAAACTGCCTCATAGGCCCCCTCCTTCTGCGCCTGCGCGCGAGCCAGCACGTTCGGGAGGAGGTTGACCGATTTTATGTTGCATCTCCCCCAGCGGATATCGGAGATGGTGATGACCGCCGCCCCGTTCCGCCGCAAGGCGGCCGGGATCGGCTCGAAGCGGCGGACCGTGATGACCGCCGTCGGCCTCGCGCTCTTCGGAAAGCCGTGGACCCGCGGCGCCGTCCCCCGCGTGACCTCGATATAGATCTTCGCGTCGGGGTAGCCGCTCCTCTCCCGGGCCTCCTCGACGGTTCGCTTCCAACGATCCATCGGATAGACCGGGTCGAGCTGGAGCGCCTCGATCGAATGAAACATCCGGCACAGATGCTCATCCAGGTGAAACAGCCTTCCCGAGTAGGTCCGGACAAGTTCATAGACCCCATCGCCGAACTGAAAGCCGCGATCCTCCACCGAGATCTTGGCCTGCGTCAGCGGCATGAACCGCCCATTGAGGAAGGCGATGTTAGGCATCCGCTCGTCTCTTCATCAAAACGTGCCAGAAGACGTAGCCGGGGTGCTCCCGATCCCGCTCTTCGACCGCCTGGAGGATCGAAAAATGTGGAGAAAAAAGTCGTTGGAAATCACTCTTGCGGAAGAACCGATCGTAATGGCCCCGATGGACGAGCCAGTCCCGGCTCCGACGCTCCTCAGGATGATGCTTAAAACGGATGGAAAAGCAGGAGAGGAGGTAGTACCCGTCGGGGACCAGATGAGAAAGAAGTGAACTAAGATAGCGCCCAAAATCGGACTTGCGGACATGGTGAAGGCAGCCGTAATCGATCACCAGATCAAAAATCCCCTCGCGAAACGGGAGCGCAAAGGCCTCTCCGACCACGAATGCCACGTTTTTCCGAGTAAGAGGCCGAGAGCGAGAGGGCGAAAGGGACAATGCCCGCTCGATGGCCCCCCTCTGATAATCCAGGCCGACCGTCCGAAAGCCGCGCGACGCCAGGAAGAACGTATGCCTCCCCTCGCCGCAGCCGAGGTCCAGAACGCGGGCGGCAGGCCTCTCCCTGGAAAACCGCCGCGCAAATTCGACGACCGCGCGCGAGGGACCGGTCACCGGCCATCCATGCTCCCCGGTCGCATAGGCTTGCTCAAAATAGCGCCGTTGAGTAGTGTAAATCCCCATGACCGCGAAACGTTATCACGAAATTTTTCGCCGTTCAACGAGCCTCCTCCTCCTTTTTTTCTGGGCGGGCTGCTCGGCCCCCCGAGGCGAGAGCCGCCTCCTTGAGGTACGGCTCCCCTCCGGCACAATCTTGAAGGCGGAGATCGCCATCACTCCGGAGTCGCGCTCCCGCGGCCTGATGTTCCGCGAGCGGCTTGACCCCGACCACGCGATGCTCTTCTTCTTCCCGACCGCCGGTCAGCACCCATTCTGGATGAAAAACACCCTCCTCCCGCTCGACATGATCTGGCTCGACCGAGAAAAAAGGATCCTCCATATCGAATCGAACGTCCCCCCCTGCCGGGCCGATCCCTGCCCCAACTACGGGCCGAGCGGCGATTCCGCGATGTTTGTTCTCGAGACCGCGGCGGGCGTGGCCGAGCGGGAAAGATTGAAGATCGGCATGCCGCTCTCATTCTAAGTTAGAGGAGTCCCAACAGGGGGCATAGAAATCTGAGGCCGCCCCAGATCAGGAAAAATCCGATAATATCGAAGGCAATCCCGGCGCGGAGCATCCGATGAATCGGAATCAGCCCGGAGCCGTAGACGATCGCATTCGGAGGGGTGGAGATCGGGAGCATGAAGCCGAACGAGGCGCCGAGCGTCGCGCCGAGGGCCGGAGGGATCGGAGAGACGGCCGAGCTCTGCGCCAGGGCGATGACGACCGGGACCACCATGCTGGCCGAGGCGGTGTTGGAGGTGAGTTCGGAGATCACGATCCCGAGAAATATCGCAAACCCGGTAATCCCCCAGAGCGACTTCAGATCGAGAAGTCGCATCAGGCCGCGGCCGATCGTCTCGGAAAGCCCCGTCTTGAACATCAGATCGCCGAGCGCCAGCCCGCCGCCGAAAAGGAGGATCGTTCCCCAATCGATCTTCTGGGCATCCTCCCAGTTCAGCGTGAATTGTGGGACTGAGAAATCGGTCGGAAGGAGGAAGAGGAGTGAGGCGGCGAGGATCGCCACGCCCCCCTCGGGGAGCCGGCGGTCGAAGGTCCGGTAGAGATCGCTCTGGGCTCCCCAGACCAGCGCAATGAACCCGGGGGTCAGCCAGAGGAGGACGGCGACCCCGAAGGAGATCGCGGTGTTGATCTCACCGCGCGAGAATGGGCCGGGCGCGAAGGCGACCGCAGGCCGCGCCGGCACGACCCCCCCGCCCCGGATTAGAAGGAGATAAAGGGCCGCGAACATCAGCAGTGTCAGCGGGAGGGCGAAGCTCATCCACTGAAAAAATGGGATCCGAATGTTTGCCATCCTCGAGATCATCCCGATCCCGATCAGATTCGTCGGGGTTCCGATCGGAGTCGCAATCCCCCCGATCGAGGCGGCGTATGCCACCATCAGAAGGACCCCCGCGGCGTACGGGGTCCGCGCCGCGCCTCCCCGTCCGGGGACATCCGATGCCGGCGCGATCAGACCGAGAGCCACCGGATAGACCATGGCGGTCGCGGCGGTGTTGGAGATCCACATCGAGATCGCCGCCGCCACCATGCCGACTGCGAGGAGGATCCGGTTCGGTTTCCCGCCGATCCAGGAGCGGGAGAGGATAAAAAGAGAGAAGCGACGATCGAGATGGTGGACCTCCATCGCCCTCGCGATGAAAAAACTCCCAAGGAGAAGAAAAATGATCGGGTTTGCAAACGAGGCGAGGACGTCGCGCGCCTCCCCCACCCCGGCGGCGACGGCAAGGACCGGGCCGAGCAGCGCGGTGACTGCGAGCGGGACCGGCTCGGTAATCCAGAAGACAACCACGAGGACAAGGAGGGCCGCCAAGCGGTGCGCCGGCGGCGAAACGGGAAGCGGCAGGAGCCAGATGAGAAGGAGGAGGAGAGGTCCGGCCGCAAGACCGATCCTCCTGCGCGCCCGGTCGAACCGGGCCTCGGCGGGGGAGAGAGTCCCTTCCCCGCTAGCCCCGGCGGACACGAGAGGCCTTCAAGACCCCTTCGATCTTCTCGATATTCCTTAAGACCTGCTCTAAGTGTTTGCGGTGGTTGATGTCAATGACAAAATCGAGGATCGCCTTTTTGTCTTCGGTGGTGGAGATCTGCGCGTGGGAGATGTTAGCCCGCGCCGCGGAGATCGAGGCTGAGACCTGCGCTAAAAGCCCCGGCCGATCAACGGTCAACACGGAGATTTCCACAGCATGGATGGTCGCTTCCGCCGTGTCCCAATCGACATCCACCATCCGCTCCCGATCGTAGTCGAGCTCGTCCATGTTCGGACAGTCTATGGAATGGATCGACAGGCCCCGACCCCGGGTAATGAAGCCGATGATCCGATCGCCCGGGACCGGATTGCAGCACTTCGAGAAGTGGACCAGAACATCGTTCACTCCGCCGACCTTGACCCCTTTTCCGCCGATCCCGATCTTCTTGATGACCTTCTCGGCCAGCCCCTCCTTTAACTTCGGCTCCGGGAGAAGATGGCGGATGACCTGCTGGGGGGTCACCTTGCCGTATCCGAGCGAGACGAAGAGATCCTCCGCATCCGATGCGCCGAGGGTCTTGCCGATCTCGACCAGTTTTTCGGATTTAAAGGTCTCGGCGGTGGAAAGACCGTGGTGCCGCAGTTCCCGCTCCAGCAGCCTTTTTCCGATCTCCAGCGAGCGCTTTCGCTCCTCGATCTTGATGAAGTGTTTGATCCTGGCCTTCGCCTTCGGGGTCCGGACGAACTTCAGCCAGTCCTTCGAGGGGACGCCGGTCGGCGTGGTAAGGATCTCGACGGAGTCCCCCGACTTCAACTCGTAGCGGAGCGGGACGATCTTGCCGTTCACCTTGGCGCCCGCACAGCGGTTTCCGATCTCGGTATGGATCTCATAAGCGAAGTCGACGGGGGTCGCCCCCTTCGCCAGCTCCTTGACGTCTCCCTTGGGGGTGAAGATATAGACGACGTCGGTAAAGAGGTCGGTCTTAATCGAGTCCATGAACTGCCGGTTGTCGACGACCTCCTGTTGCCACTCGACCAGTTGCCGCAACCAGTGAAAGGAGCGCGAATCCTTCTCGCCGACCTTTCCGCGCTCTTTGTAGAGCCAGTGAGAGGCGATCCCCTCCTCGGCGATCCGGTGCATCTCCTCGGTCCGGATCTGGATCTCGATGTGCTGCCCCCGCGGGCCGACCACGGTGGTGTGCAGCGACTGGTAGAGGTTGGACTTCGGGATCGCGATGTAGTCCTTGAAACGGCCCGGGACCGGCCGCCAGATCGAGTGGATCATGCCGAGGATCCCGTAGCAGGACATTTTCGTATCGGTCATGATCCGGATTCCGGTCAGATCATAGACCTCCTCGAACGGGATCCCCTGGTGTTCCATCTTCTGCCAGACGGAGAAGAGGTGCTTGTTCCGTCCGACGACCTCCCCTTTAAAATCCCCTTCGGCCAGCACCCGCCGGACGGCCTCAATCGCCTCCCGGATGAAGGCCTCCCGTTCCTCGCGCTCCCGGGCGACCTTCTTCATAAGGGTGAAATAGACGTCCGGTTTCAGATACCGCAGGCAGAGGTCCTCCAGTTCGTACTTCAGCCAACCGATTCCGAGCCGGTTGGCCAGCTGCGCATAGATGTCGAGCGTCTCCCGCGCGATCCTCCGCTGTTTGTCTTCGGAAAGGGCATCCAGCGTGCGCATATTGTGGAGGCGGTCGGCCAGTTTGATCAGGACGACCCGGATGTCCTCCGCCATCGAGACGACCATCTTCCGGAAATTCTCGGCCTGCTTCTCCTCGTCGGATCGGAACTGAATCCTTCCGATCTTGGTCACACCGTCGACCAGCCGCGCCACCTCGCTGCCGAACTCGCGCTCCACCTCCTCGATCGTCAGCCCGGTATCCTCGACCGTGTCGTGCAGAAGGCCCGCGACGATCGAAGGGACATCCAGTTTTAGCTGCGTGAGGATTGAAGCGACCTCCAGCGGATGGGAGAGATAGGGCTCGCCCGATTCGCGGAGTTGGCCGGCGTGCGCGCGGGCGGAGAGCGCGTAGGCCTTTTCAATGAGCGAGGCATTCCCGCTCGGATGATACGATGCGACCTTGCTGACGATATCAGCAGGAGAGATCATGCCGAAATCTTACAGGAAATATTTTGCGACGTCGAATCGGTAAGGGGTCGGGTCGATCGTCCGGACGATCTTCCACCCTCGGGGGACATCCCCTCTCCTCGCGGCGGAGGCGAGGTCTCGGGTCTCCCCATCCACCTCGTTTCCCGAGGCATCGGCGACCACCTTGACCTTCGGGAACTCGGCCGCGTCGGGGATCGGGGGAGGGGCGTAGACGACGGCGATCTCTTGAGAATCGAGGAGGACCAGGGTTCCGATCGGATAGATCCCGATGGCGTTGACGAAGATCTTCAAGAGGACGGGATCGAAGGCCTGGCCGCTCTTGCCGAGCATGAACTTCAGCGCCCTCTCGGGAGGAAAGGGGATCCGGTTGTAGACCCGGGAGGAGGTCAGGGCGTCATAACAGTCGACGATGCAGATGATCCGGCCGAACAGAGAGACCTTGCGCGGGGAGGCCAACTTGGGATATCCGGAAAGATCGTAGTTCAAGTGATGCTCGAACGCCCCGATCGTCACCTTGATCGCCAGGGGAGCAATCCCTTTGATTCGCACCAACTCTTTGACCGAAAAGATCGGATGCCGCCGGACGATCGTCCATTCGTCGTCGGTGAACTCCTTCGGCTTGTTCAGTATCTCGATCGGGATGGCCGATTTTCCGATGTCGTGGAAGAGGGCCGCCATCCCCAGATCCGCAAGCCGCGGGCGTAAGTAGCCGAGCCTCTGCCCGATCGCCAGCGCCAGGATACAAACGTTGACAGAATGATTGTAGGTATATTCGTCGTGGCTGCGGAGGTTTGTCAGGCCAAGAAGCGTCGCGTCCTCCTGGAGGATCAGATCGACCATCCCCTGAATCACCCGCTTCGCCTTCTTCAGGCTCACCGCCTGCTTCAGCTTGACGCTCTCCATCACCTCATGCACCGCCGAGATCGTATTGAAATAGATCCGCTTCGCCATCTCTTTTTTGTCTTCGAACGTGCGGTCGGTCGCCGACTCCGTCCGCTCCTCGAGAGGCTCCACATCGACCCCGCCGACCCCCGCGTGGGCGAGCGCCACCTTCAGCCGGGCAAAGGGCTCGGCCGCGCGCGCATCGAGATTGATGAACGCGTACGCGAATCGTCGGAGGTCGGTCTCGGAAACCCCGGCTTTAAAGAAGATCGTTCCCACCTCCCGTTTCTTCATCTCATCCATCAGAAGAGTAAATGGAAGAAAGGCGTCGAGATCCATCCGCAACTTTGCCTCATCCAGCAAGAGGATATCCCGCTCCAGACGCAGGGCGACGCCCCCCGACCCTCCCGAAGCGCCGGGCACATCCCTTAAAAGAGCGGCAAGAGTCTTGACAAGATTCTCGGTCGGCTGCGCAAGCGCAATGTTCGCGGGGTCGTGGATCAGGGCGGTCTTAAAGAGAATGACGAGTTGGATGACCGCCTGTTTTCCGCGTGCGGCGATCTCCTCATCGCGCGGAGGCCGAAGAGGGGGAGGGGGCGGCATCAGTTTTTCCGCGGAGCGGCCGCACGCCGCGCCAGCAGGTC
>CAZSHZ010000130.1:0-40023 GCA_964606955.1 uncultured Nitrospirota bacterium
GGGAGTCGACCGTCATCTCCTCCTCCCCTTTTTTGAGATGGACTTTGGCGAAATAGGTGGAGTTGTTCATGTCGGTGACGACGACCTTCATCACCTCCACGCCCAATTGCTCGATGAGATTCTTCAAGAGGTCATGCGTCATCGGGCGGGGAGGGACGATCCCCTCCATGGCGAGCCGAATCGCGTTCCCCTCGGTGACTCCGACCCAGATCGGGAGAATCTCGACATTCTGCTCGTCGCGCAGGATGATGATCTGCGCATCGGTATTCTGATCCGAGAGGATGCCGTGTACTTTCAGACGGATCTCCATGCCGCTCCTTTTCTCATGGTAGCATCTTCAGTAACCCTCGGCTAGCGGTTTCCGCCGTCTTCTCCAGCGAAGCGGGAGTCTTCGGAAAGATGAAAAAAATATATCCGCGCGCCTCCCCGATCCCCTCCCAGACGATCTCGCCCAACTCCACGTCCCAGAGCCGTCCCCGCAGGGTGACCTGCGTCGCCCCCTCGATGACCTCTGACTGCACCAGCTCCGAGAGAAGCAGAAACCGGGCCCCGACGGCGCGTCCGACCGATCGCAGCTTCTCCTCCTGCGGGACGCGGTCCTGACGCATAGCCTCTTCCACCTCGCGTTGGAGGGTCAAGAGGCCGGCCTTTTCTATTCTCTTTTCGGCCTCCTCGGGGGGGATCAGGCGCAGATCGGTCCGCTGCTCTTTGAGATTCTTGAAAAAGATCGTCGCGGCGACTTTCGCCTCCTCGGCCAAGGCGATCCGAGAGACCATGGCGAGGGCCCCGACCGCTTCCCGCTCGACGCCGTCGAGGCGGAGGATCCCCTTCTGATACTTCAGATGAGAGAGATCCGAAATCGTCGAGCAGCCCGTGAGGAGGGCCAGGAGGGCGGCCGTTGGAAGGAGCCTCCTCACCTCGTTGCCAGGGCAAAGGGGGAGACGATTTCCGCCAGTCGGGGTCGCGCCCGCGCGGCGACGAGGACTCCTTTCGCGCCGGTCGGCCCGTTTGACGGATGTCCGTTCGGCTTCTCCCCATTGGCAAAAAAGTAGGCCGCGATCTTGAAATGGAATCGGTCGATCGTGCCGGAGACCGTATGGTCGAAATTGACCGCCCAGGACTTCGACCGTTTTGATTCGTTCACCGCGACGACGACCTGCAGATCGGTCGGTTCCATATATTCGATGTCGTCCGGGGTCAGGTCGATCGAGGCCGGATCTCCGCGATACATCGTGTGGGAGTGGAAGTCGCCGATGACGTCCAGCTTGGGGAAATTCTTCAGGACCTCTTTCATCAGCTGCCACCGCTCCATCCGCAGCTCGGCCCAGTTGTACCCGCGCTTGACGCTCTGGTAGGGGATCGCGTGGTCCACGATGTATTTTTCGGGCGTTCGATAGCCGAGCAGGAGGCCGAAACACTCTTTCTTGTAGACCTCGACCGCCGAGAGGACGAGTCCCAGAAAAACGTTTTCGGAAAGGAAGACCTGCATGCTTTCGCGCTCCCGAAGGTAGAACAGCGGTCAGGTATCGTACTTGCCGAAATCTTCGGGCCGGAGATTATCCAGCCACCGGTCCAGCTCCTCGGAGCTCTGCTGCTGGATGACCGCTTCGGTGGCGAAAATCGGGGCCTCTGCCCGCAGGGCCAAGGCGATCGCGTCCGAGGGACGTGAGTCCACGGTAAATTCGGAATCTTTATAGAGGAGGTGGAGTTTGGAATAATAGGTGCTGTCTTTCAGCTCCGTTACCACGACGCTGATCAGCTTCGCCTCAATGCCGTCCAAGAAGTTCTTGATCAAGTCGTGGGTCATGGGTCGGGGAGGGAAGATTCCTTCCAGGGCGAAGGAGATCGCGTTTGCCTCCGGCTTTCCGACCCAGATCGGGAGGACTTCAGAGTTCTCTTCGTCGCGAAGAATGACAATATAGGCGTTGTTATAGGGGTCATACATCAATCCCCGGACCTTCATCATCTGGATCATCGGAATGACCTCAACATTCGGGCAGATGCAGATCGGATGATGATTTTATTACCATCTTTGGGGCGTAATTGTCAATGCAGCGCTGAAGCGAAGATTTCGGGCATCCAACACAAAACATGCTGTTTTGAAAGGTTTTTTAACAGTTTTTAACCGCGTTTATCTTGACAGTCATAATGGATGAATCCTATAATCGACCCTTGCCCCGATGATCAATGTCGTCTTCTTCAAAATAACGCTGGCCCTCTATTTCCTTGCGACCGCCTTTTTTTTAACCTTTTTATCCAGCCGGAATAGTCGCTGGGCCCGCGTTCCCCTTTATTTGACCTGGCTCGGATTCCTCTTTCACTCCCTCGCGATCGCCGTCCGGACGTTCGAGGCCGGCCATCTCCCTCTGATCAATCTTCACGAGGCGATGTCGTTCTTTTCCTGGGCGGTGATCCTGACGTTTCTTCTGATGGAGTACCGCTATCGCGCCCAGATCCTCGGTTCGTTTATTCTCCCGCTCGCCTTCATCTCCTTGATCTCCGCCGCCACACTCCCGACCGAAATCCGCACCCTTGACCCTAAACTCCAGTCGGTATGGCTTGAGATCCATACGATGCTGGCGCTGTCGGGGATGGTCGCCTTTTCCATCGCCTTCATCACGGGCCTGATCTATCTGATCCAGGAGCATTTTCTCAAGTCGAAGCATCTCTCCCCCCTGTATCATAATCTCCCGTCGCTGGAACTTCTCGACCGCCTGAATCGGCGGGCGATTCTGGTCGGGTTTCCCCTGCTGACGATGGGGATGATTACCGGCGCGCTCTGGGCCCACTATGTCTGGGGCTCCTTTTGGCGCTGGGATCCCAAGGTGATCGTCGCGCTCGTCACCTGGTTCTTTTATCTGATCGTCCTGCATGGGCAGGTCACCATCGGCTGGACAGCCCGAAAGGGGGCGCTCCTTGCCATCATCGGCTTTGGGGGAGTCGTCTTCACGTTCGTCTTCATCTTTGCCGCGGGCATGCGGGCCGTTTTATGAATGTCCTGCTCGTCGGCCTCTCGCATAAAACGGCGCCCGTAGAGATCCGGGAGAGGGTTGCCGTTCCGGAGGAGAGGCTCGCCGAGATGCTGGAACGGTTGAAGGCGAATTCCTCGATCCGGGAAGCGCTGGTCCTCTCCACCTGTAACCGGGTGGAGGTCGTCGCCGTGGCCGAGGAGACGGCGGCGGGTCTTTCGGCGCTGAAGAGATTTTTTGGGGAGCGGGAGCCGGCGCTGGAGGGGGCCTTGGGCGGATCGCTCTATCTCCTTTCCGACGCGGCTGCGATCCGCCACCTCTTTCGGGTGGCTGCGAGTCTCGATTCGATGATGGTCGGCGAGCCGCAGATCTTAGGGCAGGTCAAGGACGCGTTCGACTACGCGCTTGTCCGGAAGGCGACCGGAGTGATTCTCAACAAGCTCTTCCGCAAAGCGATTTCGGTCGCGCGCAGGGTCCGATCGGAGACAAAAATAGCCGAGGCCGCGGTCTCGATCTCTTTCGCGGCGGTCGAACTGGCCAAAAAGATCTTCGGGGAGCTCTCCGGCAAAAACGTCCTTCTCATCGGCGCCGGCGATATGGCGGAGCTGGCCGCCCGACACCTCACGGCATGCGGCGCCCGGGTCATCGTTGTTAACCGAAGTTATGCCCGGGCCGAGGAGCTCGCAAAGGAGTTCGGGGGGATTCCGGCGAAGATCGAAGAGTTGGTCGGTGAGATGTCCCGCGCCGATATCGTTCTCTGCTCCGCGGGGGCTCCCCACTACATCATCGCTCCGGAGGATGTCAGAAAGGCGAGGCAGACGCGCCGCGGACCGATGTTTATGATCGATATTTCCGTCCCGCGCAACATCGACCCTGCCGTCAACAAGATGGAGGCGGTCTTCCTCTACGACATCGACGACCTGCATGTGGCGGTCCAGGCAAACATGAAAAACCGGGCGCAGGAGGCGCTTCGGGCCGAACAGATCGTGGCGGAAGAGGTCGAGGGGGCGCTCCGCTGGATCCGGTCCCTTGACGCGGTCCCGATGATCGTGGCGATCACACAGAGGGCGGAGGAGATCCGTCGACTTGAGGTGGACCGTCTCACGGCACGCATCAAGGGTCTTTCCCAAGTCGATCGGGAGGCGATCGAGGCGCTCTCCAGATCGCTTGTGAAGAAACTGTTGCACGCCCCGCTGGTTGCGCTCAAGGAGGAGGCCAATTCCGCCGAAGGGGTCCTCACGCTGGAGGCCGCACGAAAACTCTTTAATCTTGACGCCGAAATCTCCTCCAACGGCGTGCATTCGAACCTTGACCCGATTACAGGTGAGTCTCCGGCAGAGGCCGAAAAACCGGGTCCGGACCGTTCCACGGCATAACGCTTGCTGCCCCAGAGCGAAGATGTGGAAAAGCGCTTTCTCAAGGCGGCGGGCGCCGGATGATCCGGATCGGAACGCGGGGGAGCAAACTCGCCCTCTGGCAGGCCCAATGGGTGAAGAGCCGGATCGAGTCGGCCCGACCGGGGGTGGAAATCCGCCTGGAGGTGATCCGGACCTCGGGAGACAAGATTCTGGATGTCCCCCTGGCGCAGGTCGGCGGGAAGGGGCTCTTCGTCAAGGAGATCGAAGAGGCGCTCGCCCAGGGGAGAGTGGATCTGGCGGTGCACAGCATGAAAGATCTTCCGACGCGGCTCGCCCCGGGGATGATCCTGGCGGCGATCACCAGGCGTGAAGATCCCCGGGATGTTCTGATCTCTCGGAACGGAACCCCCCTGCACCGGCTTGCCCCCGGCGCCAAGATCGGGACGAGCAGTCTGAGAAGACAGGCGCAGATCCTTCATCTCCGCCCGGATCTTCATCTCAAACCGCTTCGCGGAAATCTCGATACCCGCTTGCGGAAACTTGACGAGACCGACCTTTCCGCCATCGTTGTGGCGGCCGCGGGGATCGCGCGGATGGGGTGGACGGATCGGGTGACGGAGTTTCTCCCTTTCCAGGTCTGCCTTCCGGCCGTCGGGCAGGGGGCGCTCGGGATCGAGTGCCGCGAGGAGGATCAGGCCATCCGAGAGATCGTCTCTTTTCTTGATGATCCGACGACCCGTTGCGCCGTCGCGGCGGAGCGGGCCTTTCTGGAGCGGTTGGAAGGGGGGTGCCAGGTCCCGATCGGCGGGCATGCGACGGTCGAGGAGGGGACGCTGAGACTCGAGGGGCTCATCTCCTCGGTCGATGGGAAAAGACTGGTTCGCGGCGTCAAAGCGGGTGATCCGCAAGATGCGGTGGCACTGGGTACGGAGCTCGGCACGCAGCTCCTGAAAGAGGGGGGAGAAGAGATCCTCAGGGAGATCTATGCGGCGCCGCCTGAGAGAAAGACGCCATGGGCGAGCGGCAACTAGAGCCATCCCCCGATCGAGGCAAAAAAGGGGGAAAGGTCTATCTGGTCGGCGGGGGGCCTGGGGATCCGGGGCTCCTGACGCTCAAAGGGCGGGACGCGATCGCCTCCTCGGACGTGATCATTTACGATTACCTGGCAAATCCCGACCTGCTGGTCCACGCCCGGGAGAAGGCCGAGAGGATCTTCGTTGGAAAGCGGGAAGGGGGAGGCAAGCTGCTCGAACAGGAAGAGATCAATCGGCTTCTCGTGCGATATGGGAGAGAGGGGAAGGTGGTGACCCGCCTGAAAGGGGGCGACCCATTCATCTTCGGACGGGGCGGCGAGGAGGCGGAGGCCCTGGCGGATGCGGGGATTCCTTTTGAGGTTGTGCCGGGGGTCTCGGCGGCGCTCGGAGTTCCGGCCTATGCCGGAATCCCGCTGACCCACCGCGATCTCGCCTCGTCGGTGGCGTTCGTGACGGGCCGGGAGGAGATCGAGAAAAAGGAGAGCATCATCGATTGGGAGAGGCTCTCAACCGGAAACGGCACCCTGGTCTTTTTCATGGGGGTGCTCAACCTTCCGAAGATCGTCGAGCGTCTGATCGCAAAGGGAAGGAATCCGTCGACCCCGGTGGCGGTTGTCCGTTGGGGGACAACGCCCCGGCAGAGGACCATCGTGGGAACCCTGGCCGACATCGCCTCCAAGGCCGCCGGGACGCGCCCTCCGGTTCTCATCATCGTGGGCGATGTCGTCTCACTGCGCGAAAAGTTGAACTGGTTTGAGCGCCGGCCGCTCTTCGGCAAAACGATTCTTGTGACCCGTGCGCGTGAGCAGGTCGGAGAATTCGCGGCGCTCCTCTCTGAGGCGGGGGCCCGGGTGATCGAATTTCCGACCATCGAGATCGTCTCACTTGAGTCGTATGACGACGCCGATGCGGCCGCCCGGCGGGTCGGCCAGTACGATTGGATCCTCTTCACTTCGCAGAACGGGGTCCGGAGTTTCTTCGAGCGGCTTTTCGCGGTCGGGAGGGATCTGCGCGATCTCAAGGGGCTCTCGATCTGCGCGATCGGTCCTAGAACGGCCCAAGAGGTGATACGGCGGGGCATTCGCGTGGATCTCATCCCGGAAGAGTTCGTCGCCGAGGGGGTGATCGAGGGGATGGAGCGCCGGGGGCCGCTCGCGGGGAAGCGGATCTTGATTCCGAGGGCGCGCGAGGCGCGGGAACTGTTGCCGGAAGAGTTGGGAAAGAGAGGGGCGAAGGTCGAGGTTGTCCCGGTCTATCGCACCGTCCCTTCGACCGCGCCGGTCGAGCCGATTCGGAGGGAGATTGAGACAAAAGAGATCGACGTGGTGACCTTCACCTCCTCCTCCACCGTGAGAAACTTCGTCGAGCGAATCGGTCCGGACGCGGGTCGGCTTTTGAAAAATGTCGTTGTGGCGGCGATCGGCCCGATTACGGCGGGGACCGCCAGGGAATTCGGCATCGAACCGGCGATCCTTCCCGAAGAGTACACGATCCCTGCCCTGGCTGAGGCGATCCGCCGCCATTTCGAAGGAGCACGGCGATGAGTTTTCCGGTCCATCGCCCCCGCAGGCTGCGCGAAAGCGAGGAGATCCGGCGGCTCGTCCGCGAGACGCGGCTCTGGGTCGATCAGCTGGTCCTCCCTCTCTTCGTCTGCCCCGGGAAAGACGTCCGCCGCGAAATCGCCTCGATGCCGGGCCACTTTCGCCTCTCGGTCGATCATCTGGTGAAGGAGTGTGCAGAGGCCAAGAGGCTCTCGATCCCCGCCGTGATCCTCTTCGGAATCCCCAAGAAAAAGGATGAGCGGGGGAGTGAAGCCTATTCCCCAGGCGGGATCGTCCAGCAGGCGGTCCGCGCGGTCAAGGATAAGGTCCCGGGGCTTCTTTTGATCACCGATGTCTGCATCGACGAATACACCTCGCACGGTCATTGCGGAGTGGTTCGAGACGGGCGGATCGACAACGACGCGACGCTGGAGCTGCTCGCCAAGATGGCGCTCGCACAGGCGGAAGCCGGTTCGGACATGGTCGCCCCTTCGGACATGATGGACGGGAGGGTGGGGGCCATCCGACAGGCGCTCGACGCGGCGGGCTTCTCCTCCCTTCCGATCCTCTCGTACGCGGCCAAGTACGCCTCCTGCTTTTACGCCCCGTTTCGCGAGGCCGCCGATTCGGCCCCGAAATTCGGCGACCGGAAGTCTTACCAGATGGATCCGGCGAACGCCGAGGAGGCAATCCGCGAGGTGCGGCTGGATCTCGAGGAGGGGGCCGACATCGTCATGGTCAAGCCTGCCCTCCCCTCCCTCGACATCATCCGCCGGATCAAGGAACAATTTGCCGTTCCCGTGGCGGCCTATCAGGTCTCAGGAGAGTTCTCGATGGTGAAGGCGGCCGCCCGATTAGGATGGATCGACGAAGAAAAGGCGATGATGGAGACGCTCGTCGCGATTAAGCGCGCCGGGGCGGATCTGATTTTGACCTATTTCGCAAAGGAGGCGGCCCTCCGCATCGTGGAAGAGGGAAGGGGATCATGAACTTCGAGGCGATGGTCCTGGTGGTCGGGACGCCGAACATCAAACGGATTGAGCCGCACCCGGTCGTCGCGATTGGGAATTTCGACGGCGTTCATCTCGGGCATCAGCAGATTCTCTCCGAGGTCGTCCGCCGCGCAAAAGAGGCCGGAGGAAAGGCGGTGGCGGTGACCTTCGAACCGCATCCGTTTCGCGTCCTGCATCCCGAGCAGGAGTTCCGGCCGCTGACGACCTTCCAGATCAAGTCGCGGCTGATCGAGGGGGCCGGGATCGAGTTTCTTCTCGTCGCCGATTTTACCTTAGCGTTTGCCTCCCAGTCGCCGGAGGAGTTCGTCAAGACGTTTCTCCTCGACCGGATGGGAGCCGCCGCGGTGGTGGTCGGAGAGAATTTCGCCTTCGGCAGGGATCGGAGCGGACGGGCCGAGGATCTCCTCCGCCTCGGGCGGGAACAGGGGCTCGCGGTGCATCTGGCGCCTCCCGTCGTCGTGGATGGGGCCCTTGCCTCTTCGACCAGAATCCGGACGCTTCTTTTGGAGGGAAACGTACGTTTGGCGAACCATCTTTTGGGGCGACCCTATTCTCTGGAGGGAAAGGTGATCCCGGGAGAAGGCCGGGGGCGCGAGCTCGGCTATCCCACGGCAAATTTCCGCCCACCCGTGGATCTGATCATCCCCAAGGACGGCGTCTATGCGGCACGCGTGATGAAACTTGCCGCGACGGGGCCTCAGACGGTTGAGGGAATCGTCTATATCGGAAGAAGACCGACCTTCGCCGGCAAAGAGACCTTGATCGAGGTCAATCTCTTCGATCCAGCGGCCGGCTCGGAGCCCCTTTTGGGGAAGCGCTTTCTGATCTCCTTCGTCGATCAGATCCGAGGGGATATGGAATTTCCCTCCGCGACCGAACTGATCTCCCAGATGGAAAAGGACGTCGAGATCGCGAAAGAGCGCCTTAAGGGATGAGCCTCCTCTCCCGGACCAGAAGCGCGCTAAAGCGTCTTTTCCCCGGCCTTTCCGGGTCTTCTGCCCCGAGCGCTCGGCCTTGCGGGAGCGCGCAGGCCTCGAACTGCGCGCCGGGGACCCCGTCTCTCGTCGTGGCGGTTTCCGGAGGGGCGGACTCGACCGCCCTTCTTGATCTTCTTGATCGGATCGCAAAAAGGGAGGATTTTGGTCTGGTGGTCGCCCATCTTGATCACGGTTTCCGAAAGGCGGGGCGGCGCGAGGCTGAATGGGTCCGCCGCTTCGGAGAGGCCCGGGGGTGGCCGACCGAGGTCGCCGCCGTCGATGTCCCCGGCCGGCGGCGAAAGGGAGAATCGCCCCAGGAGGCGGCCCGGCGGATCCGATACGATTTCCTCGCCGCCGTGGCCCGGCGGCACCGGGCGCAGGCGATCGCGGTCGCGCATACCGCCGACGACCAGGCGGAGACCTTTCTTCTTAGGCTGATTCGAGGTGCCGCGAGACGGGGGCTCGCATCGATCCCGCCCCTTCGCTCTCTTGAGGAGGCGGATGGGGCCGGCACCGGAGCGATTCCGGTCATCCGGCCGCTCCTTGAGGTCCGGCGCAAAGAGATTGTCCGCTATCTGAAGGTCCGGAAGATTCGCTGGATCGAAGATCCGTCCAATCACAAGGATCGCTATCTGCGCAACCGTGTCCGTCACCGCCTTCTCCCCCTTTTGAGGAGGATGAATCCGAGAATTGTGGAGACGCTCTGCCGGGAGGCCGAGACCCTCCGGGAAGAGGAGGAGGTCCTGACGGAGGAGACCTTTCGGGCGCTTCGATACGTCATGCTTACCTGTGAAGCGGGGCGGGTCGTCCTCGACGCGGCGAAGTTGGGGCGGAGATTGCCCGCGCTCAGGAGGCGCCTGCTGCGCTGGGGAATCGAGAGGGCGCGCTCATTTGATTACGCGCCGGTCTCTAACGGCACCGACGCGCCCGGGGCTCCGGGCCCTCTCTCGAGGCGTCATCTTGAGGCCGCGGATGGTATTCTCTATGGAAGAGGTGGGCGTCGGGTTGACCTTCCCGGCGCCTCGGTCCGAAGTGAGTATGGAAAGTGGATCGCCGAGGCGAAAGGAGTCTCGGGTTCGGCGCCTCAGGAGGGGTATGATCTTCCGCTTGCCGTTCCCGGCGAAACCCAGATACCGAATCGCGCCAGGATCATCGTTCAGAGGAACGGAGCGACCGCGCCCGGCCGGGGACTACGCGTCGATCCGGACAAGAGCGGGCTTCCGCTGCGCGTGCGCAGTCGGCGTCCCGGGGACCGGTTCCATCCGGTGGGGATGACCGGGACCAAGAAACTTCAGGACCTCTTCGTCGACGCGAAGATCCCCCGGTCCGAGCGTGATCGGATTCCGATCGTCTATTCCCCCCGGGGGATCGTCTGGGTTGCCGGCGTCCGTGCGGATCGGCGCTTTATCGGGGAAGGGAAGAGATCGATTCTTCTTCGCTACCTCCCCGCCGACGCGAGGGCCGGCTGATGGAGATGGAACGGCTGGTCGGCAAGCCGATCATCACGCAGGAGGAGATGCGGCGGCGGATCCGTGAGCTGGGGGCCCAGATCGCCCGTGATTACCTGGGGAAGAGTCTGCTTTTGGTCGGGATTTTAAAAGGGGCCTTCGCCTTCTTTGCCGATCTTGCGCGCGCCGTCCCGATTCCTTTGAAAGTGGATTTCCTGATCGTCTCCTCTTCGTCCGGCACCTCTTCAAGCGGCAGGGTCAAGATCTTCTCGGACCTCTCCGCGGACATCCGGGGCGAGGACGTCCTTTTGGTCGAGGACATCGTTGATTCCGGTTTCACGGTCGATTTCTTAAAAAAGCGGCTTTCAAAAAAGGGTCCCGCGTCGCTGAAAGTCTGCGCGCTTCTCGACAAGCCCGAGCGGCGCAAGATCAACGTCCCGGTCGATTATGTCGGGTTCACCGTTCCAAACGGGTATGTCGTAGGATACGGGCTGGACTACCGCGAGATGTTTCGCAATCTCCCTTACATTGCCGTGCTTCCGAAGGTCGAGCCGGCCGAGGAGGAAGGATCTCCTCGGTAGACGCTCATAGCGATCTATGTTATGTTAAGATCCTAGCATGAATTCCCGCACGAAAAACTTTGCCCTCTGGATCATCATCGGGCTCTTCATGATCGTCCTGTTCAATGTCTTCAACACCCCGACGCATCCGGGCGATGAGGAGATCATCTTCTCGGACTTCCTGGCAAAGGTCGAAAAGGGCGAGGTCTCCGAGGTCACGCTGAAAGAGAACCATATCATCGGCGTGCTGAAGGACGGGACCCGTTTCAAGACCTACGCGGCCAACGATCCGGATCTCGTGAAGAGCCTGCGGGAGAGGAATGTCCGAATCATCGTCAAGCCCCCCGAGGAGTCCCCCTGGTACATCACGTTCCTCGTGACGTGGGGTCCCTTTGTTCTCTTCTTGGGGTTGTGGATCTTTTTTATGCGCCAGATGCAGATGGGCGGCAATAAGGCCCTGTCATTTGGGAAATCTCGCGCTCGCCTCATCACGGAAGACCGAAAGAAGATGACGTTTGCCGACGTGGCCGGGATCGAAGAGGCGAAACAGGAGGTGGAAGAGATCATCGAATTTTTGAAGGACCCGCCGAAGTTCCAGAAATTGGGGGGGCGGATTCCGAAGGGGGTCCTGATCATCGGTCCGCCGGGGACGGGGAAGACCCTGCTGGCCAAGGCGATCGCGGGGGAAGCGGGCGTCCCGTTCTTTTCGATCTCCGGGTCCGACTTCGTGGAGATGTTCGTCGGAGTCGGGGCCTCCCGGGTTCGGGACCTCTTCGAGCAGGGGAAGAAGCACGCGCCCTGCATTGTTTTCATCGACGAGATCGACGCGGTCGGACGCCACCGCGGCGCCGGGCTCGGCGGAGGGCATGACGAGCGGGAGCAGACGCTCAATCAGCTCCTGGTCGAGATGGACGGATTTGAGACCAATGAGGGGGTGATCCTGATCGCGGCGACGAATCGGCCCGACGTGCTGGACCCGGCGCTCTTGAGGCCCGGCCGTTTCGACCGGCAGATCGTCGTCTCGCGCCCGGATGTGAGAGGCCGCGTGGAGATCCTGAAGGTCCACACGAAGAAGATCCCGATGGATCCGAAGGTCGCGCTGGAGGTCATCGCGCGCGGGACGCCGGGGTTCGCGGGAGCGGATCTGGAAAACCTTGTGAACGAGGCGGCGCTCCTGGCCGCTCGGTACAATAAGAAATTCGTGGAGATGGTCGACTTCGAAACCGCGAAGGACAAGGTCATGATGGGGGTGGAGCGGAGAAGCCTCGTCATCTCCGAAGAGGAGAAGCGGACCACGGCGGTTCATGAGGCGGGCCACGCGCTGGTCGCCAAGATCCTTCCGGGCACCGATCCGATCCACAAGGTGACGATCATCCCGCGCGGCCGCGCCCTGGGGATCACGATGCAGTTGCCGGTCGACGATCGGTACAACTATAACAAGGAGTTCCTCTACAATACGATCGCGATCATGATGGGGGGGCGCGTCGCCGAAGAGTTGGTGCTCGGGAATATGACAACCGGGGCCGGAAACGACCTTGAGAAGGCGACCGACCTTGCCCGCAAGATGGTCTGCGAGTGGGGGATGAGCGAGAAGATGGGCCCGCTGACCTTCGGGAAAAAGGAGCAGGAGATCTTTCTCGGGCGCGAGATCGCCCAGCATCGGGACTATTCCGAGCACACGGCGGTTGAGATCGACGACGAAGTCAAACGGCTCGTCCTGGAAAATTACGAGCACGCCAAGAGGATCATCACCGAGAATATGAAGTCCCTGAAGGCCATCTCCGACGCGTTGCTGGAGAAAGAGGTGCTGGACGCCT
Source organism: uncultured Nitrospirota bacterium (assembly GCA_964606955.1). Taxonomy (GTDB): domain Bacteria; phylum Nitrospirota; class Nitrospiria; order SBBL01; family CAZSHZ01; genus CAZSHZ01. The sequence continues at coordinate 12,718 of CAZSHZ010000130.1, forward strand.
CGCAGATCGACGCGATCATCCAGAGCGCGACCAACGGCGCCCCCCCTGTTCCGGTGGCCGGATCCACCTCCGAGCCGGCCCAGACACCCGCCTAATTCGCCGCACGACATGCCGTCCTTCTGGTTCTGCCGCGGCCGGCGTCTCTCCTTCACTCGCCCCCTGTTGATGGGGGTCGTCAACGTGACTCCCGATTCTTTTTCCGACGGCGGGGTCTATTTTTCTTGCCAGTCCGCGATTCGGCGCGGGATGGAACTGGCCGAGCAGGGGGCCGACATCCTGGATATCGGCGGCGAATCGACACGACCGGGGGCCTCCCCGGTCTCCGCAGAGGAGGAGATCCGCCGTGTCGCTCCGGTGCTGGAGGCCCTGGCCAAAAAACTCGATCTCCCTCTCTCGATCGACACGACCAAGGGAAAGGTCGCCCGGGCGGTCCTCGATCTGGGGGTCTCCATCATCAACGATATCTCCGCGCTCGGCGCGGATCGGGAAATGGAGAGGGTCGCCCTGGAATCGGGAGCGGGGATCATCCTGATGCACCGGCGCGGAACCCCGCAGACGATGCAGCGGAACCCCCGTTACGGCAATGTCGTCCGGGAGATCTTGAGGTTTTTCCGCCGCCGGCTTTTCGAGATCGGCCGCCTGGGAATCTCCCCTTCGAGGATCGCGATTGATCCGGGGATCGGTTTCGGGAAAACGGTCCGCCACAATCTGGAAATCCTGGTGTCGCTTCCTCGGCTTGCCGCTCTCGGACGTCCTCTGGTGATCGGAACGTCCCGCAAGTCTTTCATCGGGAAGATCTTGAATCCCCGCGATCCTCCCCCTCCGCGTGAAAGGATCTTCGGCACCGCGGCGACCGTCGCGGCATCTGTTCTCGGCGGCGCAAGGATCATCCGGGTACACGACGTGCGTGAGATGCGGGAGGCGGCCCTCGTCGCGGAGGCGATCCGCCGCGCGGGGACTCTTCGATGACCGAGGAGAAGCGCTCCGCTTTAGAATTGGGAAGTGATCGGGGCGGAGGCCGGGGATGAAAAAATGGTTGACGAGAGGTGGGAGGTTCGAATAGCATAGGCTTTTCTGAGGAGGAAAAAATGCCAAAGATGAGATCCATCGCGGTCGGAATCGCCCTCTTCGTGCTTCTTCTCGCCCCTCCCCTCTGGGCCTGTTCGCAAATGGGGCCGAACAAGCACGTCGGGATCGTGCAGAAAGTCGATCTGAAGACGGGGGTGTTCACAATCATCGACGCCGAGACCGGGAAGCCCCTTACCTTTCGGGCGGCGTCACGGCTCCTAGAGGCTCTCAGGAGCGACTCCCGCGTCCTGATCACCTTCAAGATGGTTGGCGACCAGCTGACCGCGGAAGAAATTCACTCCTGACGGCTTTTGGGCTTATCCGTATTTCTATGGATTGCGGCTGCCGTTCGCTTCGTGGTATTAGATCATCAGGTCTAAACACTTAATCTATCTTTTGAGTTTTAAGAGGGGAGGTGAAAGGAAGCATCATGGCTAAGATGGCTAAGGATTTGGAGGGTCGCCGAAAATTGACCGCGCGGGAGAAACAGATCTGTATCCTGATTGCCGACGGGTTGCGGAGCCGGGAGATCGCCCAGAAGCTCGGGATCTCGGTGAAGACCGTCGAGACGCATCGTGCAAACATCAAAAATAAGCTCGCTATGTCCACGCAGGCCGAGCTGATCAAGTACGCCATTCGCAACAAATGGGTGAAGGTTTAAGGGGGCCCCAGCACCGCTTCGGTCTTCCTTGATAGGGCGCGGACCCGACACGACAATACCGCCCTTGCCGAAAGCGGGCGGGTGATTATTATCACCACTCATTAAAGCCGGCGCTCTGCCGATGAGAGCATCTGTTCCCTCCCTGCCGGACGGGCGGGGGGTCGTCAGCAAATTGGAGTTTGAATGACCCTGTTTGCCTACTCTGCTCCGCTCTGGGGGATCGCCGGATTGCTCACCGCCTTAGGGATCTCCCGCTTCATCACCCGCCAGCCTGCCGGCACCGACCTGATGCGCGCAATCGCGGGCCAAATTCACGATGGGGCCATGGTCTATCTCAAACGTCAGTATTCCATTCTCGCGGTTTTCATGATCATCGTTTCCGCCGCATTGCTTTGGGGAATTGGACTCTGGATGGCCGTCGCTTTTTTATCCGGCGGCATCTGCTCGATGTTGGCCGGTTTCTTCGGCATGAGTGCCGCCACGCGGGCCAATGTCCGGACGGCGCACGCTGCGAACGCCCACCACGACCATCCCGGGAAAGCCCTCTTCATGGCCTTTGTGGGCGGCTCAGTAATGGGGCTGTCGGTCGCCAGCCTGGGGCTCCTGGGGGTCGGGATCTTTTTTCTCCTCTTTGGCCGCGACCCCGGTCAAGCGTTCATCATCAACGGCTTTGCGATGGGGGCAAGCTCGATCGCCCTTTTTGCGCGGGTGGGGGGGGGCATCTACACGAAGGCAGCGGACGTAGGAGCCGATCTGGTTGGAAAGGTGGAGGCGGGGATCCCCGAAGATGATCCCCGCAACCCTGCCGTCATCGCCGACCTTGTTGGGGACAATGTGGGAGACGTGGCCGGGATGGGGGCCGACCTTTTTGAGTCCTACGTCGGCGCGGTCGTTGCCGCCATCGCCATTGCGGCGACGGCGGGGAGCGGCACCCCGGACCCCCTCCTTTATATGGCCTTGCCGCTCGTCCTCGCGGTAGTGGGATTCGCCGCTTCGCTGTTTGGAATCGGATCGGTCATCGTCCTTAGGCGATTTGATCCTGCAGCGGCCCTCCGTTACGCCACCTTCATTGCGGCCGGCCTGTTCGTCCTCGGCGCCTATGCGGTGGTGCGGGGGAGCGGGGTGCAGACCGGTGTCTTCTGGGCCGTCACAGTCGGCACGGTCGTCGGCATGGCGATCGGGCTGGTCACTGAGTTTTACACCTCCGCCTCGCCCGTCCGGAAAGTTGCCCAGGCCTGCACCACCGGCCCTGCGACCACCATCATCACCGGCATAGCCGTCGGGATGGAAAGCATCCTCATACCGGTGCTGACCATCGTCCTTGGGATCTATCTCGCCTTCACGTTTGCGGGGATCTACGGGGTGAGCGCCGCGGCGGTCGGGATGCTGGCAACGATCGGGATCACGATGTCCGTGGATGCCTACGGTCCCATCGCGGATAACGCCGGGGGGATCTCCGAGATGAGCCACCTGGGGAAGCGGACCCGTCAAATCACCGACGGCCTGGACGCCTTAGGGAACACCACTGCCGCCATCGGGAAGGGGTTTGCAATCGGGTCAGCCGCCCTCACCGCCCTGGCCCTCTTTGCCGCCTATATCCGGGCGGCCCGGCTGTCGACCATCAACCTGGTCGATCCTTATGTGGTGATGGGCCTCTTTATCGGCGCGCTGATCCCCTTTCTCATCGTGGCGCTGACGATGTCTTCGGTCGGTCGGGCGGCCCAGAAGATGGTCGAGGAGGTCCGCCGGCAGTTTCGGGAGATCAAGGGACTGATGGAAGGAGAGACAAAGCCCGATGTGGCGCGCTGCGTTGATATCAGCACCCGGGCGGCGCTCCAGGAGATGATCCTCCCCGGCCTCGTGGCGGTCTTAGCGCCTCCGCTCATCGGATTTGGCATGGGCCCTGCTGCCCTGGGAGGGCTGCTTGCGGGCGCCACCGTGACCGGGGTCTGTCTGGCCCTTATGCTCGCAAACGCGGGAGGGGTCTGGGACAATGCGAAAAAGTATATTGAAAAGGGGAACCTTGGAGGAAAAGGCTCTGCCGCTCATAAGGCGGCGGTCGTGGGCGATATGGTGGGGGATCCTTTTAAGGATACCTCAGGACCGGCGATGAACATTCTCATCAAACTGATGTCGATCATCGCGCTGGTAATCGCGCCCCTCCTCGTCTAGCGCCGGCGCCGTGGCCGTACTCCCGGCCCCCCGTCCGGTCCCGGCAGGCGGGCTAGGTCTCCTTCCGCTCCTCCTTGAGGAGGGGTTTCAACTCGTTCATGAACTGGTTAACGTCCTTGAACTCCTGATAGACCGACGCGAAGCGGACGTAGGCGACCTGATCGAGGTCGCGCAGTTCGCGCATCACCTCTTCCCCGACGACCTGCGCCGGGATCTCGCTCTCCCCCATTTCATGCATCTTCTTCTCGATCCGGCCGACCACGGTCTCGATCGTCTCAGCGGAGATCGGCCTTTTCTGGCAGGCCTTCTGGAGCCCGATCAGGATCTTCTGAGGGTCGAAGGGTTCCCGGCGTCCATCTTTTTTTATAACCATCGGGAGCACCGCCTCCACCCGCTCGTAGGTGGTAAAGCGGCGGCGGCAGCTGAGGCATTCGCGCCTCCGGCGGATCACCTCTCCGTCCTTGGTCAGGCGCGAGTCGACGACCTTGTTTTCGACATGATCGCAGAAAGGACAGCGCACCGGCTACCCGATCGGAAAACGTTCGCAGAGGGCGCGGACGCGCTCGCGGACGGAGGCAAGGGCGGCCGCGTCTTCTCGGGCGCGGAGGACACGATCGATCAGCTCCGTAATCTCGTCCATCTCCTTCTCGCGCATCCCGCGGGTGGTGACGATGGGGGTGCCGAGGCGGATCCCGGAGGCCTGGGCGGGAGGACGCGGGTCGAAGGGGATTGCATTCTTGTTCACCGTGATCCCCGCCGCATCCAAAGCACTCTCCGCCTCTTTTCCCGTCAGGCCGGCGCCGGTGAGATCGACCAGCATCAGGTGGGTGTCGGTGCCGCCGGAGACGATCTTAAAACCGCGGGCGGTCAGTCCCACGGCGAGGGCCCGGGCGTTGGCCACGATCTGTCGCTGATAGGTTCGGAACTCTTCAGTGGCGGCCTCCTTTAAGGCGACCGCCTTCGCGGCGATGATATGCATCAGCGGTCCCCCCTGGACGCCCGGGAAAAGCATCTTGTCGACCGCCTTGGCATACTTCTCTCTGCAGAAGATCATTCCCCCGCGCGGACCGCGCAGCGTCTTGTGGGTCGTGGTCGTCACGAAATCGGCATGGGGGATCGGCGAGGGGTGGATGCCCGCCGCGACGAGCCCCGCGATGTGCGCCATGTCGACCAGGAGGTACGCCCCGACCGCATCGGCGATCCGCCGGAAGCGTTCGAAATCGAGGATGCGCGAATAGGCCGAGGCCCCGACGACGATCATCTTCGGCCGCTCCCGCCTTGCGATCTCTTCCACCTCGGCTTCGTCGATCCGGCCGGTCTCCCGTCGAACGCCGTAAGAGACGATCTTGAAGAGCATTCCGGAGAAGTTGACCGGGCTCCCATGGGTCAGATGTCCCCCGTGCGCGAGCGACATCCCGAGCAAGGGATCCCCCGGCTTTAAGACCGCAAGATACGCCGCCATGTTTGCCTGCGAGCCGGAGTGGGGCTGGACGTTGACATGCTCCGCGCTGAACAGTTTTTGCGCCCGCTCGATCGCCAGCGACTCGGCACGGTCCACATACTCGCAGCCGCCGTAATAGCGCCTCCCCGGATATCCCTCGGCGTATTTATTCGTGAGGATCGAGCCCTGCGCCTCCAGGACGGCGGGCGAGACGTAATTTTCCGACGCGATCAGGATGATCTTGGAGGCCTCGCGCTCCATCTCCCCGCGAATCGCTTCGGAGATTTCCGGATCGAACTGGGATAGAGGAAAGCGGTTCATGGTATTCCGCGCAGGTCTCTAACTGCGCTCATGGTTTTCCTAACCGGCGCTCCAGCTCGGCGATCTTGTCGAGCCTGGCCTGATGCCTCCCGCCGTCGAACGGGGTGGAAAGCCAGCTCTTCACGATCTCAAGCGCCTTCTTCTCATCGGCGAGGGCCCGCTCGCCGAGGACGAGCACATTGGCGTCATTGTGGCGGCGGCTGACCGCCGCAGTCTCAGGGTCGTGGCAGAGGGCGGCCCGCACCCCGGGAAACTTGTTGGCGACGATCGACATCCCGATCCCCGTGCCGCAGACGAGAATTCCGTACCGGGCTTCCCCGCTTGCCACCGCCTGCGCCACCCTGATCCCGTAGTCCGGGTAATCGACCGAGTCGCGCGAGGTCGTTCCCGCGTCGACCACCTCATGCCCCTCTTCTTTGAGTTGCGCGGCGACGGCCGCCTTGAATCCATATCCGGCGTGGTCCGCGCCGACGATGATCTTCATTTCCGCTCCCATGAAAGTCCCGTATCGTATCCGATCAGAGCATCTCCCGCAAGGCCTGCTCCGTCTTCTTCTCGACGAGGGCGATGACCCGATCCCCCGGCTGAAACTCGCTCTCCCCTTTCGGGATGATCGCCCGATCGCCGCGGAGGATGCTGATGAAGATGGCCCCCTCCGGGAGGTGGATGTCGCGCAGTTTTTTCCCGACGACCGCGGAGGAGGAGGAGAGCTCCGCCTCGATGATCTCCAGGTCCCCCCCGCGGAGGGTGACTAAGGGAATGATCATATCCGCCCGAACCTGCTCTTCGATCAACGAGTCGATCAGGCGGGTCGCCGAGACGGTCGCGTCGACCCCAAAACCGTGAAAGATCTCTTCGTTTCTGGGGTCAGAGATCCGGGCAATGGTCCTCCGGCACCCGAACACCTTTTTTGCAACCTGACAGACGACAAGATTGTCCTCATCCTGTCCTGTCACGGCAACAACGACATTGGCTCGATTACCCCCCCCATCCCTTAGGACATTGACCCGTGACCCATTTCCTTGCGTCACCCCCTCTCCAAACTCCGAGACAAGATCAGGGATCCTTGCCGGATCTTTCTCTATGAGAAGGACCTCATGCCCTTCTGAAAGAAGCATCTTGACAAGATGGTACCCGATCTTCCCCCCTCCGACGACAATGATATACATAAGAACCTCCTATCCCTTTCCCTTTATTTTCTTAACCAGTTTTAACATCTCGGCCAGGGCATAGTCGGTCGGGCAGACCGTCTCAAGCCCAAATTCCTTGTAGACTTCCGCCAGGGGAGGATCAAGGATCCGAAGGATGACACGAGGAACGGAAAATTTTCTCTTCACCACCTGGGCAATCATAATATTGACATTGTCCACCCCGGTGACGGCAACGAAGATGTCCACGGGTTCCCGAAAAACCTGCTTCTGAACCGCCTCCTCAAAAATATCTGCCGCGTAAGAATGGACTGCGTCCCGGTTTGCCAGGTTGTTGAACTTCGTCTCATTCCCGTCAACAATGGTTACATGATTCCCCTCTTTTGCCAGGGAATCAGCCAGGCGGGAACCCAGCCGGCCCGACCCTACGATAACAATTCGCATAGATCCTTCACACGCTCGTTATCCCGTATACGGAGGCCTATCACAAATCACCTCACAGGGGGCATGACGGAGGACAAATTCTAAGGTCTGTCCAAGAGGGATATGCCCTGTTCCCTCCTGTGCAGAATCACCGATGACAATCATATCCACCTCTCTTTCCCGTGCGATGTGGACAATCTCCTCCCCTGCAACCCTGGACCGCTTAATGATCTTCTCCGCCCCGAGTCCGTGGAGGGTCACAATCGATTCTGCCCGTTCAAGGACCCTTTGGGCATCTGCCGCCACTAACGGCATGGGGGTCCCCAGGGGCATGGTCCGAGGGACTTCCATAATATACGCCAGGAGAATCACCGCCTTTTGCTCCTGTCCCAGACGGCAGGCAAGCTCCACCACTCTTTCAGAGGAAGGAACCCCGGCAGTCGGGACCAGGATCTTTTTAATCGCTGAGAGCGTTTGAATAGCCCGTGCCGCAGAAAGCGAGGGGGGGGGGGATCGAGATGTCTTCCTCCAGATAAGCCAGATAAACCCACCGACTGAGAGTGCCGAGAGGATAACAAGAAAAATCACAAGGAGAGCAATCGGGAAAGACATCGATGATACCCTATCCTCTTGCCCTACCCAGTTTACTCAAGTCCTCTTCCCGCCCGATGACGATCAGGATATCCCCCTTTTCCAAGACATCGTCGGAGGAGGGGGTGAAATTGAAGACCTCTTCAGGTTTGATACTTCCCTCGACGGAACGGGAGACCTGTTTTTTAATCGCGATGAAATTAATCCGATAGTAGGTCTGGCCCTGGATCGCTTTCAATTTCTGCCCGATAAATCCTTCCGGAACCGGAATCTCTTGCAAACTATATTCGGAAGAAAGCTCAAGACGTTCCAAGATGTTGGGAGAGATCAGGTTGTTGGCGACTCGCACACCGGCATCCCGTTCGGGACGGATAATCCTAGTAACCCCTATATTCTTCAGAACTCTCTCATGGAGGGGAGAAACTGCCTTAGCAATGATCTCTTTAAGCCCCATCCCCTTCAAGACCATCACACTCATAATACTGCCCTCGATATCCTCTCCCATCCCCACGATAGCGACATCAACATCCCCGGTACCGACAGCCCTCAAGGCCTTCTCATTCGTGGCATCACACTGAACCGCGTTGGTCACAAAGTCATTCACTGCCTCCACCTTTTCCGGATCCTTATCGATCGCGAGGACCTGGGCGCCACTTTTTGCCAGGGTCTCGGCCACACTGTACCCGAACCGACCAAGACCGATCACAGCAAACTGACGCATCGCCATCTTCCCTGTTGACCTTTTATCCGATCAGGACCGTTGCCTCTGCATACCTGAATTTGAGATGCTGATAGCCTTTCAGAACGGCAGCGCCCACTGTCAGAGGGCCGATCCTTCCCACAAACATCAGAAAGATAATAAAAAACTTTCCAGCGCCGCTAAACAGGGCAGAGAGGCTATGAATCCCTCCATCCCCGGTCGATAACCCGACAGTCCCGAAGGCCGATATCACCTCCACGAGTGTTTCAAGGAACCCCTGTCTCTCAGAAAGCAAGAGGAGAAAAGTCACACCCGCCGTGAACAGAAAGGCCATCGCTGCCAAGGAAAAGGCCCGGGCGATCGTCTCCTCGGGAAGCCGCCTTCTAAAAAGGATCACGTCCCCTACTCCTCTCAGAGTAGTCCAGATGGCTGCAACAATGACCCCAAAGGTCGTGGTCTTGATCCCTCCCCCCGTTCCCCCGGGGGAGGCCCCGACAAACATCAGAAGGATCAACAGATAGAGCGTGACGGGAAACATCTTTCCGATATCAACCGTATTAAAACCGGCTGTCCTCGGGGTGACTGCCTGGAAATAGGAGGCCAAGACCTTCTGGAAAAAGGGCAGAGATCCAAGGGTCTGTGAGTTGGAATACTCAAGGAGAAAGATCAGAAAGGTTGCCGACATGATCAGAAGCGCTGTGATTGTTAACGTAAACTTCGTGTGAAGGGAAAGGAAGCGAGTGTCATGATCGATATATCTTCTCTTAAGGTTACTGAGGACAAGAAACCCTATCCCCCCCACAATGATTAAGGTGCTGATCGTGAAATTTACCGTAAGATTCCCTCTGTAATCCATAAGGTTATTAGAAAAAAGTGAGAACCCCGCATTATTAAATGCGGAGACCGCATGAAACAGCCCAAGATACACCGCGCGGGGGTGGGGGTGGGTATCTAAAAAGGCGATACTCAAAATAGCGGCCCCTACAAACTCTATGGCAAGCGTCACCTTCAGGATGGCCTTGGCTAAGGGGATGAGTCCTTCAAGGGTTAATGTGTTGAGTGCCTCCTGAAGGGCCAGCTCTTCCCTGAGCCCAACCCTTTTCCCAATAAAAAGATAGAAGAGGCTGGCCAGGGTCATATATCCCAGCCCACCCATCTGGATCAGAATGAGAATGACACTCTGACCAAAGAGAGAATACTCAGTCGAGGGATCTCTCACAACAAGGCCTGTCACACAGACCGCTGAGGTTGCGGTAAACAGGGCATCAATAAATTTGATATCCTGTCCGGGAGGGACAGAGAAGGGAAGAAAGAGGAGAAGGGCCCCTATCAGAATGATCGCGAAGAATCCGGCAACCAGAACCTGAGGGGGAGACAGCTTAAAACGGATAATTTTCTTAATGAGCTGATTCATAAATCCCTCGCATATCGAAAGGTAAAGGAGCCCCAGATCGTGACGTCGCGGCGAAGTTCCGCTCGCCATTCCTGTTTAGAATTTACTTCTGGCAACCCTCCTCCCGCGGGGATATATTAAGAGAAATTAGACAGCATGGCAGGCCCACTGAGTATAGGGCAGCCTTTCAAACGCTGTCAACGGATTGTTGACAGTCATTTGACTCGCTGGGGGCCGCATGGTAGAAGATAGTATCCAATGTTTGCAGTGATTGAAACCGGCGGAAAACAGTATAAGGTCTCGCCCGGCGATCAGATCAGAGCGGAGCGGATCAGCGGCGAGATCGGGGAGCGGGTCCGTCTCACCGTGCTGTACGCCTCGGAGGGGGAGGCTCCGATCGCCGTTGCCGAGATCGTGGATCAAGGACGTGGGGAGAAGATCCGCGTTTTCAAGAAGAAGCGGAGAAAAAATTACCGACGGAGCCGCGGCCACCGGCAGTCGTTTACCGAACTGCGAATTGTCGAGTTCATGCCCAGTTAGAGACCTGGGCGAAGTTTAACGATGGCGCATAAAAAAGGGGTCGGCTCTTCCCGAAACGGCCGCGACTCCGCCGCCCAGCGGCTGGGAGTCAAGCGCTTCGGCGGCGAGAGGGTCACGGCGGGGAGTATCCTCATTCGGCAGAGGGGAACGAGGATTCACCCCGGTCTGGGCGTCGGCAAGGGATCCGACGATACCCTCTTCGCAAAGGTCGACGGGGTCGTCCGGTTCGAATGGGTCGGCCGCGAGAGGAAGCAAGTCTCCGTACTCCCCCCGGCCTAACTCGCCCTCCTCACGGCGATGTTCATTGACGAAGCGAAGATCTATCTTTGCGCCGGCGACGGCGGGGACGGGTGCGTCTCCTTCCGGCGGGAGAAATATGTCCCGCGTGGAGGCCCGAACGGCGGCGACGGCGGCAAAGGGGGGGACGTGATTCTTCGCGCCTCGTCCGATCTCTCCACGCTTCTCGATCTGAAATACCAGCAGCGTTACGTCGTCCCGCGGGCGGAGCATGGTCAGGGGAAGAACCGTCACGGCAAAAATTCTCCTGATCTTCGGATTTCTGTTCCGATCGGCACGGTCGTCCGCAATCCGGAGAGCGGCGAGATCCTCGCCGACCTGACCTTTGAAGATCAGGAGGTGACCCTCGCGCGCGGAGGCCGTGGAGGGAGGGGGAATGCCCAATTCGCGACCCCCACACGTCGCGCCCCTACCATCGCGGAGAAGGGGGAAAAAGGGGACGAACGGTCTGTCCTACTTGAGCTCAAGCTGATTGCGGATGTCGGGCTGGTCGGGCTACCCAACGCCGGAAAATCGACCCTGATTTCACGAGTCTCCTCGGCTCGGCCGAAAATCGCCGACTACCCGTTCACGACGCTGACCCCCCACCTCGGCGTCGTCTCCGCGGACAAGGGCCGAACATTCACGGTGGCCGACATCCCCGGGATCATCGAGGGGGCCCATCTCGGGAAAGGTCTCGGGCTGCAGTTTCTGCGGCACATCGAGAGGACCGCGCTCCTCCTCCTTTTGATCGATGTTTCGGTCGGGACCGATGAGGACCCTCGGGAGACGCTTGCCGTCCTCTCCTCCGAATTAGAGGCGTATCATCCGGCTCTGATGCAAAAGCCCCGAGCCCTCTGCGCCACGAAGATCGACGCAGTCGACCCCTCCAAAAGGGAACGGCTGAGCGCGCTGGCTCGAAAGCAGCGGCTCCCCCTGTTTTTCATCTCGTCCGTCACCGGGGCGGGGATCGCCGGACTAATCCGATGGCTCTGGGAGAAGGTCGACCGGCAGCGTCGGGCGGCGGCCAAGGAGGCGAGCGGATGAAGGGGATGGACTCCCTCTCCCCGCGCGAAAGGATCGCTCGCGCCCGAAGGGTCGTCGTGAAGATCGGCTCTTCTCTGATCGCCCCGGCTAAAGAGGGGATCGATCTGAAGCGCTTGGAGGATCTCGCCTCACAGGTGGCCCGGCTCCGCCGCCGTGGGATCATCGTCTTTCTGGTCACCTCGGGGGCGATCGCCGCCGGGATGGAGAAGATGCGTCTTCCTCTGGGCCGCCGCGCCCTTTCCATCCCATTAAAACAGGCCGCCGCTTCGGTCGGGCAGTCGCGGCTGATGTGGGCCTACGAGAAGGTCTTCGAACGGGAGGGGATCGGTGTGGCGCAACTTCTCCTGACGCAGGAGGACTTGGTGCTCCGCAAGCGTTATCTGAATTGCCGCAATACCATCAACACGCTTATCGGGCTCGAAATTCTTCCGATTGCAAATGAAAACGACACGGTCGCCGTCGACGAGATCCGCTTCGGCGACAACGACACCCTGGCGGCGCTGTTGGCCCAACTGGTCGAGGCGGACCTCGTGATCCTCCTGTCGGATGTGGACGGGCTCTATACGGCCGATCCGCGGCGCAAGGTCTCCGCCGAGCGGATCGCGGAAGTTCCCCGGATCACGCCGGCGATCGAGCGGGCGGCCCAGGGGGCGGGCCCCGGCGGGGTGGGCGGGATGTCCTCCAAGGTCGCAGCTGCCCGGCGGGTGGCGGGGCTCGGCATCCCACTGCTGATTTTAAATGGCCGCACCGAGAATGCGATCGAACGTGCGCTCGACGGCGAGCCGCTCGGAACGCTCTTTCACCCAAAGCCGCAGCGCCTCCCGGCCCGGAAACTCTGGCTCTCTCACGCGCTCCGCGCAAAAGGGGAGATCGTTTTGGATGACGGGGCGGTGGAGGCGCTTCGGATGAAGAAGAGATCCCTCCTCCCCTCCGGCGTTCGGACGGTGAAGGGGGATTTCGATGCCGGAGACCCGGTCGACTGCCTCTCGCTTGCCGGCAAGCGGCTGGCGCGCGGATTGACAAACTATTCCGCGTCCGATCTAAAGAGGATCGCGGGGTTTCGGACCTCCGAGATCGAGAGGATTCTCGGATTTCGTGGGGCCGACGAAGTCATCCACCGGGACAATCTGGTGCTGATCCAAGAGGATGAAAGATGAGAAGAAAAACGTTGGGCGTTGAAGCCTGCGCGCTTCGCGCGCGGAGGGCGGCGGCGCTCCTTGCGAAGAGCAGCGGCGACCAGCGCCGCCGGGCGATCGAGGGGATTGTGGAGGGTCTCATTTCAGGCAAGAAAAAGATCCTTGAGGAGAATCACCGCGATCTTGAGAGCGCAAGAAAATCAGGTCTTCCCGCCCCGCTGATCGAGCGACTGACCCTTTCGTCCAAGCGGGTCGCCGAGATGGCCAAGGGGGTGGCCGAGATTGCCGCGCTTCCCGACCCGGTCGGCGAAATCGTGAAGATGTGGAGACGCCCCAACGGGATGACCGTCGGGAGGATGCGCGTTCCGATCGGGGTGATCGCGGTCATCTATGAATCCCGGCCGAACGTGACGGCCGACGTCTCCGCCCTCTGCCTGAAATCGGGGAATGCGGCGCTCTTGCGCGGCGGGTCGGAGGCGATTCGGTCGAACGGAGCGATCGCGAAGGTCATCGCCGACGCCTGCGCTGCGGCCGGTCTTCCGAAGGACTCGGTCGTCTTCGTCGAGACGACCGGCCGGGAGGCGGTCCTCCAGATCCTGAAACTCGATCATCTGGTCGATCTCGTGATCCCGCGGGGAGGAGAGGGCTTGATTCGGACGGTGGTCGAGAATTCACGGATCCCGGTGATCCGGCACGATAAGGGGATCTGCCACACCTTCGTTGACGCCTCGGCAGATCTCGGCATGGCCGAGGAGATCTGTTTCAACGCAAAGGTCCAGCGGCCGGCGACCTGTAATGCGATGGAGACGATGCTGGTGCATCGCCGGATCGCGCAGGAGTTCCTCCCGAAGACGGCGGCTCGGCTGGTCGCGGCGGGGGTGAGGCTCAAGGGGTGCTCCGCCACGCGCAAAATCCTTGGCGCCGCGGGATCGCCCGCTTCGGCTGCGACCGAAAAGGATTACCGGACTGAATGGCTTGACCTGGTCCTCTCAATACGTGTCGTAGACGACCTGGATCAGGCGATGGAGCATATCGCCCGGTACGGCTCGCAGCACTCGGAGGCGATCGTGACGCGGGATCATAACAACGCGATGCGGTTCCTTCGTGAGATGGACGCCTCGGCGGTCTTCGTCAATTCCAGCACCCGGCTGAACGATGGGGGGCAGTTCGGCCTCGGAGCGGAGATGGGAATCTCCACCTCGCGGATCCATGCGCGCGGCCCGATGGGGGTGGAAGAGCTGACCTGCGCGAAATTCATCGTCCTCGGGGATGGCCAGCTCCGGGACTGAACGGAAGGGGACGGGTGAGAGGGTCGGCCTCTTCGGCGGGACTTTCAACCCGATCCATAACTGCCATCTTTCGATCGCGGCGGCGGTCCAAAAGCGGGAGCGTCTCTTAAGGATCGGCTTTATCCCTTCCGGAACTCCGCCGCACAAAGTCGTTCGGAGTCTCCCTCCACCGGAAGCGCGGCTGGAGATGGTGCGGCGCGCCATCTCGGGGCGGCCCGATTTTGTCCTGATCGACCTGGAGGCGCGCAGGCCGGGCCCCTCGTATACGGTCAAGACGCTGCGGACGCTTTCAAAGAACTCCCCCGCCGACTTTTTCTTTATCCTCGGGATCGATGCCTTTCTTAAGATCGAGGCTTGGAAGGAGGCGGAGGCGCTGTTACGCCTGACCGGCATGATCGTCATTTCCCGCCCCGGATACCTCTTCCGGGACGCTGCGAGAATACAGTTCCTCGGAAAGAGGGCGCGCGCGCCGCTGCTCCGCCTTGATTCCAAGGAGAGCGATCGCGAAGAGATCATCCCTGCCGGGAAAAGGCCGATCGTCTTTCTTTCTCTTCCCCCCTGCCTGATCTCCTCTCGCGAAATTAGGCGCAAGATACGGGCCGGCCGAGAAGTGAAAAATCTCTTGCCGGAGAGTGTCGCCTCTTATATAATAGATTCCGATTTTTACAGAAGGAAAAAGACCGGACTCGAAGGGGAAAGCGCTCCTCGCCGCCTGGACCGCCCGCGAGAAAAAGGCTGAAGACATTGTGATTATGCATGTTTCGGGGATCACGGACCTCGCGGATTATTTCGTCGTCTGTTCGGCCGAGTCGGCCCGGCAGGTCCGGGCGATCGCCGAGGCGGTCGACGGGGCCATGGGCGAATCTCCTTTGGGGATCGAGGGGTTGGAGGCCTCCCAGTGGGTGTTGATGGATTACAACGACGTCATCCTCCATATCTTTCGAAAGGAGACGCGGGAGTTTTACGATCTGGAGCGGCTCTGGGGAGACGTCCCGCGGCTGAAGCTCACGCGCCCGCGGAAACAGGAAGAGACGGCGATCTCCGGTCCCCGGACGGGTCGGGCAGAGAGGGGATAGGATGTCTTTTGTCGTCTTCGTCTTTCTTCTGCTGATCGGCCTTTTGGCCTATCTTGCCCAGCTGAACCCCGGTCGGGTGACCATCGCGCTCACCCGGAATCTGGTGTACGACGTCTCGATCCCCGCCCTGGTCCTCTTTTCGATGGCCTTCGGCGGAATTCTCGTCATCGTGTTTGCGGGGATACGCGGCACGAAGAATCTCTTCCTCAATTGGAAATACTCCCGCCGCCAGAAGAGGGAGGGGAAGATCGAGGAGCTCTATACCGAGGCGGTAAACGCCTTTTTGGCCAAGCGATACCGCGACGCCCGTGCGATCTTCGAAAAGCTCCTCGCCCTTGAACCGAACCACGTCAATTCTCTCCAGCGGCTCGGAAAGATTCACCGGCTGGAGCAGAATTACAGCGAAGCGATCCGCCTGCTGCGGAAGGCCCGCTCGCTGGATGAGCAGAATGCGGAGGTCCTCCTCTCTCTCTCGCGCGCACTGGAGGAGGCGGAGCGGTTCGAGGAGGGGATCTCTCACCTGAAGGAGATCCTCCGGACCGATAGCTCGCATCTGGCGGCTTTGACCCGCCTGCGGGATCTGCTGATGCGGCTGGCCCGCTGGGAAGAGGCGCATGAGGCCCAGGAGCGTCTGCTCAAACTCACCCTTTCGAAAGAGGATCAGCGGAATGAGACCGAGAGTCTTCTCGGGTTGAAGTATGAGTTGGGCCGGCAGTTGATGGCGCGGGGAAACCGGGATACCGCGCGCCGGGCGTTCAAAGGGGCGATCCGCCTGGAGAAGAATTTTCTTCCCGCCTACATCGGGCTGGGAGAGATCTGCCTCGTCGAAGGGAAGCCGGAGGCGGCCGCCGAGCTCTGGGAGAAGGCGTTTCTGGCGACCGGCAACGTCATCCTGCTGCATCGGTTGGAGGAGATCTATCTATCGATGGGAGAACCCGACCGGATCCTCCGGATCTACCGCGATGCGGTCGAGCACGAGCCCGCAAATCCGGTCTTCAAATTTTATCTCGGCAAACTCTACTACCGTCTGGAGATGATCGACGACGCGGAAGAGGTCCTCGCCGAGATCGACGCCGCCACGGAGCACTTCCCCGATCTGCAGAAGATCCTCGGAAATCTTGCGCTCCGTCGGGGCGACTATCTCGGCGCGGTCGAGGCCTTTAAAAAGGGCCTTTCGCTGAAGAAACGGGTGGTCGTCCCCTACTACTGTCCCCTCTGCGATTTTCATACCGCCCAGTGGTCCGGCCGTTGCGACCGCTGCGGCCGATGGAACACCTTCGTCGGGCAGCCGATCCTGCTGGACAGGGGGGAGAAGAAGCCGCTCTCGCAGTCGGCGACCCTTTCGGCAATCCGGCCCCGGGAAATGTAGTCATGTCCGATCCCCGGCCCCGGCCGGTCGTCCTGGTTGTCCTGGACGGCTGGGGGGTCAGCGACCGATCCGTTGGAAACGCCATCGAGGCGGCGCGCGCCCCCTTTTACAAAAAGATCCTTTCCGAAGCGCCGCATTCCCTCCTTGCCGCCTCCGGTCTCGCCGTCGGGCTCCCCGAGGGGCAGATGGGAAACTCCGAGGTGGGCCACCTCAACATGGGGGCAGGTCGGGTCGTCTACCAGGAGTTCACGCGGATCTCCGAATCGATCGAGGACGGCTCCTTTTTCCGAAATGAAGCTCTCCTTGCGGCCGTCGATCTCTGCCGAAAAGGATCCGGAAGACTCCATCTGCTCGGCCTGGTCTCCGATGGAGGGGTCCATTCGCACCTCAACCATCTGATCGCGCTTTTGCGGCTCGCCGCCGAAAAGCGGGTCCCGCACGTCTTCATCCATGCATTTCTTGACGGTCGGGACACCCCTCCCCAGAGTGCCGTCGGATATATCCGGTCGGTGGAGGAGGCTGCCGCGGTGATCGGAACCGGAAGGATCGTCACCGTCGCGGGGAGATATTGGGCAATGGACCGGGACCGGCGGTGGGATCGGACCGCCCGCGCCTACCACGCCCTCGTCCTCGGAGAGGGCGACCCGGCCGACTCTCCGATCGATGCGATCGAGCGGGCGTACCGAAATGGGATTACGGACGAGTTTGTCCCCCCCTCGGTGGTGATAAGAGAAGGGCAACCCGTAGCTTTATTAAATAATGGCGACGCCGCGATCTTTTTCAATTTCCGGGCCGACCGGGCGCGGCAACTGACCGCGGCGCTGACCCGGTCGGACTTCTCGGGATTCCCGCGGAAAAAGATCGTCCGATTCTCGACGTTCGTGACGATGACCCCATACGACGAGACCTGGTCTCTCCCAGTTGCATTCAAGCCGGTCCGGATGAACAACATCCTGGGGGAGGTCATCTCGCGGCTCGGATTAAAACAGCTGCGGATCGCGGAGACGGAGAAGTACGCGCACGTCACCTACTTCTTCAACGGAGGGGTGGAGCGGGTCTATCCGGGCGAGGAGAGGATCCTCATTCAATCTCCCAAAGACGTGCCGACGTATGATAAGCGGCCCCAGATGAGCGCCGAGCCGCTCACAGACGAGGCGATCCGCCAGATCGGGACGGAAAAGTTCGACCTGGTCGTGTTAAATTTTGCGAACCCCGATATGGTCGGGCACACCGGGGTCATCAAGGCCGCCGTTGCTGCGGTTGAGACGATCGATTGCTGCATTCAGAGGTTTGCGGAGGCGGTCCTGTCGGCCGGGGGGGTACTCCTATTGACGGCCGATCATGGAAATATCGAGGAGATGATCGACGAGAAGAGCGGCGAGCCGCACACCGCCCATACCACGAATCCGGTCCCCCTTATCCTGATCGGAGATTCGCGCTTCAGCCCGAATCGGGTCCGGCTGAAGTCGGGGATCTTCGCGAACGTCGCCCCGACAATCCTCGACCTGATGGGGATCCCCAAACCTGCGGAGATGGATCAGGAGTCCCTGCTCATCCGGCTTGGCTAGGCGCGCGTCCGCCCTTCGTGGCGCGAGAACTCCTCGATCCGGTGCTTTGCCTCCTCCCTCTGTTCCGGAAAATCGGCGCCGCGCTTGACGAACTCGGTGTAGAATCGCTGGGCGTCCTGTGTCTTTCCCATCTCGTCGAGGATGATCGCAAGATTGTAATACGCCTGCGCCAACTCGGGCGATGCCGCGATCGCCTTCTTGTACTCGTCGGCGGCCTTCTGAAGTTCGTGGGCCTGCTGGTACGCCAGACCCAGGTTAAAGTGCGCCTCCGGGATGCCCGGAGAGAGCGCGAGCGCCGCGCGGTTCTCAGCGATGGCCTGATCGATCTCTCCCTCCTGATAGTGGATGATCGCGAGATTGACGTGCGCCTCGGCGAGGCCCGGATCGAGGGCGAGCGCGATCCGATATTCGCTGCGGGCCTCGTCGTACCGCTCCTGGTTGAGATAGGCGTTGCCGAGCCCGTTGTGCGCCTGGGCGAAATTTGGTTCCAGCCGGATCGCATCGCTGTATTCGTGCTCGGCCGTCACAAAATCGCCCGAGACGTTGGCCAGCCACCCCCGGGCGAAATGCCCGCCGGCCGATTGCGGCCGTCGCTGCGCGAATTGCGTCGCCATCTCTTTCTGGCGCTCGAGATCCTTCTGCGCGGAAAAGCTCTTCAGGAAGGCCGTTTCCTCCGGGTCCTGGCTTGGAGAGAGATCGGTGCCGAGGAAGGCCGCGCCGATCAGAACCGCGATCGCAACGGCGGCGAGGAAAAGAAGGCCTGCGAGCCATTGGGAGCGGGTGAGAGGTTCGGGCGCGAGAGGATCTTTGCCCATTATCATCGCGCGAGTCGGTTCGCCCGGGCGACCTCGAGGCGATCCCGCCCATTCTTCTTTGCCGCCAGCAGTCCGAGATCGGCGACCGAAATAATCTGCTCCTGGCCGGTCAGATTCGGATCCGGGATCCCCGCGATTCCGAGGCTTGCCGTCATCCGCCGCTTCGGCCCCTCCAGGGTGAGGCCGCGGATGGTGTCGAGGATCCGCCTGGCGACCAGGACCGCTGTCTCCAGGGCCGTCTGCGGGAGGAGGACCGCGAACTCATCCCCTCCCCAGCGGGCCGCCAGATCAACCTCACGGATGTTGGATTTGATCGCCCGCGCGGCCGCGAGGAGGGCGACGTCTCCAGCGGGATGCCCCCCCTGATCGTTGATCTCCTTGAAATGGTCGAGATCGATCAGGAGACAGGCCAGCGGGAGATTGTATCGCCGGGCCCGGCGGAACTCTGAGTCGAGCGCCTCTTCAAAACGCCGCCGATTGGCAAGACCGGTTAAGGCATCGGTTCTCGCCATCTCTTCCATCTGGGTGAGGAGACCCTGGTAGCGTCTGTTTTGATCGGCCAGTTCGTCGTTCAACTGCTTGACCCGCAGCGCCGCCTCCACCCGCGCCGCCAACTCGGCGACCACAAACGGCTTGGTCAGGTAGTCGTTCGCGCCCGCCTTCAGCGCGGCCACGCGCTCGTCCACGTCGGCCCGACCCGATACGACAAGGATCGGGAGATGGGCCGTCTGTCCGGTCTCCCGCAGCCATCGGCAGAGTTGTTTTCCGGGGATATCGGGGAGGATGAGGTCGAGGATGATCAGATCGAAACTCCCTGAAAGGGCCGCCTTCATCCCTTCCGCTCCGGACTCCGCGGTGAAGACTCCATGGCCGGCATCGGAAAGGGCCTGGAGGATCTGCCTCGATTCAAAGGGAGAGTCGTCGATGATCAGGATTCGCCCCACGGCGGGAGCATTAGATGCAATTGGGCGGGTGGGTGTCAAGGCGGTAAAGTGTGTATAATGGCGCAGATGATTGGGAAGCCTGAAATCATTCAGCAGTTGAAGAACAGGTCGGATCGTCCGATGGCGCTGGAGGAGTTGATGAAGGAGCTCGCAGTGCCCGCGGTCGAGCGGCACCAGTTCAAGCGCCTTGTTCTGGATCTCGTCCGCGAAGGGACCCTGGTCGAGACCCGCGGCAGCCGATACGGATTGCCGCAGAAGATGGATCTGGTGGTGGGGACCCTGAAGGGCCATCCCGACGGCTACGGATTCGTCCTCCCGGAGGAGCCTGGGGCGTCCGATCTGTTCGTAGGGGCGCGGAACATGGAGGGGGCGATGCACGGCGACCGGGTGGTCGCGCGGGTGGAGTCGACCCGCCCAGACGGGCGCCGTGAGGGCCGGATCATCCGGATCTTAAAGCGGGGGCGGACAAGGGTGGTGGGGCGTTTCGAGCCGGGTCGGAAGTTCTCCTATCTCCTCCCTTCGGACCGGCGGCTTGCCCGTGACATCTTGATCACCGCCGAGCATACCGGCGGAGCCGTGGCGGGAGATATTGTGGTCGCCCGGCTGGTCGAGTATCCGACTGGAACCCGGAACCCTGAGGGGACGATCGAGCGGGTGATCGGCAGGATAGACGATCCGCGGGTCGACACCGAGATCGTGATCGAGCAGATGGGGCTCTTTCGCGATTTTTCCGCGGACGTACTGGCGGAGGCGCGACGGCTTCCTGAGCGTCTCGATCCTCATATGGTCGATCTGGAGTTGAAGCGCGGCCGCGTCGATCTTCGCGGCCAGCCGACGGTGACGATCGACGGCGAGAAGGCGCGCGATTTCGACGACGCCGTATTCGTCGCATCGGTCCCGGAGGGGTTCCGGCTCTTCGTGCATATCGCGGACGTCTCGCACTATGTCCCGCCCGGCTCCGCCCTGGATCGCGAGGGGTACCTTCGAGGGACCTCAGTCTACTTCCCCGACGCCGTCCTCCCGATGTTTCCCGAAAGGCTCTCCAACGGGATCTGCTCGCTGAATCCCCGGGAAGACCGCCTGGCCGCCACGGTGGAGATCGTTTTCGACCGGAAGGGGCGCCGCCTCTCCTACAAGATCTACGAGAGCGTCATCAAAAGCCGAGAGCGGATGACCTACGGCGCGGTCGCCGCGAGCTTAAAGGAGGAGCGCCCCCATCCCCTTGCCGGGCAATTTCGTGAAATGGAGAGGCTCTGCGCGATTCTCCGTGAGGTTCGCCGCGAACGGGGAAGCCTCGATTTCGATCTTCCCGAGCCGGAGATCATCCTTGACCTGACCTCGGGCGCCACCCTTTCGATCATCAAGGAGGAGAGAAACGTCGCCCATCGGATCATCGAAGAATTCATGCTCGCGGCCAACCAGACCGTGGCCGAGCATCTGACGCAGGCGCGACTCCCGACCCTCTACCGGATCCATGAGGATCCTTCGCCCGAAAAGATGACCGATTTCGTCGAGTTCATAAAAGGGTTCGGGCTGAATCTTTCGTTGCCTGCGGCGCGCGAGAGCGACGGCGGATTGCCCGTCCCCCCGAAGGCGCTGGCGCGGCTCATTGAAAAGGTCCGCGACACGCCGTACGAGCGGCTGATCAATCATCTTTTGCTCCGATCGCTCAAGCAGGCGAGGTATTCCGAACAGAACCTCGGTCACTTCGGCCTTGCTTCGGACTGCTACACCCACTTCACCTCGCCGATCCGCCGCTATCCCGACCTGGTGGTCCATCGCCTCCTCAAAGATCTGCTGAAGCGCAAGGCGATCGCGCCCCTCCCCCTGGCCGAGATCGCGCGGCATACCTCCGAGCGCGAAAGGATCGCCATGGAGGCGGAGCGCGAATCGGTCCAGCGGCGGAAGGTGAAGTTCATGACCGAGCGGGTCGGAGAGGTCCACTCGGCGTTTATCACCGGCGTGGCCCCGTACGGCTTTTTCGTCGAGCTTGCCGACCTGTTCGTGGAGGGATTGGTCCCCCTCTCCTCTCTGAGCGACGACTACTATTTTTACGAGGAGCGAGAGCATGCCTTAATCGGCCGAAAGAGCCGAAGAATGTATCGGGTCGGCGATCCGGTGGAGGTCCGCGTCGAATCGGTCGACGTAGAACGGATGCAGGTCAATTTTGCCCTGGTGCGCCCGACCACGCGCCTCCGGACGCGACCGATCGGAAGCGATCTGCTCAGACGAAAACCGGCGGGCGGAAGGGGGCGGCGCTCCCGAGGGCGACGATAGCACATGTCCGCCGCGGCGCTTGAAGAGGTGATCGCCCGGGAGCCCGGCTTCCCGGAGGTCCGCGCCGTCTTGAGGGAGGCGGGGACGGGGGTGAGGCAGTCGCGGCACGTGAAAGGGGGGATCCTCGCCCCTGCTGTAAAAAGAGTCCTTTCTCGGGAGGTGGATGCGGCGACCGCCGCATCCTTCCTGACCGCCTACACGATCTTTGAACCGAATGAGGAGGAGAAGGGGATTCTTGCGCCTCTTCTCTCTGCCGGGCTCGCGGCCCGCGACGTCCGCGGCGTCCTCGTCCGGCTCGGCTATTCTGTGGCGCCTCACCTCCTCTGGGGGGTCCTCACCCGCCTCCTCTCTGGAGGGGGCCGGCTCTCGGGTGCCGAAGTGGATCAACTCGTCGACGGCTGGTTGGACGGCATCCTGGAGGATCCCCTTGTCCTCTCCCTCCTGCTGGCGATCCGGATGACCGGCGAGAGTACGGAGGAGAATCGTGCCTTCCTCGCCTCCCTCCGCCGCCGCGCGCGGATCACGAACCTCGCTCTTCCGATCCTTGTGGATCTGGCCGATCCGACCGACGGCTTTGATCGCGTGCTGGTTCCGACCCCGCTCGTTGCGGCGGTTCTGGCGCAACTCGGGATTCCGGTGGTCGTTCACGGTCTTCCCGGCGCCCCCTCCAAATGGGGGATCACGCATGCGGATCTCCTCGGGCGGCTCGGATACCGTTTCCCTCGGACGCTGGAAGAGGGGCTCGAACGGCTGGAGAAATCAGGTTGGGTCTATCTCGACCAGAGGCTCTTTATCCCGGCCCTTGCCGCTAAAATCCCGGCGCGCGCCCGGATGGTCAAACGCTCCGTCATCAACACGGTTGAAAAACTGATCCTCCCGGTACGCGCCGCCTCTGGAGACACCCGTATCCTCACCGGATTTGTTCACAAGGGATACGACGGAAAGATCCTGATGATCGAGAGGGAAAGCGCACGCTGCGCAGTGATTGCCGGAGCCGAGGGGACCATCGCTCCGCGCGTCGGCCGGACGAGCGGAAAGGTCCGGATCGGAGAGGCGGCTCCGATCCCATTTACATTCATTTCGGATCCCGGAATTGATGTTCCCGAGGTGGAGAGCCCCAAGGCCGCGGCCGATTATCTTGCGCGCGCCCTGGCGGATCAGAAAGGGATTGAGGGGAGATTCGTTGCCGACGCGGCGGCGCTTGTCCTCCTCTCGCTTGGACTTAGCGACGATGCCGAGTCCGCGCGCCGCGAGGCCTCCCGCGCTCTTGCCGGCGTCAGGATCTCCTAGCTAGATCTGCAACACCGTCTCGATCCTCCTTAGCCCTGCCGCCCCTTCTCATCTGTCAGCAGGTTGGTTATTATTTTTGAATGTATTAGAATAAAAGTGAATTCAAGGAGGTCAGGCGATGCCCAAGACATTGACGATCCGCGTGGACGACCGGTCCTATCGCATCTTAAAGAAACACGCCCAGGCACAGAATCGTTCCCTCTCAAACTTCATCGAGACCACGGTTAAAGCACACATCCAGGAATCCGCCTTCGTGGATGCGCATGAGATGGCCGAAATACTGGCGAATGAAAGGCTCGTGGAGCGGCTGAAGAGAGGCTCCCAGGACGCAAGGAGGAAGAAGGGAAGATTGATTGGTTAAATACCGGGTCTTCGAGACCAGGACCTTCCAGGAAGATCTCGAGGCGATCAGTCGCTCAGGCCTCCTGAGGATCAAAGAAAAACTGGAGGATTATATCTATCCGCAGTTAAGAGAGGAACCACACTTCGGTCCGAATATCAAAAGACTCAAGGACTGGACGCCTCCGACCTGGCGATATCGCGTGCGTTCGTGGCGATTCTTCTATGAGATCAACGAGCAAGAAAAGATCGTCTACCTGACCGCTGCGGACCATCGGGGTCGTGCCTATCGGCGATGACCTCCGGCGCGCCCTGGCGGATCAGAAGGGGATTGAGGGGAGATTCGTCGCCGACGCGGCGGCGCTTGTCCTCCTCTACTCCGAGACTTTTCTATCAAATGCGCCCTGCATCTCTTCAATGATCTTCCGGGCCGCCTCTTTTGGATCGCCCGCGTCTCGAATCGGGCGGCCGACGACCAGATAGTCCGCGCCTGCCTCAATGGCTTGGGTCGGAGTGGCGGAACGTTTGTGATCGTTTTGGCCTGCACCCTCGGGTCGTATCCCCGGGGAGACGATCAAAAGGCGATCCCTCGCAAGGGAGCGGATGGAACTTGCCTCTTGGCCGGACGCAATGACTCCGTCACATCCGGCCTCAAGGGCCTTTTTTGCCCGATGGAGCACAAGCTCCTCTACCGAGCATTCGAACCCAAGCTCTCGAATGTCGGATGCATCCAGGCTTGTCAGGAGCGTGACGGAAAGAATCTTTAAAGGGCTGCTCCCGCGGCCCTCGACGGCCGCTTGGATGGTTCTTCCATTCCCATGTACGGTCAGGAAACTTATGCCCAGGGTTGCCGCTTGAGCGACCGCCCGCCTCACCGTCTCCTCCACATCGAAATATTTATAGTCGAGGAACACCCGTTTTCCGTACCGTACAAGCTCTTGGATAAAAGCCGAACCCGCTTCGAACTGAAGCTCAAGCCCGATTTTGAAGAAATTCACCACGCCTTCGAGGCGCTCGATCAGATCCCTCGCGTCCGCGACCCTGGGAACATCGAGCGCGACAATCAGACGATCTCTCGCATTAAGCATTGAGACGGGATATTACCGGGTTTGCCGGGATCTGCAAAGCGCTTCTTCCACTATGATCCGTCACACCCGCTGCCATCGCCGGAGTGATCCCCAGGGTTTGCTGAACACGGGCGAAGTTATAATACATGAAGTACAGGACTACGGCACGCCCTAAATTCTGCACTTTTGTTGAGAAAGCATTGGGAGCTTGTCAAGCTTTTAGTTGAAATTATCTGAGTGGCTCTCAATCGTTTCACTCTTTACGCAGCCACCTCAAGCGTTGCCTCTTCTGCCTCGACGACCTTTCCCCCGAAAACTGGGCCATTTGAAAGTTGAGTTCGAAGTGATAAAACACTCAACGGAGGGCTCAAAAAATGGCCAAGCGACACACCGAAGAGCAGATCATCGGCGTTCTGAAGGAATCGGAAGCCGGGGTCAAGACGTCCGAGCTTTACCGCAAGCACGGTATCAGCGAGACGACGTTCTACAAGTGGAAGGACAAATACGGCGGCCTGACGGTCAGCGAGGTGCGCCGACTGCGAGTCCTGGAAGAGGAGAATCGGCGGCTTAAGCAGATCGTGGCCGACCTGACCCTCGACGTCCGTGCGCTCAAGGAAATCAACTCAAAAAACTGGTAAGGCCCAAGGTGAAGCGGGCTGTGGCCAAGCACGTGGTTGAGACCTTGGGCCTGACCCAGCGCAAAGCGTGTCGGCTGGTGTCTCTGTGGCGATCGAGCTTTCAGTATCGCTCCCGCCGTCCGGATGACGAGAAGCTGCGCCAGCGGATGCGTGAGCTAGCCGAAAAGCGAAAGCGCTTCGGCTCGCCGCGTATCGGCATCATGCTTAAGCGTGAAGGCTGGAAGGTCAACCACAAGAAGGTCGAGCGCATCTATGCTGAAGAGAAGCTTGCCCTACGACGGAGGAAGCGTCGGAAGAAGATGGTCGGTCCGAGGGTTCCGACGCCCGTGCCGGCTAGGCCTAACCAGCACCTGTCTATGGACTTCGTGCAAGACCGCCTGACAAGCGGCAGGAAGATCCGGACGCTTTCGATCGTGGACAACTTCTCGCGCGAATGTCCGGCCATCGAGGTGGATACGTCCTTGGGTGGCAAGCGCGTTGTGCGGGTCTTAGAGCGCCTGGCAGAGCGCCAGGGCGCTCCCGAAGCCATCACGATCGACAATGGAACGGAATTCGACAGCAAGCCGATGGACGAGTGGGCGTTCAAGCGGAAGGTCAAGCTCGACTTCATCCGGCCAGGCAAGCCGAATGAGAACGCCTACATCGAGAGCTTCAATGGCCGGTTCAGGGACGAGTGCTTAAACGAAAATCTGTTTGAGACGCTCGATCGCGCGAGAAATATCATCGAGGACTGGAGGATTGACTACAACGAAGAAAGACCGCACAGCTCCTTGGAGAATCTAACCCCAAAGGAGTTCATTGCAAAGCATTATGCTAAGCTGAAAACGGACACGGCGCCAACAACGCCGATCTCTGGATGACTCAACTTAACAACGGCCCAGAGAATGGGGAAAGGTCGCCACTGTTTGATTTGTCGTGCGGACACGGTTGAAAAATCGGTGCCCTTGGGGAAATACTGACGGATGAGACCATTGGTATTCTCATTGGTGCCGCGCTCAAAAGGGACTCCCTGGATGAGCGAAGTAAACCTGCATCCCGGTCTCAATCGTGAACTGCTTGTGTCCACTCATCTCTTTGCCCAACTCATAGGTCAGCGTCTTGGCCAGTTCACGGGGGAGCGACCGCAGCGCTTGTGCGTAGGCGGTCCGCACGCTCTCGGCATCTTTTGCGGTGAGTGGAACGAGGAGCGTTTTGCGGGTGGTCCGCTCCACCAGCGTCCCGAGCGCGGTACGCTTGTACTTGCCCATAATGAGATCCCCCTCCCAGTGGCCGGGAATGGTCCGGTCGGCCACTTCCCTCGGTCGTTCCTCAATGGAGAGCATCTCGGCGATTTTCCCTCGCGTTTCCTTGCTGTTTTGGCGTGCGCCGTTCTTTCTGCGGTACGCCCGTTCTTGGCGAAGCGCGATGTATTGGTAGATCGCCTCAGGGGAGATGCGCATCGCCATATCATGAGGATACTCTTCTTTCATGCGTTTGACGATCTCTTGAGGCGACCAGCGCCGGCGCAACTTTGCCAGCACATACGCGCTTTAGCAACGGCTCGACGGCCAGACGACATTTACCGTGTCTTCGAGAGCGGGCAGACTCTTTGGGACGGTTGCCCGCAGAAAATGCCCGATAGCCACTAAAGACCGCTGTTCCTGGTTACTTCACATGCGATGGGGCTCGGTGCTCGACCTAACCGCCGCGCGATGGCCGAGAAACTTGTTCCTTGCGC
>CAZSHZ010000131.1:0-2033 GCA_964606955.1 uncultured Nitrospirota bacterium
CCCTTCCCGCCCGGCAGTATATCTCGGCGCTGATCTTTCAGAGGTGGCTCGATCGCTACCCGGGCACGGCGGATATGGAGCGCTACCGAGCGATGTTTGAGCACCTCCAGCGCTCTTTCGGTTCTGTCTCGGGGGATCGGCGATCCGCTCTCCACGTCCATCTCGCAAGGAGGTTCATCGCGCGCATCAGGGCGGATGCTCCCCCCGAGGTTGGCGCTTGGTACGCCGAGGCGGCAAAAGATCAGCTTAAGATTGTGATCCGATCGGGCTCGCCTGAGGCCTCCGGCGCCGAGGCGCTCCTCGCCACTCTCCCCTAACGAAGAACGATCGGTTTCATCAGACGAAAGGTCTTAACGCCGGCCTGGACCAGGTTCCCCTCCTCGAAAATTTGGCTGTTGAAATCGACGAAATGGTGGATCTTCAAGAACGGGAGCGAGGCCAGCGTCTCGGTCACCCGGCTCCGGTTCTCTTTTTTGATCTCAAGCAGATATTGCGGCTCTTTTTTCCACTCCCACGGGGTCGGCGCAAGGAGGAGATACAGACCTTGATCCGCGAGCTCTCGATAGGAGCGGATGAGGTTTTCCTTGTAGCGATCCAGATGTCTCCCCTCGAGGATGAAGGCGAAGACGAGATGGTGCCCCCACCAGAAGAGGGTCCGGAACGTAAACTTCTCCGCGTGTGAGAAAAATTTCGGAAGATCGAGATACTGATAGGGAAAATCGAGAAGGTGCTCCCCCTTCACGAGCTGCCCCTTCTCGAGATCAACCCCCTCCGGCGCGAGGAACGCGGTGCCGGCAAGTTCTTTCTTCAGTTCGGCCTGGAGCCTTTCGAGGAACTGTTTGATCTTCTCGGAGATCACCGCCTTGGCCGCAAAAAAATTGGTGTCGCGAAGGAGGCCAAGTTCCTTAGGGGTGAAACTCATCCCAACTCCGCAAGGTAGTCGGCGATCTCATCTTTGCGCCGCGCCTCATCCCAGCCGAGGAGACCCGCCATCTCATCGGCGACCTTTTTGATCATCCCCTCGTCGCGACGGCAAGGGAGGAGCGCGGCCGATGTCCTCCGCCGTAAGAGATCCGAGAGGCGAAGGGCCATCTCTTCTGCGACCCCATGGTGGACCTCGGCGAGAATTTCATCAGCCCCGGGCGCGAGCGGCTCCAACAATCTCGAATTGCGGATCCCCCGTTTCAGGATATCCTCCGCTTTGAAGCCATACGAGTCGATCAGATGTTTGGCCGTCCCCTCCGAGACACCGTACTCCCGGACGATCCGTTTGACGCCGTCGGTTAACAGGAGATGGATGTCTGGGCCGCGCGCTCCGGGGAGGGGGGTTGATGCGGTGATCGAGCCGCGTCTCCGTTGTTTCGAAAACGCCGGGCGCCGCAAGATTCGATCGACAACCTCCGATCCGGTGCGGCGATGGAGCGTATATTTTCCACCGATGATCAGGATCACCCCTCTGGGCGACTCGGCGATCCGCATCTCCCGTGTCACATCCGAGGGACGCCGCGATGCCCCCCCCGCCTCGCCCAGGAGCGGCCGGACGCCGGAATAGGTGGAGATGATCTTTGAGATCTCGACGCTTGGAAAGTTTCGTTTGCTCTCGGCAGTCAGATATTCGATCTCCTCCTGGGCGCAAAAGACCTCCTCCGGCCGGCCGGAGAAATCGAGGTCGGTTGTCCCGATGATCGAAAACTTCCGCCAGGGGAGGACGAAGAAGACCCGCTGATCCCGCTTTGAGGTGAGGATGACCGCGTGGTTTGTGAAGCGGGGGACGATGAGGTGAGATCCCTTTGTCGTCCGGAGCCGTTTCGGCGCGAGCCCCTCCAATCCCGCCACTTCGTCCAGCCAGGGACCCGCCGCATTCACGATTGCCTCTCCTCCGACCACGATCTCCTCTTTTGAAAAAGCGTCCCGCGCCGCAACCCCGATCACCCTTTCTCCATCAGAAAGAAGGCGGACGACCCGGGCGTAGTTGAAAATTTCTGCCCCCGCCTCCCGAGCGGAGAGGAGCGTCTCGATGCAGAGGCGGGAGT
>CAZSHZ010000132.1:0-3308 GCA_964606955.1 uncultured Nitrospirota bacterium
GATTACAGCCGCCAGTGCGACGCAGAAAAAGACGGGGAGCGGCGGGGAACTGCTGGGCCACTCCTTCACGACCCTTTCAGGAATCGATCCGGGCCGGCTGATCGCCGGCGCGCCCATTCACAAAGAGCAGGACGACGCTTCCGGCCGCGGGAGGATTTTCATCCTTGCCGATTAAGCGGCTCATTGCGTTGATTGCCCTCCTTGCCGCCTGCTCGAACGGTGGAAGCGGTTCTCCTCTGACGAGCACGGGGCCGTCGAAGACGGTTTCCGAGACCGCGGTCTCCATGGCCGACCTTATCTTGACAGCCCCGGCCGATCAGTCGGGGGTCGAACTTCTGATCCAGGCGGCGGCCTCCGACTTCCCCAACGCCGCCGAACTCTCCGTCAAAAACGTCAACCTGAAAGCCGGCGAGGGGTTCATGGTGATGATGGAGCTCCCGAGCGGGATGAACCGCCTCTTTGTCGCAACGGTATTCTCCTCCGGATCGGTTGTCTTAAAGGGAGAGGCGAGCGCCGATCTCCCGACCGGCTTGAGCGTCGAGGTCCCGATCGCCCTTTCCGATCCGTTCCGGCCGACCGTCATCTCGACCACCCCTGCCGGCGGTCTCCTCGGGGTCTTGACCTCGGCCGACATCACGGCGACCTTCTCCAAACCGGTCTCATCTCCCGGCGACAAGTTCTCCTTAATCGACGCCGACGGGAATTCGATCCCCGGCTCCGCAGATTTCGTCTCTGAAGGCGATCCGAAGGTCGTTCGCTTCACCCCTACCTCCCCCTTGCAGTCGGACGTGACCTATACAGCGCGGATCGACGGCTCCCTGGCCGATTTGACCGGCCGTCCGATGGGGCAGTCGTATGAGTGGTCATTTAAGACAGGAACGTTTGCGGCAAATCGGATCGCCAGGACCAATCTGACCGGGACCGGCGGCTGCTCCTCATGCCACGGGATCGGGATCGACAGCGGAGGAACACTGCACCTTGTCTGGACCGAGCAGGGATCAGCCGCCAACGTCACCCCCTTCAAAAATGCGGGTTTTTCGCTTGCCTATCGGAGCCAATCTTCGGAGGGGAACCTCTCCGCTCCCGTGGTCATCTTTAACAGCGGCGAACTTAGAAAGATTCCCTCTCTGGCCGTTTCGCAAGAGACCGTCGCCGTTGCCTGGCGCGATCAGTTCTCCTCCACGGCCGGGAGCCCCTTCGGGCAGGTCAATGCCGTTGTCATCGATCCTGCGAGTCGCTCGACCCTCTATGTCGGGACCGACGGCGGAATTTTCAAAAGTGAAGACGGGGGGGCAACCTGGAGTACGATCGCGCTTCCGACCTCCGGGACCAGAAACGTCCTTTCGCTTGCCATTGATCCGCGCGCCCCATCGACTCTCTATGCCGGGACCGACACGGCGGGGATCTTCAGATCGACCGACGGCGGCGGCAGTTGGACTCTGCGCGCAAGCGGTCTGGCCAAAACTTCCGAAGAGAACATTACGCAGGTCCGATCCCTTCTTGTTGATCCCCGAATCTCAACCCTTCTCTACGCCGGGACCGCGGCAGGGGTCTTCAAAAGCGCGGACGGCGGGGGACAATGGTCAGCCTTTAACCAGGGTTTAACCAATCTCTCGGTGAATATTCTCGCGTTCGACCCGACAAACCCCTCCGTCATCTATGCCGGGACCGACGGTGGCCTCTTTAAATCATCGGACGGCAGGGTCTGGCACGAAAAGAACAGAGGCTTATCCGCCCCTGGAAGCGAAACGTTGCAGGTCTCTTCCCTGGCGATTGATTTCGTCGTTCCGTCGGTCCTCTTCGCCGGGAAAAGGCAGGGTGGCGTCTTTAAGAGCGAGAACGGGGGGGAGTCCTGGTCGTTCAAGAGCAGTGGGTTGAAGGGTCCTCTCTTTCAGTTTCCGACAGTCAATGCGATGGTCTTCGACCCGGCAAACCATGGGATCATCTATGCGGCGGCGGGATGCTGCAGCGACGGGATCTATCGGAGTAGCGACGGCGGTGCGAGCTGGATTGCGGCCAACACCGGGCTATCGCCGGCCCATGTTCGCGCCCTTGCGATCGATCCGGTCGAGACGAAGACCCTCTACGCGGGAGCCGGCTGCTGCAACAGCGGGCTCTTCCGCTCGACCAACGGGGCCGACACCTGGAGCCCGATCCTCGCCACAAGCCGCGAGATCCTCTACGCGTCATCGAACGGAGGCTTTAGCGCCTCTCCATCGCCGGATATCAAAAATGTCTCCGAAACAAGCGGTTCTTCCGACCTCCCGCAGCTCGCGATCGGCCCGACCGGCGAGGCGCACGTGGTCTGGCAGGAGGATGTCGGAGGGAATGCCGAAATCTACTACAAGAGCGCTTCGGCTCCCGCCGGGGTTTTCGGCGATCCGGTAAACGTTTCGAACTTGACCTCCCGCTCCGGTGCCCCGGCCGTCGTCTCAACCCCGTCGGGAGGCGTCCTGGTCGCCTGGGATGAGGGGGATGGGGATGTCTATTCCGCAGTGCGATCCGGATCGGGTTTTGCGGTTCCAAAGAAGATCGCCCAGACCTTGGGGGGATCCGACTCGGTCCGACTGGGAGTGGGAACCGACGGCGTAGGGGGGGAGCGGATTCATGCGGTCTGGCGAGATGAGTCGTTCGGCAACTCCGAGATCTTCTATGCCTTCTCCGACGACGGCGGGTCGAACTGGTCGAGCCTGAAAAACCTCTCGAAGAGTCCGGGCCGCTCGGCCCTTCCAAGCATTGCCGCTTCCGGTCCGAACGTCGTCGTTGCCTGGCGCGATGGGTCGGGGGAGATCTTCTACGTCCGTTCTACCAACGGCGGCGACAGTTTCTCCGCTGCGGTAAATGTCAGCGACAACGACGACTTTTCGACCGATCCGGTACTGGCGTTCGATGAGAGCGCCGTTCGGGTCGTCTGGCGCGAGAGCGTCACCGAAAACGGGGTAAGGACCGAGAACATGGATCTCTTCTTTGGGACCCTGCCGTGAGGATTGTGCTCTTCTTCCTGACTCTCTTTCTTGCCGCTCCGGTATCAGCCGCGGATCCCTTCACGCTGCTCCAGACGATCCCCTCCCCACAGCCCGGGACGATCACCGATTCGTTCGGCATCTCGGTCGCAGGCGCCGACTTCGACGGAGACGGTATCTCCGAGATCGTTGTCGGTGCCGACACGGCGAACAATTTTATTGGCGCGGTCTATGTGTATAAAAAGGGAGGGGATGGAAGTTTCTCGCTTGCCGCGACCCTGGCGCCTGAATCGGGCGATCAGGACTTCGGGCTATCGGTTGCGACTGGGGACGTGAACGGCGATG
>CAZSHZ010000133.1:0-1971 GCA_964606955.1 uncultured Nitrospirota bacterium
GAGGTGTTGCTGGCGAAGATCGCGCCAGTGTCGAAGAGGGGATCGAGCCGGGCGAAAAGCTCCTTTTTGATCTCCTCCTTTTCCGGGATCGCCTCGATCAAAAGATCGGCCTTCGAAAGATCCTCCGGCCTCTTTACCGGATGGAGCCTTTCGGCGCGCTCGATCTTCTCTCGGACCGCGGGGTCGGCGTCGTAGATAAAGACGTCGAAGCCGCTCGCGACCGCGCTCTGCGCAATTCCCCTCCCCATCGCCCCGGCGCCTGCGACGGCGATTGTCCGTATCATCCCCGTTCCACCAGCATCGCCACCGCCTCCCCCCCGCCGAGGCAGAGCGCGGCCACCCCGCGCTTCGCCCCGCGATCGCGCATGGCGTAAAGAAGAGTGGTCAGGACGCGCGCGCCGCTTGCCCCGATCGGATGGCCGAGGGCAATCGCCCCTCCGCGGATGTTCACCCGCGCAAAATCAAGATCGAGATCGCGATAGACGGCAAGCGAAGAGACGGCGAAGGCTTCGTTGATCTCAAACAGATCGATCTCGGCGATCGACCGTCCCGCTTTTTTCAACACCTTTCTGATCGCCTCCACCGGCGCGGTCGTGAACCACTGGGGATCCTGTGCGTGCGACGCCGACGCGATGATCCGGGCAAGAGGCGTAAAGCCGCGGGTTGCGGCGGTTGAGGCCGAGGAGATCACCAACGCCGCGGCGCCATCCGAGATCGAGGAGGCGTTCCCGGCCGTCGTCAGGCCGTCGGAACGGAAGACAGGTTTCAGCCGCTTCAGTTTCTCGAAATCGACCCGCTTCGGCTCCTCGTCCTCCGAGATCGGGAGCCCCGAGACGATCTCTTCCGCCGTCTCCCCTTT
Source organism: uncultured Nitrospirota bacterium (assembly GCA_964606955.1). Lineage (GTDB taxonomy): Bacteria > Nitrospirota > Nitrospiria > SBBL01 > CAZSHZ01 > CAZSHZ01. Next base: position 860 of record CAZSHZ010000133.1, read on the forward strand.
CCGCTGCGCGTCGAGCGCTCGGCGATAACTTTCAATCGCGAACGCGTCGACCTCCTCCCGCGTGAAGTGGTATTTCTGCGCGCAGATCTCGGCGCAGCCCCCCATGTGAAGATCGTTGTAGACATCCCAGAGGCCGTCATGAATCAGACTGTCGATGATCTTTGCCTCGCCGAGCCGGTATCCGAAGCGGGCGTTCGGAAGAAGATAGGGGGCGTTGCTCATGCTTTCCATCCCGCCGGCGACGACGACGTCAGCCTCACCGATCGCGATCGCCTGGGCGGCGAGCATCACCGCCTTCAAACCGGAACCGCAGACCTTGTTGATGGTGGTGCAGGGGATCGATCGGGGAAGCCCGGCAAAGAGGGCCGCTTGTCGGGCCGGGGCCTGGCCCAGGCCGGCGGAGAGGACGCAGCCCATGTAGACCTCGTCCACCCCCTCGCGAGGGATCCCGCTCCGCTGGAGCGCCTCCGCAATCGCGGCCGCGCCCAAACGAGGGGCCGGGAGAGACGCGAGGGATCCGCCGAAACTGCCGACGGGGGTTCGTGCCGCGGATAAGATAACGACTTCTCGCAAGATCCGACCTCCGAAGTCGTTCTATTCGATTCTTAGTATAACATTAGGCGGTTTCAAGTCTCCAGTGCAACAGGGGCGCAGTGAAACGCCCTACAATGCTTTCGCAATTTCGTTCTCGAACGCCATGGACTGGACGACGCGATCCAGGATCACTTTCCGATGCGCGGCGGCCACCTTTGCCGGCGTGTCGTGTTGCTTTCGCCATTTCTGGAGCTTCGCGTTCAGTTCGGCAATGTCGATAGGAGGAGATTCTTGCTTTTCCATGATGATTGTATCATCTGCCGTTGAAGTCGTGGCGATAGATTGCTTAGAACGCTTCTTACCGGGTCGCTTCGCTGGTCTCAACTGTAACAGTTTTAGTCCCGGGTTCCGGGCGGTAATAAAGACGCTCAAAACCAATGACCTCCTGGGTCTTTGCGTCTTTAATAAGGATAACCCCTTCCCCGGTCTCTTCACAGACCTGATCGGCGCGGGGATCCGCCCAGTAGACCGTCAACGTTTCCCCCGCAGGGTCGTGAATTACTCGGATGTGGGCCATA
>CAZSHZ010000134.1:0-7083 GCA_964606955.1 uncultured Nitrospirota bacterium
CCCAGGACCAGCCCGATGGCCGCATCCGAGAAGCGCGCAAGCAGGGCGTGCGGGGTAAACGGATCGGCCAGCAGGAATGTCCCGGCAAAGAGGCCGACGATCATCCCCGGAATCGTAATTTCGTCCGGGATGATCCGATGCGAAAAATCGATGAACGTGACGACGACGAGCGAGGAAAAAAGAAGTGCGTAAACCACGGCGGCAGAAAAGGGAAAGAGTGTGAAGAGGACGACGTACGCCAGGGCGTTTGCCCCCTCCACCGCCGGGTATCGCCACGAGATGGGAGAGCCGCAGCCGCGACACCGGCCGCGCAGGAGGAGAAAACTTGCCAGAGGGATATTATCCCGAGCGCGAATCGGCACGCGGCAGACGGGGCATCGGGAGGCGGGGACGACCACCGACTCGTTTCTCGGCATCCGGTGGATGCAGACGTTCATAAAGCTCCCGATCGCGGCGCCGACGGCAAACAACAAAAGATAAAAGAGGAGATTCATCCTGGGGGGTGTAGTTTAACATACGATCTTGTTTGGGTCTATTCCGCTATTCTTGACAACAGCGGGCCTGCCGCCTAAGATTTTTCGCCTTGCAGATTGCGGTCATCGGCGGTGGAGCCTGGGGGACGGCCCTGGCGCTTCTTCTGTCGCGCGCGGGACATTCGGTCCGGCTTTGGGTCTATGAGCCCCAGGTCGTCTCCCAAATCCGCCGAAAGCGCGAAAATGAAACCTATCTTCCCGGGTTCCCGCTCCCCCCGTCGCTTAAGGCGACCGACTCCCTTTCCACGGCGGCGGCGGGATCGGAACTCTTCATCTTCGCCGTCCCCTCCCATGCGGCCCGCTCCGTGGTCGAGCGGCTTGCCCGCTACGTTAAGAGCGATCTCCCGGTCGTGTCGGCCACAAAGGGGTTCGATCCCGAGACCCTTTCCCTGATCAGCGATCTTCTTTCAAAGACGTTGGGACGAAGAGAACCTTCCGGGGTCGCCGTTCTCTCCGGTCCCTCGTTCGCGCGGGAGGTGGCGGCGGGACAGCCGACGGCGCTCTCCTTGGCCTGTCTTCAGAGGCGGCTGGCGCTGTCGCTCATGAAGATCCTCACGACCGAGACCTTCCGGCTCTTCCTCAGTCGCGACATGATCGGAGTCCAGCTGGGGGGGGCGTTGAAAAACGTAATCGCTCTCGCCGCAGGAGGGTCCGACGGCCTCGGCTATGGGGAGAACACGCGCGCCGCACTGATCACGCGGGGACTCTGGGAGATGACCCGATTGGGGACGGCAATGGGCGCGGACTGGCGCACTTTCTACGGTCTCTCCGGAATGGGAGACCTCTTTCTGACCTGCAACAGCGATTTTTCAAGAAATCATACGCTCGGATTTCGTCTGGGACGCGGAGAGAAACTCCCGGCCATCCTTGCCAACTTAAGCGGAGTGGCGGAAGGGGTGACGACCGCTCGGACCGCCCTCGCCCTCGGGAGGAAATATCATGTCGATATGCCGATCACCCGCGAGGTCTGCGCGGTCCTCTTTGAGGACAAACCTCCGGACGACGCCGTCCGAGCACTGATCCGCCAGGCGAAAGGGGACGAATTCTCGGATCCGCGATCTCACCGGCAACTCCGAAGAAGGCGGGGGGCGGGGGGGGGATGATTGCCGTCGTCGCCGCGTTCGCCGGCGGGATCGCCCTTCTTCTTCTCGGCCTGCAGATCGCCGGCGGGGCGCTGCAGGAGGTGGCCGGAGGGCGGGTCCGGACTCTGCTGCGGTCGGTCGGCCGGCACCGGCTCCTTGGCCTCGCGGTCGGCGCTGCCCTGACCGCGATCATCCAGAGCAGCAGCGCGACGACCGTGATCCTTGTCGGGCTTTCGGGCGCGGGGATTATCCAGCTCTCCCAGACGATCCCGATCATCCTCGGGGCCGACGTCGGAACGACGCTCACCGTACAGATTCTCGCCTTTCGCGCTTACGACTACGCGCTCTTGATCGTCGCGGCCGGCTTCTTCATCCAGTTCGCATCCCGCCGCAGGCGGCTGAAAGCGGCCGGGACGGCGATCCTCGGTTTCGGGCTGATCTTCACCGCCCTGAAGATTCTGACAGAGGCGCTTGGGCCGCTCACCGAGCAGCCGTGGGTTCGAGAGGCGCTTCTCTGGACCTCCGCGGCGCCGGTCGCCACGGTCGTCATCGCCGCCGGCCTCACCGCCCTTTTCCATTCGAGCGCCGCCACGATCGGGTTGGCCATCGCGCTGGCCGATCAGGGACTGATCGGGCTTCCGGCGGCCGTTCCCATCATCCTCGGAGCAAACATCGGGACCTCCGCAACCGCGCTGATCGCGTCGATCGGGACGAATCTTGAGGCCCGCCGCGTCGCATTCGCGCATATCCTCTTCAAGATCCTGGGGGTCGCCCTGGTTCTTCCGTTTCTCCGCCCGTTTTCCTCCCTCGCGGCGGCCTCAGCGGCCTCGGCGGCCCGCCAGATCGCCAACGCCCATACGCTTTTCAATCTCGGCCTCGCCCTCCTCTTCCTCCCCCTGACACCCCTTCTGTCGCGCGTGGTGACCCGCCTCATCCCTCCTCCCCCGCCCAGCCAGGATCCGGCGCGCCCTCTCTATCTTGATCCAAAGGTCCTGGAGAGCCCCGCCCTTGCGCTTGGTCAAGCCGCCCGTGAGACGGTCCGGCTGGCCCGAGTCGTCCAGACCATGTACCGGGAGAGCCTGGACGTCCTAATCCGGGACGATGCGGAGGCGATCGATCGGATCCAGGAGAGCGAGGAGCGCGTCGACCGGCTGAACCGTGAGATAAAGTTTTATCTGACGCGGCTTGGATTCTCGGGGCTCTCGGAAGAGGAATCGGCCCGCGAGATGGCACTGCTCGAAACGATCCACAACCTGGAAAACATCGGCGACATCATCCATAACAATCTCATCGAGCTCGGAAGAAAAAAGATCTACAAAGGACTCCGCTTCTCCGACATGGGAAGCCGCGAGATCGAAGAGCTCCACCGGATGGTCGGCGGCGATTTCGAGCTCTTGGTGGCGGCATTCATCGACCAGAACCCGGATCTGGCGCACGAGTTGGTCAAGCGCGGCGCCGTGTTCAACGAGCGCGAGAGGGGACTGCGCGCCGCGCATATCCAGCGCCTTCACGCCGGACTCGCCGAGTCGATCGAGACCTCCGCGATCCATCTGGATGTCCTGACAAACTTAAGGCAGATCCGGTGGCATATCTCCCTGATCGTCCAACCGCTGACCGGGTCCGGTTCGTGACCCCAAAAGGGCTCAGGGCGCTCCTTGATTCCCTTGCAGGGGGGAAAATATCCGTCAAGGAGGCGATGGAGAGCCTGAAATCCCTCCCCTTCGAGGAGATGGGGATCGCGAAGATCGATCGGCACAGGGCGCTCCGCCTGGGGATCCCCGAGGTTGTCTTCTGCGAAGGGAAACCTCCCGGCGCGGCCGAAAAAATCATCCTGAGGATGGCCGGTGACGGCTCCGCGGTGCTCGCAACGCGCGTCCCCCCCCAGATCGCGGATTCGCTGAAGGATAAATTCAAAAGTATCCTTTACAACCCCGTCGGCCGGACGCTCGTTGTCGGGAAAACCGTAGCCGCCGGAAGGCGTTCACCCGGAATTATGATCCTTACCGCCGGGACCTCGGATATTCCAGTCGCCGAGGAGGCGAAAGTCACGGCAGAGACCCTCGGTCATTCGGTGGAGACCGCTTACGACGTCGGCGTCGCCGGCGTCCATCGCCTCTTTGCTCAGAAGGCGCGGTTGGATCGGGCCGGCGTTATCATCGTGGCCGCCGGAATGGATGGGGTCCTCCCGAGCCTCGTAGGGGGTCTGATGGCGGTCCCGGTGATCGGAGTGCCGACCTCCTGCGGCTACGGCGCGAATTTCGGCGGAATCGCGCCGCTCCTCACCATGCTCAACTCCTGCGCCCCCGGCGTAGCGGTCATGAACATCGACAACGGTTTCGGCGCGGCCTGCCTGGCCCACCGGATCCTCTCGATCCGGCGGCGTCCGAGGGGGGGGAAATGACTTTCGCCGCCGACATTGGAAGAGCCGGGGCGTTTCTGCTAGTATCAGCCAAATGAAGATCGCCTATTTCGACTGCGCCAGCGGAATCTCCGGAGACATGGCCTTAGGCGCGCTGGTCGACGCCGGCGTTCTGCTTGAGGAGATGCAGAAGGCGGTCGCCTCTCTGGGGATCGGGAATTTCGAACTGAAGTCGCATCGCGTCAACCGCGCCGGGATTCAAGGGACGAAAGTCGATGTCCTGGCGCACGGAAAGGAGCCGCGGCTCCCCCTGACCGAGGTCGAAAAGAAGATCCAGCAATCCGCTCTGGATCCCACCGCAAAGAAGCGGGCGATCGCGGCGCTCGACCGCTTCTCCGAAGCGGAGGCAAAGACCCACGGCAAAGCGAAAAAAAACATCACGCTGCTCGATGTCGGGGGGCTGGACACCCTGGTCGATGTGGTCGGGACCGCGGTCGGTCTTTCGCTCCTCGGGATCGAGGAGGTGATCCTCTCACCGGTCAATGTCGGTTCCGGGAGTGCGACGCATCCCGCGCACCCTCCCCAGCGGTCTGAGGGATCACCGACAGAGGTCAAAGAGCCCTCCCCCACCGAGGAACAGAGCGTCGAGCGGCGAGCGGGACGGCTCTCCGTGCCGGCGCCTGCTACGGCCCGAATCCTCTCGGGGGTCCCGATCTATTCCGCGGGTCCGGCGATGGAATTGACGACTCCGACCGGCGCGGCCATGGTCGCCACGCTGGCATCGAAGTTCGGGCCGGTCCCTCCGATGCAGGTCGACCGGGTCGCTTTCGGGGCGGGAAGCAAAAATCCCCCGGGGTTCGCCAACCTTCTCAGGCTGATGATCGGCCGGCTGATCGGCAAAGAGGAGGGGGTTCCTCCGATCGGACCAGAATTCAGGGGCGCCCGGCCGGAGCGGGAGGCGCGAGCCGAGGCGGCGACCGCCGTGAAAGAGGGACGTCATCGCCGGGAGACGATCGACACGCAGCGGGCGGAGCCCGACAGAGTTTCCCGCCCGGCCGAGTCACATCGTCCGGAGCCTCCCGTCGGCGAGGACGAGGAAGTGGTGGTCATCGAAACATCGATCGACGACATGAACCCTCAGCTATTCGACTATGTGATGGAGAAATCGTTCGCGGCCGGCGCCATCGATGTTTTTATGACCCCGATTATCATGAAAAAGGGGCGGCCTGGGATCCTCCTGACCGTCCTGGCCGAGCCGAAAGATGCGGACGCGGTGGCCGATCTCCTATTCGCCGAGACGACTACGATCGGGCTGCGCGTCCAGAAGATGTCGCGCAAGAGACTCACCCGAAGGGTCACCACGGTCAAGACTAAATACGGCACGGTCCGGGTCAAGGTCTCAGGAAAGGCTGGAGCGGATCTCCAGGCAACCCCGGAATACGCCGACCTGAAAGCGATCGCCCAGCAATCCGGCGTGCCGCTGAAAAAGGTCACCGATGAGGTGATGAAAAGCTTCCGCAAGGAAGGCCGTTCCGGCTGACCCCGAAGGCGACCGAAGCGCCGCAGCGGCACCTCAAAAATGGCCGGCTTCCCGAGCGCTCCACGCCACGCGACGGAACCTTTCGGTCCCTCCCGCCGCTCCCGAAAGAGGCAGACCTCCCCGTCTGCAGAATAGCAAAGAGAGCCGGTTCCGATGAGTCTCAACCAGACGCTGACACTCGCGATCTTCCTCGCCACCTACGTCTTTGCACTGGGCCGGTGGGTCAAGATCGGATATGTCTCCATGATCTCGGCTCTGCTCCTTCTGGTTCTCGGGATTCTGTCGCCCCGAGAAGCCCTGACCGACGCCGTTCGCTGGGACGTGCTCGGTATTTACTGGGGCTTCATGATGATCTCGATCGCCTTTGCCGACAGCGGGGTTCCCAAACTCCTTGCCGAGCGGCTCCTGGCCGCGGCCCGCACCGAACGACAGGTCATTCTCTCTCTGGCGGTGCTCGGCGCCTTTCTCTCCGCCTGGATGGAGAATGTGGGCGTCGTCCTGATGATCGCCCCGGTCGCCATCGAAATCAGCCGACGTCTGAGGACGCCGCTCTTACCCTACATGGTGGTAATCGCGATCAGCGCGAACGCCGTGACGACCGTGAGCATGGTCGCCGATCCGCCCGCGCTCATCCTTGCCCTGGAAACCGGAATGAAGTTCGGCGATTTTTACTGGTTCCTCGGGCGCCCCGGTCTCGGGACGATCACGGTGATCGGGGTGGTGGTCGCCCTCTCGACCTTATCCTTCCAATTTTCCGGGATGAAGAAACGGGTTGAACTCCATCTCGAGGAGGTCCCCGTCACCTACGGTGCAAGCGCCCTGTTCGTTTTCTCCGTTGTCGCTCTCGGTTTCGGCCAAGAGTACGGGCTGTCTCCGGGAGTCGTCGGGCTTTTGGGGGGGGGCGCCGCTCTCTGGGTGAATCGCGGGCGAGCCCGGGAGATGTTCATCAATTTTGACTGGAACTCTTTCTTTTTTATCATCGGGATCTTTGTCGTGGTCTACTCGCTGCGCGCCGTCGACCTGTTATCGGAGTCCGCCCGCCTCATTCATGGCCTGGGCCTCAAGACGCCCGGCCAAGCTCTGGCCTGGATCACCTGGGCATCAGTGGCGCTCTCCTCGTTCATCGACAACGTCCCGTTCACGATGCTGATGATTCCGGTCTGCCTGGATCTGGCCCGGCTGCTGGGGTCTAGCCCCTGGCCTCTCCTCTTCGGGATGTTGATCGGGACCGGCACGGGAGGGAATATCACCCCGGTCGGGGCAACGGCAAACATCTTCGCCATAGGCGTCCTTGAAAAGCACGGCGACAGGGTACCGCTTCGGACATTTATGAAGATCAGCGTCCCCTTCACCCTCGCCGCGGTCGGAACCGCCCACCTTTTACTTGCGCTTCTCTGGCTCGACTAGACACCGGCACGGAGCGGCCTACCGTTGCCCGAAACTTACCCATTTAGGACACTGCCTAAAATGGCGTTCGGTTCCTGCTTCCCTGGGGTCGGCCTGCACTCACCAGGTCTTACAACCCCTCCACAGGCGTTTAACGTCTCCGTTTCACTAGCGGCGACGGCC
>CAZSHZ010000135.1:0-6942 GCA_964606955.1 uncultured Nitrospirota bacterium
AGTTTCTTTTCCCTCTCCTGATCTCTTAAAACTTGATCCCCAACCCCATGCACATCCCCATCCACCTCAATGACCAGGGCCTTTTCAGGACAGTAGAAATCCACAATATAAGGGCCAATGCCGTGTTGTCGACGGAATTTCTCAGTATCTCCCTTCAGAAATCTTGTCACCATGATCTACCCCACCTCACCTCCCCTTACAAAGGGGAGGAACCCCTTTACCCCTTTCTTATCCACAATCTATGCGGCTTTCATGGCCGTCAACCCCTCAAATTTACCCACTCAAGTCCACGAAGAGCCATACATCGCTATTCTTTTTCAATGGAGTCGCGCATTTTCTTCTGGAGCCCCTGCATCTCTTCGATGACCGCTTTGAGCCTAGGCTGCTCCTGATCTGCGGTTTTCCCGTCCGTTCTGGGAGGGGGGCGGGGGGATCTGTCCTCCCGCGTCGTCGCGACCCTCTCCGCCTCAAGAGCGGCCAGCCTCTCACGCAGCCTCCGGTTGGCCTCCTCGGAGGATGCGAGGGAATCCTCCAACATCTTCTTCTCGCGGGTCAGGAGTTCAATCTTCCCCTGCTGCAGGCGGACCTCGAGCTCCTGTGTTCTTTGAGAGCCGGTCGCCTTCGCCTGGGCCGCTCTCTTCTCCCGCGCAAGGGCCATTTCGAGCCCAGTGATCTTTCCAGCCGCCTCGCTTGTCTTGGTCTGCTCGGTGCGCAAGGAGGCCTCGAGTTGCCGAAGCCGTGCCTCGGACTGTAGCCGGCTCTCTTCGGCCTCCTTCAGGCGATTCTCCAACCCCTGCATCTGGGCCTCAAGAGCGGCCCGCTCCCGCGTTTCGGTCGCAAGCGCCTCCTGGGCCTTCTCAAGATCTTCGGTCAGGGGCTGTTTCTCGCCGGTAGATGGCCTGCGGGTCAATTGCGCCTCTAGGTTCTCCTCCCTTGCGGACGACCTTGCCAATTCCTGGCGCAGGGCCTCGATCTCTTCCGTCAGCCGGCTCCGCTCCGCCTCAAGTTTTTTTACTCTCTCCGCCTGTTTTGCGGTACTCGCCTGAAGGGTTTTGTACTGCTCCAGGAGCATCCGTGTCTCCTCGGGGAATGGATCCGGCTCTTGGGCGAGGAGCACCCCGCTTCCAAGAAGAGTGATCATCCCGATCAGAATTGCCCGGTAAATCATTGCACCTCCTCTCGTCTGCGCCATAGTAGCCTAAGTTTTATCCTTCAGGCAAATTTTTTTTATTATCGCGCAGTTGCACGAAGATCGGGTTTGATAAGATACGGTCCGGTCCCTCGCGGATATCGAGGCGGTAGTAGGCCCCTTCCCCAGGGAGCTGATCCCGGTATGAGACCTGAAACGGGGTCTTACCTCTGAAGATCTCCAGAACCTCGCCCGAGCGAATGAGAACTCCGCGGAGCGGACGGGAGCGGCCGTCTGTGGTTGTGACCTCGATCGTAATCGCAATAGGCCCCGCCCCCTCCACTTCGAGTAGGTCACCGGCGAGAGCCCTTTTCCCTGAACCTTCGTCGAGCAGGGAAAAATCATTTAAGATGAGTCCGTACTCCGCGGTTCGATGACGCGCATACATCCGGCCCTTCCGCATGGCCCAGAGGACCCCCTCCTTCGTCTTCTCGGTGACAAGAAAGACGGTTTCTATACTCGGGAGCCTTGTCCCTCCCTCTCCCTCCCCGTGGTAGGCGATCTCGCCGATCGCCCATACAGGCGCGGGACGAACGCCTGCAAGATAGGCCGCTAAGATCCGATCCCACCTGTCGCCCGGATCGGTCATCGTGCTGTTATCGGCAACCATCGCTCCGAATCCGGTGTAGTCGTCGGTGTTCACCAGCTCCTCTGAATAGGGTTCGGTCTTCACCGTAATGGAACCGAGGCGGCCGTAGTCGATGACGTGATGATCGCGGGCCTCCGGGAGCGACCAGAACGTCAGGCCTCCGCGACTCTTTACATAAGCGATCAGATCCTGATACGGCTGCATCCCGACATCCCTCTGATAGGGGGTCAGGCGACGTTGGATAAAAGGATAGTTATTTGCCAGCCAGACGAGGCCGACAAGGATCAGGAGCAACCCCTGCCATCGCAATGACCGCTTTTCGGTGAGGAGAAACATCCCCACTCTGAGAGTCCGTTTATATTTTCGCCTCAAGAGCCAGATCCCGGGGGGGAGGAGGAGTCCGGGAAGGAGGTAGGCCGCGGTCGTCCAACGGAGGGGAGAAGCGGCATGGTCGTTCCCGATCACTGGGAGCCCAAGATACTCCTGGGGTCGCTCGAACCCCACAACCAGGAGGTTTTTTTGGCCGTTGTGCATCGTGAGATTCCCCTGGTAGAGCGAACCGGTCCAATAGTAGTGGGGGATAACCTCCACCCCTGGAATGAGGATCATCTCGGGGTATCGTCTCTGCGTCTCCTTGATCAGGGCGAGATACCGCTCTGGACCGGCTTTGAGGACGGAGGGCATCTCCACTCTCTTTCGCACCAGATTCCTCAGAGGAAACAGCCCGTATTCGAACTTCAAAAGGTAATTATCGGTCAGGACGATCGCCTCGATCCCGGAGCGCCGGGCGCGCTCAACGAGTTCATCCAACGAGTCGTTGCCGCTGCTGATATTGGTGTGGAGATGCACCGCGCCGGGGATCTGCACGAAGCCGTGAGCGGACGGGGAAGCGACAAAGAAGGCGAGAAGATATAGGAGGCTGAGACGGTAAGTCCTCTCCATTGGGAATGCCTGCTGCAATGGGGCGGCTATGCCCCGCTCACTTCACCGCCTCATTCAGTATAAGCAACTGGAGGATGCTCTGGACCGGGAGTGTCGGGAGTGTGAGGAACTCGAGCGACGGCCGGATTTTTGCCAGAAAGGCGTTCCAGTCGCCGATCCGCTCCCGCGGCAGATAGACGATGTCGCCGTCCTGAAGGAGAAGGTCTTGACCGCGGTCTCCCTGTTTTAAAAGCCGTTCAAGGTTTGAAGCGATCACTATGCTCCCCCCTCCATCTTCGCGGATCACCCGCGTACTCTCGAGGACCGCCGATCCCGTATAGCCGTCCGCCATCGCGACCGCCTGGAGGAGCGTCGCGCCGCCCGCCAGCGGATAAACTCCAGGCTTCTTCACCTCCCCGAAGACGAAGACCTTCTGCGTCGGGATCGCCCGTTGGCGGACAATCACCTGGACCCGCGGTTCACGGATAAAGGGAGAGAGCCGGATGCGTAGGAGCTCCTCCGCCTGGCCGGCGGTAAGCCCGACAACCCGCTCCTCCACGACGCCGACCGCCACCTTCCCATCTTCCTTGACGACTGGAGTGAAACGCTCTTCCCCCGCGCCGCGCCGGACAATCACCTCAAGCGTATCCCCGCTCTGGATCGCTCCGGGCACGGTTACAGGGGTCCTGGAAGAGGTGATGGATGTTACCGGCACGGTCTGCTCAGGAGCGATCTGAGGCGAGCCGCACCCGGCGAGCGCCAGCCAGAGGGCAACCGGAGCGAACCGAACCGGAAATCGCCTAGCCTGTTCACAAGGCGTCATGATCGCTACACTTTATGATACCGCGCGTACCTCGTCAACGCCGGCGGCGTGTCGGCGATTTGTCTGTTGCCTCTTTTTCAATCAAGGACCTATAATTTCTTCCTCTTTGTAGGATGGAGCCGCTGAGGAGTTTCTTGCGGGGGAGGCCGAGATCGAAATGAGACGCCGAGAGCGGCCTGTTCTATTTCTGGTAAAAATAACTCAGGGTGAAACCCGCATCCTTGAGAATATCCGCCAGTTTGCTGCGACCGACATCCTCGCCTCGGTGGATCGCGGTCACAAAGATTTTCCCATCCGGCCTACGCCAAACCTTATGGGCCACCTATTGGAAACGGATTGTGATCGGAACGGTCCTTTTTCCCCGGAGTGATTCCGGCGGGTTAGGAAGCGGCAGGCCGTCCTCGATGAGAGACTGAAGATACATCCGCAACGCTCTGGCGGCGCTGCGCAGGGCCGCATCCTCGGTCTTTTCGATCACCGTGATCGGCAATCGCTCGAATCGAACCCACCAGGCGCCGTTTTCCTGGCGGCCGACGCGGACCGGATAGCGGATGAGAACCTTCCCTTCTGTTTGCGTTGCAGAGGTCATGAGCAAATCGTAGCGCAAGCGCGGGAAAACCACAATTATTGAGTTTCGCGTAATATCGTGACATCTTTCGTCTCAGTCAAACAGCCCGGCCTGTTTCCAGTAGGAGGGCCGAGGAGTCGGCCTCTGGAGAAGGGGAAGAGACGACGGTGCCTCCGACGGCCGGCCAGATGATCTAATTGTTTTGAAATTTCTACAGGAAAGTGATATTTAATTTTTATGTATTAGAAATGCACGATATAAGGCATCTTTGTCAACCCAAAGGAGGGGCTGATCGTGATAGATTGTGTATCATCTCAGCCTATTGGAGAAGGCCTAAGATGGAACCGCTGGTCCTGACAAATTGGGAGGAGATTAACCGTCTGTTGGCCGAGGTCGCCCTGCGGGGGGGCGGTTTCACCACGGAGTGCCTTTTAGATTCGGTGATGGAGGCGGGGATCTCGGCCCCGGATTATCTGAAGGCGACCGGCGCCGACCCGAACGCGTTCTATCAGGGGGCCCCCGGCGCCTGGGGGAGTTATCATATCCGCGAGGGGAAGAAGGTCTTCTTGATCTTCGGGGGCGACACCGGGGCGCGCCGCTCCCACGTGAGCGACACCCCCTAGAGCGAAATGGGCCTGCCGATACCCTGTCAGAGTCCCCGGTTCGCCGGCTTAAAGCGCCTCGCGATTGAGCCGATTTTTCATCTCTATCTTGGGGAAGGGGGACTGATTATAAAGTTTCTCGCCCCGTCCCTCGCGCGCGATCCTTCAGTGAGGACCCGATTTTTTTCGGTTGCAGAGAAGATGACGAAAGTTTCGCATGAAAACGTCGTCCCTGTGATCGATTTCGGCGAGGAGGAGGGGACTCCTTACCTTGTTACGCCGCTGATATTGGGGAAGCGTCTCGACAATATCCTTGCCCGCTCGCGGGGAGTCTCTCTCCCTTCGAAGGCGGCCCTCCGGATCGTTGAGCAGCTCTCTGCAGCGCTCTCTTGGGCGCGCGAGGTCGGAGTCGATCCTGCGGGTCTCACCCGAGAAAAAGTGCTGGTGACCTTCGATGGAACCGTCAAACTGATCGACGTCGGATTCTCCTCCCTCTTAAAACCGGCCCGGAAGGAATCGGATGTTGATCTGGTCCGCTCGCTCCTCGGGCCGTTCGACGATCCGGCCCTTGTTCAGGCTCTTCAGGAATCGGCGGAGCCGCTGGGAGAGCACATGAAAACCTTTTTCTCCGGAGATCTGGCGTGGCAGGAACGGATGCGGCCCCAAGGGAGCCCCTCCTCGCTTCCGGACTCTGCGCCGCTCCTCCCGGTCCCCTTACCGCCCCGGCTCCCGGCGCCGCCGGGGGAGGCACTGCCGCGGCGCCGGTTTCGGAAAGCCCTGGCGGGCATCACGGTCGTCGCCGTCTCGGCCCTCCTAGCCCTTGGACTATTTCTCCGAAAAGAGGTGGTGGTCCCCTTAATCGACCCGGCTGTCGAGCCGAAAATTGAGACGCCGGTTGAAGCCGAACCGGCCAAGCTAGAGCCGCCTACCCCGGAGCCGACGATCGGAGCGGCGCGGGAGGAGATCGAGCCGAAAATTTCCCCTCCGCAAAAAGCACCTACATTTAGACCCATAAGTGTGAAGCCGCCTCCGCAGGCACCCCCGGAAGAACCGCTGCCGATCCCGGCTGCAATCCCATCGACGGTGACACCTGAGCCGCTCCCTCCGCCCCCATCGGCTGCGTCGCCCGTACCGCCTGCCTCATCGCTGCCTACCCCGGCGTCTCCCGCGCCTGCGCCGCCTCTGTCGCCTGCGCCGCCTCCGCCCGAATCGGAGCCTGCTTCCAGCGCCCCCGCAGTCGAGGAACCCCGTCCGGTATCTCCGGAAGAGGGTATCCACCGACTTCTTGACCGGCTCAAAACGGCTTACCGGACCGGAGATGCCGCTGCCTATCTTTCGAATTTCGCCGCTCCCGATCCCCTCCTCGAGTCGGAGTTCTTGGCCGTCTACCGAGAGGCGAAGGAGCTGCGCGTCTCGTTCCATATTTTTGAGACGACGTTGAAGGAGGATTCCGCCGAGATCTCGCTCCTCCAGACGATGGAGGTAGCGCGCAAAGACGGCAAAAAGGTCCGCCTTCGTGAACTGCAACTCCTGGTGGCCGGGGCCGAGAGCGGGGAGTGGAAAGTTCGAAAGAAGATAGTCGTCGAGCGCTACGCCCCGGAGGGGGCGACATGAGGATCGGCCGAGCCCTTGCTGCCGCTCTCTTTCTGTTTTTCGCCGGGGCCTGTCGTCGGGAGGGTCCGCAGGGAGGGGCGATCATCACCTCGGCGAAAGGGGAGGCGCTCTTTTCCGCAAACTGCGCCCGCTGTCACGGGTCGGAAGGGACCGGGACGGCGCAGGGGCCGCCCCTTGTCCATCGGATCTACGAGCCGAACCACCATGGGGATGCCGCTTTTCATCTAGCGGCGGCCAACGGCGTCCGGGCACATCACTGGGGCTTCGGCGACATGCCCCCCTACCCGGCTTTAAGCCGCGAGGACGTCCAGGAGATCGTCATTTACATCCGCGCCAAACAGCGCCGCGCCGGCATCGGTTAACCGGAATTCTTTATCCATCGGTGGGCGGCCGACTCCGGGGCCGCTTGGTGGCGTTCCCGAAGCGATAGTAGACGACCGTAGAGAGGGCGATCAGCAGGCCGGTGGCGATCAGTAGCGGGGTGCGGTTGATATCCATATAGATCAGCGGCTGAAGGTAATGTTCGATGAACGACTCCGAATAGTAGCTATCAGTGGAGGAGCGTTCTCGCAACGCATTCTCCACGTAGGTCAGGGGGCAGACCCACGAGAAGGCCTGGAGAAGGAGGCTGTAGCC
>CAZSHZ010000136.1:0-19030 GCA_964606955.1 uncultured Nitrospirota bacterium
CACTCGTCCACGATGATGAGATCAAAAAAGCCGGGATCATATTCACGATAGAGGCCCGGCCGGCGTTCATCCTTCGCAATAGCCTGATAGATCGCAAAGTACATTTCTCTGCCTTTATTCGCCTCCCCGTTCTCGATCTTCCATCGAGCGTCGCCGAACGGTGCAAAGATCTTGTCTTTGGGATCATCGACTAAGATGTTACGATCAGCCAAATAAAGGATTTTAGGTCGCCGATATTCACCGATGCGATTCCATCTCGACGCCCACAGTTTCCAGCAGATCTGAAACGCGACAATCGTTTTCCCCGTCCCGGTCGCCATGGTTAATAGAATTCGCTGTTTGCCTTGTAAGATCTCCTGGACCGCACGGTTGACCGCAATTTCGTGATAATAGCGCGGGCTTTTCCCTGATAGATGATTGAACGGCGTCAAGAGACGCTGGACTGTTGTTTCATCACTGAGGCCTTGCGTTGTACACAGTCTTGACCAGAGCTCCTCCGGCGATGGGAACGTGCTCAGCTCCTGCTCCCTGCCAGTGAGGTAATCGAACTCGACGATACCATGCCCATTCGTCGAATACGCGAACTTGAGACCAAGCATCTCGGCATATCCCTTGGCCTGCTGCAACCCATCGCCCGGCGACTTGTGATCTGCCTTGGCCTCGATCACAGCAATCGTAAAATCCCGCGTGTATCGCAGCAGATAATCGGCTCGCTTTTGGACACGGCGGCGGACGTTGCTTCCCATCATAACAATCCGGCCGTCTGTAAATGTCTTCTGCTCGGTAAAAGAGTGCGGCTCGTTGTCCCAGCCGGTTTGAAGCAATTTGGGGAGAACGTATTTTCGACAGGTATCGGCTTCTGTGCTCATAAAACCATTTCCCTATTGCTCAGTGCTGGAGGCCGCAGGTTATGACACAATCGAGGGTAAATCAAGGTGGGGGTGTTTCGTAAGTGCTCGAAAAATCTGGAGCGGGAAACGGGATTTGAACCCGCGACCCCAACCTTGGCAAGGTTGTGCTCTACCCCTGAGCTATTCCCGCTCGCGGCAAAATTCTACCAAAGAAAATCGATCAATGCTATCATCCTCGCATGGGAAAATTTAAAACGCTCAGAGGATTCAAGGACCTCCTCCCCGAAGAGGCCGCAGCCCGCCGACAGGCCGAAGATCGGCTCCGCCGCGCCGCCGAATCGTTCGGATACCGCGAGATCTCCCCTCCGCTCCTTGAGGAGACCGGCCTCTTTTCCCGAAGCATCGGCGAGACGACCGACATCGTTGAAAAAGAGATGTACACCTTCGAGGACTGGGACGGAAAAAAGGTGACCTTACGGCCCGAGGGAACCGCGCCGATCGTCCGGGCCTACCTGGAGCATCACTTGAGCGCCCCGCAGGGGCTGACCAAACTCTACTATTTCGGCCCGATGTTCCGGCACGAGCGGCCTCAGGCGGGCCGCCTCCGCCAGTTCCATCAGTTCGGGGTCGAGGCGATCGGGAGCCCGGATCCGGCGATCGACGTTGAGATTCTCGCGCTCCTCATCGCCGTCCTGGAGGATGCCGGGCTCTCCTCGGGAGATTTTACGTTGGAGATCAACTCGCTCGGCTGCCTCCAGTGCCGCCCCCCGTATCGGGAGAGACTTTCCAAGGCCCTCGCTTCGCGACTCGACACACTCTGCGAGGACTGCAAGCGCCGCGCGGGGGAAAATCCGCTGCGGGTATTCGACTGTAAACGGGACGCGCAGAAGATCGCGGATCTCCCCGCGCCGATCGATTCTCTCTGCCCCGCCTGCGCCCAACATTTCAAAACCGTCAGAGAGGGTTTGAATCGGATCGATTTAAAATACCGGGTCAATTCGAGATTGGTCCGGGGGCTCGATTATTATACACGGACCGCCTTCGAGGTTGTCGCCTCGCGCCTCGGGGCGCAGAATGCGGTGGCGGCAGGAGGGCGATATGACGGCCTGGTCGAGATGCTCGGAGGCCCCCCCACCCCCGCGATCGGCTTTGCCCTGGGACTGGAGCGGCTGGTCTCTCTCCTTCCGATCCAACCCTCCCCGCCGACGACTGACCTCTTCCTCGCGGTCCTGGGGGAGGAGGCGACGCTCCGCGCGCTCCCGCTCCTCTTTGCATTCAGGCGAAGCGGCGTTCGTTGCGAGATCGCTCTTTCCGGCAAGAGCCTGAAGAGCCAGTTGCGCTCCGCCGAAAGCCTCTCGGCAAAATTCACGGTCATCATCGGAGAGAGCGAACTTTCGCGCGGGAAGGCGATCGTCAAGAAAATGGAGGACGGCACGCAGCAAGAGGTCCCGATCGACTCGATCGTCCCGCAGATCAAAAGCCTCATCTAACGTGCGTCGGCTGCTGATCTTCGCGCTCCTGGTGGCGGCATGCGGCGGCGGGAAGGTCGCCCCCTCCTCCCGAACCATCTTCGTCGCGCCGCTGGGGCGGGGCGGAAACGACGCGAACGACGGATCGGCAGAGAAGCCGTTCGCGACCATTGCCAAGGCCCTGTCGGTCGCCCAGTCGACAGACACGATCTCGGTTAAGCCGGGGACGTACGGCGTCGGCGGGACCGGGCTGGCGGCCTCTCCCGGGGAGAGTTTCCCCATACGCCTGAAAGATGGGGTCGCCCTCGTCGGCTCCGGGACCACCGGGGAGACCGCCGCGATCCTTCAGGCAATCAGCTTTGATTCGACCCCCAGAGCCGTCGTGATCATGGCCGACGGCTCCCGCCTCGAGGCCTTCCAGATCGATGCCGGGAGCGGGATCGGGCTCTTCTCCGAGGCCCCATTGGGCTCCGTTGTCGGAAACACGTTCCAGAGGGGGAGGATCGGGGTGCAGGTTGCTTCAGGCTCGATCGAGGTCCGAAACAACGTGATCGCCGTGGCAGGAGGGACCGGCGTGGCGGTCGACGGGGGAACCCCAGCGTTCAGGGAGAATCAGATCGTTAGAAACGAAACCGCCGTCCTCGTCAGCGGGGGGGAGCCGCTTTTCGAGCAGAACAGCCTGGGATGCAACTCCGGAGAGGCGGAGGTGGTCAACAACACCTTGTCGACGGTCTCAGCGCGGAATAACTCCTGGCTCCCGCTCCCGCCTCGGGTCCAAGGTCCGGTCGATACGGCAGGCGCCAGCCAGGGAAACTGCTAAGTCTGGTCGACCAGCTCTTTTAACTCTTTTCCCGCCTTAAAGAAGGGGACTTTCTTGGCCGGCACGGAGACCGACGCTCCGGTCTTCGGATTACGACCTTCCCGCATCCGCCGATGGCGAAGCCGGAAGGAGCCGAAACCGCGGATCTCGATCTTGTCGCCGCGCGCGAGGGCCTCCTTGATGCTGTTGAAGATCTGGTTGACGATGATCTCGGTCTGCCTCTTGGTTAGGCCGTTGACCTGTTCGGAGACGCGCTCAATCAATTGGGCCTTGGTCATGATTCCTCCATTAAAAGGACATCAGATATTTCAATTCAACGGCGGGCAGCCGGATCCGGTCCCGGAAAAGGTCGAAGATGGAAAAGCGCGGTTTTGACTCGACGAGCCGCGGCTCCCCCTTGATCCCCGCCATTTCGGCCGCAATCTTGATCGCATCGTCCAGCCCTCCTAAGTCATCGACCAGCCTCTTCTCTTTCGCCTGCCGCCCCGTGAAGATCCGCCCGTCCGCAAGGGCGCGCACCTCCTTTTCCGGAAGGGACCGGCTGGAGGCGACCGCCTCGATGAACTGCGCGTGCACGTCGTCGAGAACCGACTGCAGCAGCGCCCGCTCCTCGACAGACATCTTCCGGAACGGCGAGCCGGTGTCCTTACGCTCGCCCGACTTGATGGTGACTGCCCGAACCCCGATCTTCGAGAGGAGCCCCTCGATATTCGGGAGCTCCATGATGACTCCGATGCTCCCGGTGAGGGTGCCGGGGTTCGCGACGATTCGCTCGGTCCCGGCGGCGATGTAGTATCCCCCGGAGGCGGCCACCGTCCCCATCGACGCCACGATCTTCTTTTTTCCCTCGTCCCGGATCGCTCGAACCTCCCGGTAGATCTCCTGCGAGGGAACCACGGCCCCGCCGGGGCTGTCCACCCTCAGCACGATCGCCCGCAACGAGTCATCCTTCCGATAGCGCTTGAGTTGATCCAGGATCTCTTTCGAGTCGAGGATGACCCCCTCGATCCTAACGAGGGCAAGATCTCCGTTGCGGATCTTCTCGATTGCCCGGGTCCGGGCAAAAACGATCAGAAAGAAGATCAGCAGGAAAGAGAAAAAAAGGAGGAATCCAAAACGGGGGGAGCGGGGCGCCATCTCGGTCTTTCGGACTCAGCGGCTCTTCATTCAGGCTTCGTGCTTCCCTTCTTGCCGGCGACGCGATCGGCGACCGCCCCAAGAGAGTTGTCGGAGGCCGGCTGTCCCGAATGGAACTCTTCCATCGCCTCCCGATCCTCATCCCGGCGATGTTCCCTGATCGAAAGGCCGATTTTCCGCTCGTTCGGATCGATCCGGATCACCTTCGCCCAGATCTCGTCGCCGATATGAAAACTGTTCTCCAGGCGCGATCCCTGCTCGATACCGGACTCGGAGATATGGACGAGCCCCTCGATTTCATATTCCAACTGCAAAAAGAGCCCGAAATCGGTGATCTTGACAACCTTGCCCGAAACCCGATTCCCCACCGCGTATTTCTGCGGGATCTCGTGCTCCCACGGATCAGAGGTCAACTGTTTGTGTCCCAGAGAAATCCGCTCCTTCTCGCGATCCACCTTCAAGACCACCGCCTCGACCGGCTGACCCTTCTTGAAGACCTCGGAGGGATGCTTAATGTGCTTCGTCCAGGAGATGTCGGAGATATGGATGAGACCGTCGATCCCCTCATCCAGGCCGACAAAGGCCCCGAAGTCGGTCAGCGAGCGGATCTTTCCCGAGATGCGCGTTCCGGCCGGATACTTCTTCTCCACGGCCTCCCATGGATTCGGCTCCGCCTGCTTCATTCCAAGCGAAATCTTCCGGGCCCTCCGATCGACCGATAGGACGACGGCGGAGGCCTGGTCCCCGACATTGACGATCTTGGAGGGGTGCTTTACCTCGTGTCCCCAGGTCATCTCGGAGACATGGACCAGCCCCTCCACTCCCGGCTCGATCTCGACGAAAGCGCCGTAATCGGTAAGTGAGACCACGCGGCCCGCGATGCGGGTCCCGGCCGGATACTTCTCTTCGACCTTCTGCCAGGGGTCCGGCGTCCTCTGTTTTAATCCGAGCGAGACCCGCCCGCTCTCCCGATCGTACTTCAAGATGACGACCTGAAGCCGCGCGCCAACGGAGAAGAGTTCCGAGGGGTGCCCCACCCTCCCCCACGACATATCGGTGATGTGCAACAGTCCGTCGATCCCCCCTAAATCGACGAAGGCGCCGTATTCGGTGATGTTCTTGACCGCCCCCTCAACGATCTGCCCCTCGGAGAGGCCGGCCAGCGTCTGTCGCCTTCTTTTGTCGCGCGATTCCTCCAGCAAAACGCGGCGCGAGACCACGATGTTCCCCCGGCGATGATTCATTTTGATGATCTTCATCGGATAGGTTCTTCCGATCAGGGAATCCAGGTCGCGGATCGGCCGCAGTTCGATCTGGGAGCCGGGGAGAAACGCCTTCACGCCGATATCGACGATCATCCCCCCTTTGATCCGGGAGAGGACCTTCCCTTCGACGGTCTCGCCGCGCTGGTAGATCTGCTCGATCTGTTTCCAGATCTTCATCCGGTCGGCCTTCTCCTTGGAGAGGATGAGATTTCCCTCGAGATCCTCGCGCTCTTCGATGTAGATGGGGAGACGATCTCCCGGTTTGATGGCGGCAAGTTCGTCGGGGGTAAACTCTTCGCGGGGGACCCTCCCTTCGGACTTATATCCGATATCGACCAGGACGCCGTCTTTCTCCACCGCAAGGACGGTCCCGTCGACGACGCTCCCCTCCTGCACGTTCTTAAAACTCTGCTCGTAGAGGGCCACCATCTCCTCCCTCTCCTCTTTTATGCCGTTCACCCGGTTGCTCCCCCTTTTATCTCCACCCCCAAAGGCAGCGCCTTTGGGGACCCCATCTGCGATAATTTTCCCACTACCTCCGAGATGATCCAGTCGGGCGTTGAAGCCCCGGCCGTCACACCCACCGTCTCAGCCCCTTCGAACCAACGCTCCTCCAGTTCCGCGGCCGTTTCGATGTGATACGTCGGAACGGACTCCTGACAGATTTCCGCGAGGTGGGTGGTATTGGCTGAGTTTTTTCCTCCGACGACCACCATCCGATCCACTTTTCGGGCCAACGTCTTCGCCTCGGTCTGGCGGTCTTCGGTCGCGTAACAGATCGTATTAAAAACTTTAACTTCTTCCGATATTTCAAGGCATCTTACCACGATCTCCGAGAACTTTGAATAGGTTTGGGTGGTCTGCGAGATGATCCCGATCCGCTTTTTCGTCCCGCTCCCAAGACATTTCCGGATCTCCTCAAAATCCTCGCCGACAATCACCTCTCCCCCCGCATGCCCCAAAACGGATTTGGTCTCGGGATGCTCCGGATCCCCGACAAGGATCACCTGATACCCCTGGGAAATCAGGGCGCGCGCGTAATTCTGGGCATTGGTGACATACGGGCAGGTCGCGTCGATCACCGAAAGACCGCGCGCCTTTGCCTCCTGGATAACGGAGGGGGAGGACACTCCATGCGAGCGGAGGATCAACGTCCCCTCCGAGACTTGGTCAAGCGAATCAACCCGCTTCGCCCCCCGTTGGGTCAGCTTCTCCACGACCTGCGGATTATGGATGATCGGTCCCAGCGTGTGGACTGCCTCCGGCCCCTCGGCCGCTTCAAACGCCATCTTCACCGCGCGCTTCACCCCGAAGCAGAATCCGGCGTGCTGGGCGACAACGACCTCCATCAACCCTCCGACTTCTGATCGGGCGAGACGGCCTCCCGATCCCGCAGGCCGGACCTCCGCGCCGCCGGCTCTGGCCGCAGGTCATCGATCTGCCGCATGACCTCGCGCGCGATCCTCTCGTAAATGACCTTGCGGTCTCCTTTTGCTTTCGAATCTCCGTGCAACTTGATCTGGGGCCGAAAATCGATCGGTTTCCCGAACGTGATCCGCACCGGGACAAGACGGATCCGGCGCACGGACCTCCCCCATGCCGAACCAGTCCCCTCGATCAGGGCCGGCAAGACCGGCACGCCGGTATATGCGACAATCATCCCGATTCCCGCCTTCGCCTCTTTAATCTTCCCGTCTGGGCTGCGGGTCCCTTCCGGATAGATGACCAGCGCCCGCCCGGCTCGCAATCGATGGATCGCCTCAAAAACCGCCCCGCTATCTCCGGAACCCCGCCTCAGCGGAATCCCCCCCAACATCAGGAAGAACCGCGCCACGAGCCGATTTGAGAAGAGCTCGGCCTTGGCGATGTTATCGACACGCCGCGGCAGCGCGCATCCGAGCAGCGGGATATCGAGAAAACTCTGGTGGTTGGCCGCGATGATCAGCGGCCCGCGGCGCGGGACGTTCTCCGCTCCCGAAACCTCGAGGCGGAAGGCCAGCCGCGCCACAAGACGCACCAGATAATATACGATCCAGTAAAGCAGAACTAATTATCCCTGAAATGACCGGGCGGATTCAACTTTTTTCCCACGGCCTCCCCCAGCGTCTCAACCAACCCGCTCAGTGAGGAGGAGGAGGTATCGACACGTTGGGCGTCGGGCGCTGCGATCAGAGGGGCGACGGGACGTTCCCGATCCTGCCGGTCCCTCTGCCGCACCTCCTCGATCGTCTCGGCAAGCTCCGCGTCGATGCCGCGCTCCCTCAGTTCCCGCCATCTCCGCTCGCCGCGCACCTCCGGCGGGGCGTCGAGGAATAATTTTAGATCGGCCTCGGGGAAGACCACGGTCCCGATATCGCGTCCCTCGATAACGAATCCCTCGGCATCGATTCCCCGCACCGCGGCCCGCAAAACGCGGTTGACCTTTTCGCGAACGGGAGGATGCGTCGAAAGGAGCGAGGCGGCCCGGCTGATTGCCGGGGTCCGGATCGATCGATCAACCGGCTTTCCGTCAATTGCCGCGGCCATTGATCCCTCCGCGCGGATCAGCGAGAGGTCGGTCCGCTCAACGCGGAAGGACGCCTCGTCGAGGCGAGCCGGATCCAGCCCCTCGCTCGTCACGACGTACGCCAGCGCGCGGTAGAGGGCGCCCGAATCGATATAGAGATATCCGAAACGCTCCGCGAGCCCCTTGGCGACGCTGCTTTTGCCGGCCCCGGCCGGGCCGTCCACCGCAATGATCACCCGCCTCAATGGGCCGCCTTGGTCAGAAGATCGAAAAAGCCGGGAAAGGAGGTGGAGACGCAGTCGATATCCTCGATCACAGTCCCCCCCTGTGCGGTCCCCCCCCCCGTGCGATCAGCCCGGCCACGGCAAGGGCCATCGCAACCCTATGGTCGCCGAAGCTCTTAACCGCCGCTCCCCGCATTGGGCCCCCTTCAATGGCCAATCCATCCTCCCTCTCCTGGACTCCGATCCCAAACGCCCGGAGCCCCTCGGCCATGCTCTTAATCCGATCAGACTCCTTGACGCGAAGTTCCGGGGCCCCCGAGATGATCGTCGTGCCGGATGCCGCCGCGGCGGCCACGCAGAGGATCGGAAACTCATCGATCGCCCGCAACAGGAGATTGCCGTCAAAGGAGACGGCGCAGAGCGGGGCATATCTGACACGAAGGTCGGCAACCGGCTCCGCATCGGAAGAATCGGAACCTGTCCGCTTGATCAGATCGATCCGCCCCCCCATCGAGAGGAGGATGTCGAGCGCGCCGGTCCGGGTTGGATTGATTCCGACACCTTCGATCGTCAGGTCCGACCCTTCCACCAGCGTGGCGGCCGCCAGAAAGAACGCGGCCGATGAGAAGTCCCCCGGGACCTCCACCTCGCAGGCCGAGAGGCGCGCGCCCCCGCTGATGCTCAACAATCCGTCCTGTTCGGACAAGCGGGCGCCGAACCGTCGGAGCATCCGTTCCGTATGATCCCTTGATCTGGCCGGCTCCCAAACGCTGGTGATCCCCTCGGCAAAGAGGCCGGCTATAAGGAGAGCCGATTTCACCTGCGCGCTCGGAATCGTCAAGTCGTGCCGGATCCCGCTCAACTCCCCTCCGCGGATCGCAAGCGGCGCCAGATCTCCCCCTCGCCGCCCTTCGATGCTCGCCCCCATCCGTCGCAACGGCTCCACCACGCGCCCCATCGGCCGGGATCGAAGAGATTGATCGCCCGTAAGAACGGAGAAGAAGGGCTGAGGCGAAAGGAGGCCGGCCAGAAGGCGGATCGAGGTCCCGGAATTTCCCAGATCAAGGACGGATGAAGGCTCCGAGAGGCAGCCTTCCGAGGAGATGACCAGGGCCTCGGGTTTTCGCTCAACCTTCACCCCCATCGCTTCCACCGCCGCGAGCGTCGCGAGGGTATCGTCGGCAAGGAGGGGGCGACGGATCCGTGTCTCGCCGGAGGCGGCCGCGGCAAGGAGGATCGCCCGATGCGTAATCGACTTGTCGGAGGGGACGCGGATCGTCCCGCGCAGGGGACTTCCGGGCTCTACCCGAAAAACTTTCACAACCGCTCGCGGATCTCTTTGGCGCGCGAGAAGATCTCCGTCAGGAGCGCGGGATCCCCCCTGGCGATGGCCCCCTTGATCCGCGCGAGGACCTCTTCAAACACCTCGATCGCCCGGGAGATCTCGCCGCCGTTCTTAAGGCAGATATCGCGCCACATCTGGGGAGAGGAGGCGGCGATCCTGGTAAAATCCTTCAACCCGCCCGCCGAGAAGCGGATCCGATTCTCAATCCCCAGACGCGGGTCAAGCAGCGCATAGACCAATGAATAGGCGACGACGTGAGGAAGATGGCTCAGCGCCGCAAAGACCCGATCATGCTCTTGGGGGGTCATCTCGATGACGACGCCCCCCGCCCTTTCCCAGAGGAGCCCGACCCTCCGTTTCGCCTTGGCATCGGTCCTTTCAGTCGGCGTCAGAATGACCTTGCAGCCGACGAAAAGTTCGGCAGAAGCGGAGGCGACGCCGGAGCGCTCCTTCCCCGCGATCGGATGCGCAGGGACATAGCCGCGATTCTCCAGGATCTTCTCCATCGAGGCGACCAGATCCCCTTTGACGCTTCCAACATCCGTAAAGAGCGCGTCGGGCCGGGCTGCGGCCGAGGCCTCTTTTGCGAGCTCCTCGAAGGTCCCGACCGGCGTGGCAAAGACGATCAGATCGGCCTCCCGGATCGCTTCTGGGAGGTTCGCGGCCGCAAGGTCGATGGCGCCTGCGGCGACCGCCTCCTCGAGATTTTCGCGCGATCGATCCCAGCCGAGGACCGACTTTGCGATCCCCCTCTGCCGGCAGACGAGGCCGAGCGAGCCGCCGATCAGTCCGACCCCGACGATTGCGATTTTTTTAAAGAGCGGCTTCATAATATTCTGCGCAGGTCTCTAACTGCGCTCATCGAGCCTAGAGCTCCCGCCCGACGGCCGCCGCGATTTTGCGCAGATCCTGCATCAGGGCCGCGAATTGGGAGGGGAGAATCGCCTGCTCGCCGTCCGAATAGGCCTCCTCCGGATTGGAATGGACTTCGATCAAAAGGCCGTCAGCCCCCACGGCGATCGCCGCCTTCGCCATCGGGGCGACCAGATCGGATCTCCCAACCCCGTGCGAGGGATCGACCACGATCGGGAGGTGGGAAAGTTGGCGGACCACCGGAATCGCGGAGAGGTCGAGCGTGTTGCGCGTCGCGGTCTCGAACGTCCGGATCCCCCGCTCGCAGAGGATGACCTGGTGGTTTCCGGCGGCCATGACATACTCCGCCGCCATCAGGAATTCCTTGATGGTCGCCCACATCCCCCGCTTTAAAAGGACCGGGGTCCGCTGCGCGCCGACCTCTTTCAAAAGGGTAAAGTTCTGCATGTTCCGCGCGCCGATCTGGAGGATATCGGCGAAATCAATCATCAACTCGACGTCGCGCGGGTCCATCACCTCGGTGATCACGATCAGCCCGGTCCGTTTCTTCGCCTCGGCAAGATACTCAAGACCCTCGCGCCCGAGCCCTTGAAATGTGTAGGGAGAGGTACGGGGCTTGAACGCGCCCCCCCGGAGGACGACCGCGCCCGCCGTTTTCACCTCCTCGGCGATGGCGACCAGGAGATCTTTCTTTTCGACCGAGCAGGGGCCGGCCATGATCGCGATCTTCTTTCCGCCGATCGCCACCCCCCCCGCCTGGACGACCGTGTCCTCCTTCTTGAACTCGCGGGAGACGAGCTTGTAAGGGGAGAGGATCGGGAGAACGCTCTCCACCCCGGGGAAGGCGGAGATCGGGTGGTCGTTTAAGACCCGCTCATCGCCGATGACGCCGACGATCGTCCGCTCCTCTCCACGCGAGACATGCGGCGACAACCCCAGTTCACGGATCCGCGCAAGAAGGTGTTCGACCTCGCGCGGCGTGGCCGAGGGCTTTAAAACGATGATCATCCCTTTCTCCTCGCAACGATCTTTTTGATCGCGGCCAGAAAACGCCGGTTCTGCCGGTCAAGCCCGACCGTGACCCGCAGATGAGAACCCTCGATATGGCGGACGACGATCCCCTCATCCAGAAGGGCGCGGTAGACCTTCTCGCCGTCCCGGCCCGTATCGAAATAGACGAAGTTGGCCTCCGAGGGATAGACGGAGAATCCGAGCCTTAAGAGGGCCGCGCTCAGGCGCCTGCGCCCCACAATCGCCAGCGCGCGACTCCGGTTATGATGCTTAAGATCGGAGAGGGCGGCAATCGCGGCAGCCTGCGCCACCCCGCCGAGGTTGAACGGCTGCCGGACCCTATCGAGCAGGGAGGCAATCTGGGGGGTCGTGACCCCGTAACCGATCCGCAGGGCGGCCAGGCCGTAGATCTTCGAGAAGGTCCTCAGCATGATGACCGGCAATCCTCGGCGCACCGCCTCGACGGTGCGGGGAAAAGAACGATTCGAGACGAAATCGGCGTACGCCTCGTCGAAGACGACAAGGACATGCGGCGGGAGACGGTCGAGCAGAGCGCCGACCTCTTGGTCGGTCACGATCGTCCCGGTCGGATTGTTCGGATTGCAGATGAAGAGGAGCCGGGTCCGCTCCGTCACTCGGCGCGCCATCTCGGGGAGATCATGGCGCCCCTCCTTCAGCGGGACGGCGACATAGCGGGCATGGGCCGCGGTCGCCATCAGGCGGTAGAGCGAGAAGGTCGGCTGGGCCCCCACCGCCTCATCCGAGGGGATCAGGAAGGTCCGGACCAGAAGTTCGATGATCTCGTTTGATCCGTTCCCCGCCACGATCTGGCCGGGGTCGACCTTCCAGCGCTCCGCCAGAAGAGTTTTGAGGCGGCGCGCCTCCCCATCGGGATAGATATGGGCCGATCCAAGCGCCGCGCGGGCGGCTGCGATCGCCTTTTTGGATGGGCCGAGGGGGTTTTCGTTCGAGGAGAGTTTGACGGCTCCCCGAATCGATTCTCCGGCCCGGTATCGGGGAAGGAGGGCGATGTCGGGGCTGACCAGAAGGCGATCTAACATGCGGCGATCGGATAGGAACCGAGGACCTTCAGACCGAGCGTTCCGCGGGAGAGATTTTCAAGCGCCTTGGAGACGCGCGGCTCCTCCAGATGCCCCTCCAGATCGATGTAAAAAACGTATTCCCCCGCTTTTCGCCGCGAGGGGCGCGACTGGATCATCGTGAGATTCACCCCATGCTCCGCGAACCCTCGCAGAAAATCATGCAGGGCGCCGACCCGATCTTTCAAGGAGACCATAATGGAAGTCTTGTCCTTCCCGGAGAGGGAAGGAGATTTCGGCGCAATGACCAGAAAGCGGGTCCGATTATGGATGTTGTCCTCGATCCGCCGCTTGATCACGGCGAGCCGATAGATCCGCGCCGCCAGTTCGGAGGCGATCGCCCCCACGCTCCGATCCGCAGCTGCGATCTGGGCGGCCCGTGCGGTGCTGGAGACCTCCAGGATCGGGACCCCGGAGAGCTCCCTCTCTAAAAAGTTCCTGCACTGTGCGATCGCATGCGGATGCGAGGCGACCTTCCGGATCTCCTCCATCTTCCCGGACTGGGAGAGAAGATGATGCGTAACGTTCAGGAGAACCTCTCCGGCGATCTTTAAGGGAGATTCTACGAAGAGATCGAGCGTATGATTGACGACCCCCTCCGTAGAGTTTTCGATCGGCACCACGCCGTAATCCGACCTCCCCCGCTCCACCTCTTCAAAGACCTCCTTGATGGAACTGACCGGGACCTCGCCGATCGATTCGCCGAAGCGCTGGGCGGCGGCAAGGTGCGTGAAGGTCGCCCGCGGACCGAGATAGGCAACCTTCAAGGGCCCTTCCAGCGAGAGAGAGGCAGAAAGGATTTCACGGAAGACCGCAACCACCGCGGCATTGGGAAAGGGTCCCCGGTTCAGTGCCGTTAAGCGATCATAGATCTCCCGTTCGCGGTCGGGAGAATGGAGATCGGCCTTTGTCTGCCGCTTCAAGGCCCCGACCTTCTTGACGATCTTTGCCCGTTCGTTGAGACACTCCAGGATCTTCTCATCGACTGCATCGATCTGCCGGCGAAACCGTGAGAGATCGCTCTTCATAAAGCCAGCCAGTATAGGCCGCAAATGTCTTTATAATCAAGGTTTAGCGATGGACTTTCAGCGTTAGGAAACGAAACGCGAGGCTATGCCGATTTTCGTGCGGTATTCGAGGGTCTACGGAGGGGTGTCAGAAGCTATCGTAATCCCGTTGACCTGCACCGGAGTAGAAGAGTCTGTTAGCCGAGTATAAAATCGTAAACCTCGGAACCTACCACTCACATGAAAGCGATATGCACCCTGGCCCAAAGATGAAAAGTCGACCACAGGATCCATAGAGATAAGATCGGCACAGAAAAGCCCTCACGGAGGTTGCACGAGTTGTCGGACTACAAAGTTCTCTCGCTCCAAATTAGTGACCGGGGCGCCTCTTAAGGTCACCGTTACCAAAAGCGCCCGCAGCTCAGGCTGAGAAGACGGGGATTCTACTCCGCGAGGAGGGCGAGCGTTTCCGACTGCCTTGACTTCCAATTCTGCGGCATATGCGGGCAACGCCGCCTAAAGAACGAGAAGAGAGAGGCCGATACCTACGACCCTTGAGAGATTCCTTTTTGTGATCGCGATGGCCCCTCCGAAGGTATGTGAGTTAAAGCCTCTATAGAAAAA
The DNA here is from genome assembly GCA_964606955.1 of uncultured Nitrospirota bacterium. Lineage (GTDB taxonomy): Bacteria > Nitrospirota > Nitrospiria > SBBL01 > CAZSHZ01 > CAZSHZ01. The sequence goes on from CAZSHZ010000136.1 coordinate 14,233, forward strand.
TACGCAAACTCAAGTGAAAAATTTCAAGTTGCGCAGTCGGATTCGTCGCCGGAAAGTTTTTCAAGAAGGTGGGGGACAATCTGATGCAATAGAGCCGACTGCTCGGCCGCCGCGCGCGGGCTCCCAGGGAGGTTGACGATCAGCGTTCTCCTGCGCACCCCGGCGACCGCGCGCGAGATCGCGGCGCGTGGGGTCTTCTTCGCCCCCTCCATCCGGAGGAGTTCGGGGATCCCGGGGACGAGCCGCTCAACCACATCGAGGGTCGCCTCCGGAGTAACGTCGCGGGGGGAGACTCCGGTCCCCCCGGTTGTCAGGATCAGATCGACCGGCCTCCCCTGGAATCCAACATCGCATAACGTCGTAAGCTCCTTCGTAATCTGCGGGCGGTCGTCCGGAAGGATTTTCAAAAGGATCACTTCGAACTCCTGATTTCCTCGCATGACGCGCTCCAGCGCCGGACCGGACTCGTCGATCCGTGAGCCTGCGGCGACCTTATCGCTGATCGTCAGGAGAGCGACCGTGAACTTCAACGAAAAAGGCCGGATTGAGGAGCCTCGGGTCCGCGGACCCCTTCGCTCTTGAGATGCTCGTGCGCCAGGGCGGAGGCGACCCTTCCGCGGTTGGTCCGTTCCAGGTATCCCATCCTTAAAAGATACGGCTCGACGACATCCTCCAGCGTCTCCCGCTCCTCTCCCAGCGCGGCGGCGAGGGTCTCGACCCCCACCGGCCCGCCGCCGAATTTTTCGATGATGGTCAGAAGGAGGCGGCGATCGAGACCGTCCAACCCCGCCTGGTCGATCTCCATCCGGGCCAGGGCGGCTCGGGCAAGAGGGGCGGTGATCCTCCCCTCCCCCTCCACCTCGGCGAAGTCCCGCAGACGCTTAAGATTGCGGTTCGCGACGCGCGGAGTTCCTCTCGACCTTTTTGCGATCTCCCGCGCCCCCTCCTCGTCGATCTCCACCTTCAGCACCCCGGCCGAGCGGGTCACGATCTTCTGGAGCTCGTCGACGGCGTAGTAGTTGAGTTGGGCGATGACGCCGAAGCGCTCCCTAAGGGGCGAGGTCAGGAGTCCGGAACGGGTGGTCGCGCCGATCAGAGTAAAGCGTTTCAACGAAAGCCGCATCGTCCTCGCCGACGGCCCCTGACCGATGACGAGATCGAGCGCAAAATCCTCCATCGCCGGATAGAGGAGCTCTTCGATCGTCGGATGGAGTCGATGGATCTCGTCGATGAAGAGGATCTCCCGCTCCTGAAGATTGCTTAAGATAGCCGCGATGCTCCCGGGATGTTCCAGGGCCGGGCCCGACGTCCCCTCGATCCCGACGCCCAGTTCGCGGGCGACGATATGCGCGAGCGTCGTCTTCCCGAGACCTGGGGGACCGTAAAAGATGACGTGGTCTAAGACCTCGTTACGCCGGCGGGCCGCCTCGATATAGACCTGCAGGTTCTCCTTGATCTTCGTCTGCCCGACATACTCGGCGAGCGACCCGGGCCGCAGGCTCGTCTCGTAGCGCCGCTCCTCTTCGCTCAACAACTGCGCTGAGCGCGCCGTCACGTCCCCCTTCTCCATCCTATCCTTTGGCAAGCGCCTTCAAGGCCTCCCGAAGAATCTCCTCCACGGGGCGGTCGCCACCGACCCTCTCAACCGCCTCCTTCGCCGCGGATCGCGGGTAGCCGAGGTGGACCAGGGCGGAGACTGCCTCTTGCGACAGATCCGAACCCGCTCCATCGGAAGCGATCTCGCCGAGCGAGAGGACCTTCTCTTTCAGTTCAAGAATCAGTCGGGAGGCGGTCTTCCTCCCGAATCCAGGGACCGAGGAGAGAAGACGCTCGTCCCCGCGGCGGATCGCGCGAATCAACTCATCGGAATCGAGACCGGAAAGAAGGCCGATCGCCGTCTTCGGACCGACTCCCGATACTCCGATTAAGAGGAGAAACAGATCGCGATCGCGCGTATTTAAAAAACCATAGAGCGAGATGGCGTCTTCCCGAAGATAGGTATGGACATAAAGCCGAATTGAGCGGGAGAGCTCGGGGAGCTTGTAAAAGGTGGTCAGCGGCACGGTCAGTTGATAACCGACCCCGCCTACCTCCACGACGACGGCCTGAGGTGATTTGGAAACTAGAGTCCCTGAGAGCGCGGCGATCATGGGCTATTATACTCCTGTCGCTTCCCTCATGCGCATCGAGTGAAGATGGCAGAGGGCGACCGCCACGGCATCGGAGACATGATGGGAAGAGAGCGGCTGCGCGGGCCGGGCCAACAGCCGCGTCACCATCCCCTTGACCTGCTCTTTGGAGGCCCCCCCGTAGCCGACCAGGGCGACCTTCACCGCAAGCGGAGTGTACTCATGGACCGCCAAGCCGTCCCCGCCCGCCGCGAGAAGCGCCACCCCGCGCGCCTGCCCCAGTTTCAGCGCCGACTTCAGGTTTTTCATTCCAATAAAAGAGTCTTCGATCGCAACCGCGGCCGGGGCAAACTCCTCGACGAGCGATCGGATGCGGTCATGGATCTTTTTGAGGCGTTGCGGAAAGGGGGAGGCCGGCGAGGTCTTGATCTCCCCGGAGGCGATCAGAAACGGCCGGCGATCTTTCTCTTCGACGACGGCGTACCCGGTGACGACGATTCCCGGGTCGATTCCGAGGATCCGGGTCAACCGGAAGCCGCCACCCTCTCCATCACCTCGTCCGGGATGTCGAAATTCCCATAGACGCCCTGAACGTCGTCATGGTCCTCCAGCTCCTCGATCAACTTTAAGAGCTGTTCGGCCTCTTTCCCGGCGAGGGGAACATTCGACTGGGGGACCATGGCGATCTGGGAGGAGGCGATCGGCACCCCCGCCTCCGAGAGGCCCTTCTTCACACTCTCAAAATCTGCGGGGGCGGTCGTGATTTCGTAGAACTTCCCCTCCGATTGGACGTCTTCCGCCCCCGCCTCCAGGGCAAGGGTCAAGAGTTTCTCCTCGTCAACCTTGTCCCGTTCGATCATGATCGAGCCTTTTTTTGAGAACATCCAGGCGACCGAGCCGGCCTCCACCATATTCCCCCCATGCTTGGTAAAAAGCCGCCTCAGCTCGGAAATGGTGCGGTTCTTATTATCGGTCGTCACCTGGACGAGAAGGGCGACTCCGCCCCGGCCGAACCCCTCATACATCCCCTCCTCATAGGTAACGCCCGGGAGTTCGCCGGTTCCGCGCTGGATCGCCTTCTTGATGTTGTCGCCCGGCATGTTCTGCTCTTTTGCCTTGGCGATCGCGAGGCGCAGACGCGGGTTCCCTTGGTCCCCGCCGCCGATCCGCGCGGCGATCGTGATCTCCCGGATCAATTTCGTAAAAATCTTCCCCCGCTTGGCGTCCTGCGCCTGCTTGTGTCGTTTGGTCGTAGCCCAGTGGGAATGTCCGCCCATCGTATGATTACGCGTGATTACGCGCGGGTCTCTAACCGCACGTGCCGGCGATATTGTTAGCACACGCCCCAGAGAGGGTCAAGAATGAAGGACTAAGTAGACCTCCTCTGCCACGCGCCGGTTCATCAGCGGGGCACGCGCGAGCGCTTCGACCGGGGCCTTTCGGATCTCCTCGAGGCTGCCGAAATGTTTCAGCAGGGCGATCTTCCGCTCTTCACCGATCCCGCTGATCTGCTCAAGTTCGGAAAAGGTGATCCCCTTCCCCCGGAGTTTGCGGTGATAACGAATCGCGAACCGATGCGCCTCATCCCTAATCCGCATCAGAAGGTGTGTCGCCGCAGAGCCTTCCGGGAGGGTGATCGGCTCGGCGGCCCCCGGGAGGTAGACCCGTTCAAACTTCTCCTCCCTCTCCTTTGCAAGCCCGATGGCGGCGGCGGACGGATGCCCCAGGCCGGAGAGGCTTTCCAGCGCGGCCGACAGCTGTCCGCGGCCTCCGTCGACCAGGATCAGATCGGGGGGGGGATTTTTTGAATAGTACCGCGTGATCACCTCCCGCATCATCGCGAAGTCGTCAGGGCCGGGGGTCGCCAGTTTGAAATGCCGATACTGCGATGGGATCATCCTCCCACGCTCGGCGACGACCATCGAGGCGACCGATCCGCTCCCTCCGATATTGGAGACGTCAAACGCCTCGATCCGTCGCGGAAGCCGAGGGAGACTTAACAGGCTCGCCAATGCGGCGACCGCCTTGTCCCCGGTGTCCAGCCGGCGCAAGCGCTCCTCTAAAGAGGCCTCCGCATTCTCCCGGGCGAGGTCCACCAGCCGTGCGTCGCGCCCCCGCGAGCGGAACGAGATCCGAACCGGCGTCCCCTTTTTCGCTGAGAGATATTTTTTCAGAGGTTCTTTTTCCGCGGACGGGAGGGGAAAAGGAACCGCCACCTCATCCGGGAGGACCCCCTCCTTGGCATAAAACTGTTTGAGGAAGGAGATCACCATCTCCTCTTCCGTCGCATCCGCGATATCGGCAAAAAAGAAGTCCTTTTTCCCGATCAGCATTCCCCCGCGGACGAAGAGGAGCTGGAGGTCGGCGGCCTCCCCCCTGCGGGCAAGACCGATCACATCCTGGTCCCTCCGATCACGAGGGGAGGTGATCCGTTGCCGTTCCAGGGTGCGCTCGATCTTTTCGATCTGATCACGAATCCGCGCCGCCTTCTCATATTCGAGCGCTTCGGCGGCGGCTTTCATCTCCCCCTTCAACTGCTTGACCAGTTCCAGATCCCGCCCCTCGAGGAAGAGCCGCACCTGCTCCAGCATCTTTCGGTAGCTCTCCCAGGCCTCGGCCGATCCGGTGCAGGGACCGGCGCAGTGGTTGATCTGGCATTCCAGGCAGGG
>CAZSHZ010000137.1:0-2010 GCA_964606955.1 uncultured Nitrospirota bacterium
GCTCTTGGCGCGCTCGGCTCCGGCGCGGCGCTTGTGGAGGAGTCTCTTCTCTTCCGGCTTAAAATGAAGGTTGGCGATCGGCTTCACCTCGGATCGGCCGATTTCGCTGTTGCCGCAATTATCCGAAAAGAGCCGGACCGGCTGGCCGGGGCTTTTACCCTCGGCCCGCGCGTGATCATCCCGCAGGAGGCGCTCCCCGCAACGGGGCTTGTCCAGCCGGGAAGCCGCGTCCGTAGCCGCTATCTTTTGCAAATCCCCCCTTCGGAAACCCTTGCCGCGGTCATGACGGAACTGAAGGGGCGCCTTACGGGAGAGGGGGTTGCCTTGACCTCATACGATGAGGCGCAGCCGCGGCTCCGCCGCTTTCTGAAAAATCTCACCCACTATCTTCGGTTCGCCGGAATGGTCGCCCTTTTGGTTGGCGGGATCGGGGTTGCCAACAGCGTGACGATCTATTTAAGAGAAAAGGTCGATTCGATCGCGATCCTAAAATGCCTCGGCGCCGACTCGCGCAGCGCCCTTGGGATCTATCTTCTGCAGACCCTCCTGCTCGGATCGGCCGGAAGTCTCGCGGGGGTCGCGCTGGGGGTGGGGGTCCAAGCCGTTCTGGCCCGAATCCTCGCACAATTTCTTCCGGTCGACCTTGAAACCGGTTTCCTCCCGATTTCGGCCCTGCGCGGAGTGGCGATGGGGCTTCTCGTTACCCTCCTCTTCTCGCTCGGGCCTCTTCTTCGGATTCGGGACGTCTCGCCGGCCCGGATCTTTCGTCGGGAGGGGGGACGCTCGGCGCCGCGGAGGGGTTTTGCAGCCACGGCGGGAATCATCGCGGCCGGGCTCTTTCTTGTCGCCTGGGAGGGGGGCGCCGCCGAGGGGAGGTGGCGCGAGGCGGGACTTTTCATGGCGGTCGTCTCCGGCGCGATCCTCCTCCTTGCGGGCTCCGCATGGGGGGTCATCAAGGGCTCAAAGCATCTCCGGCCACGGATCGCCCCCTTGGCATTCAGATACGGGATCTCCAACCTGCACCGTCCCGGGAGCACCGCGCTTCTGGCAATCGTCTCGGCCGGGGTCGGAGCGACTCTTCTGATTGCCATCACACTGATCGAGGGGGCGCTGTTGAAGGAGATCGGCGAGCATGTCCCGAAAGATGCGCCGAACTTTTTCTTCATCGATATCCAGAGGGATCAGGCAGAGCCGTTTGCGCGTCGCTTCCGGGAGTATCAACCGGAGTTGACCCCGATCGTCCGGGGAAGATTGAAATCGGTCGGGGGTCGCGAGGTCGATCGGATGATCCTGGAAGGGAGATCGGACGCCTGGTACTTCCAGCGCGAGTATGTCATGACATTTCTCGAAGATCTCCCGAAGGGGAACGTGATCTCGCGGGGGGAGTGGTGGAGGCCGGAGCGCTCTCGAAACGCGCGGTTGATCTCGGTGGAGGCGGAGGCCGCAAGGCATCTCGGCGTCGGAATCGGCTCAACGCTGACGTTCGATATTCAGGGAACTTCGGTGAGCGGAACGGTCGAGAGCCTGCGCGAGGTCGATTGGGGGAGCTTCTCGCAAAATTTCTTCGTGATCTTCTCTCCCGGTTCTTTTGACGATCTCCCGATGACCTATCTTGCCACGCTTCGCACTCCGCCGGAGCGCGACTTCGCGATCCAGCAGGAGGCGGTCGACGCCTTTCCGAATGTGACGGCGATCCATGTCCGGGGTGTCCTGGATACGATCCGTTCGGTCCTCGGCCGGATCGCGCTTGCCATCCGGTTCATCGCGGCGTTTTCGATCGCCGCCGGGTTGGTCGTCCTTGCAAGCGCGATTGCGGCGACCCGCTCGTTTCGGCTGCGTGAGTCGGTCCTGCTGAAGATCGTCGGCGCGACCCGACCGATGATCGGCCGGATCTTCGCGGCCGAGTACGCGATTCTCGGGGCGATCGCGGGGATCATCGGGGCGGGGCTCGCGACGTTGCTGGCCTGGCTCCTCTTGCGGTTTGTCATGGACGTCCGGTTCACCGTTCCG
>CAZSHZ010000138.1:0-2627 GCA_964606955.1 uncultured Nitrospirota bacterium
CCGGCCAGGGAGGTCATCCTCTGGACGATGTAGGTGACCGACTGGGTCTGGATCGAATGGACCGCCCAGATCAGAGCGCAAGAGAGGCTGATGAGGCCGGATCTCTCTTTGATCCACTGCGGAACCTTCGGGAGGGTCAGCAGTAGTCAGAGAAAAAGGTAGAGGGTGAGTCCGCTCCCGATGTGGATGATCAGGTTGACCAGGTGGTAGCCGAAGACATTCAGGTCCCCGAAGTAGTAATTGAGGGCAAAGGAGAGATTGGCGATCGGGCGGTGAATTGCGACACTTTCCTGGACGGCTCTCCAGAGTGACTGGGGGGTCAGGGTTGTTGTATGTATAGCTGCGTTGTTGACGATATTGGGGATATCATCGAAATGGAAGGGAACCGAAAATGTGTTGGAGTAGATGGCGGTGGCCAGCAGAAGCAGGACTACAAGAGGCCGGGTCAGGAAGGATTTCGTGACCTTCCCCCGATGTCGGCACGCACAGGCGTGAATCTACCGGACTTTCAAAATATCCGCCACTGCTTTATCACCCGCAACCATAAACCCTAAGTCGGCTCGGGATGTTGGAGAGATAGTTGCCCGGCAAAATCCTTTCGACTACAATTTTCTCATGGCGTTTCAAGCGATCCGGATCAACAATCTGATCGACGGGAAGTGGCGCCCCGCCGCTTCCGGAAAAACATTCTCCAGTATCAATCCCGCGCGATCGGATGAGACCGTCGGGATCGTTCCGCAGTCGTCCGCCGAGGATGTCCGAGAGGCGATCGGCGCGGCGCGCAGGGCCTTCCGCCCCTGGGCTTTAACCCCCGCCCCTCGGCGGGGAGAGATCCTCTTTCGCGCCGCCGAGATTCTGGTAAAGCGGAAGCGGGAGCTCGGCGAACTGGTCACCCGCGAAATGGGGAAGATCCTCCCGGAAGGGCTTGGAGATGTCCAGGAGGCGATCGACATCACCTACTACATGGCGGGAGAGGGCCGCCGGCTTGCCGGCGAGACGGTCCCGAGCGAGCTCCCCTCCAAAGACGCCAAGTCGGTCCGTGTTCCGATCGGCGTCTTCGGCCTGATCACCCCCTGGAACTTTCCGATCGCGATCCCCGCATGGAAGATCACCCCCGCTCTGATCTGCGGAAACACGGTCGTCTTCAAGCCCTCCTCATCCACCCCGGTCTGCGCCTCGCGCTTCTGCGAGATTCTCATGGAGGCGGGACTCCCGAATGGGGTATTGAACGTCGTGCATGGGAGCGGCGAGGAGGTCGGAGGCGCAATCGTCAAAAGCGGGGAGATCGACGGGATCTCCTTTACCGGATCGAACTCGGTGGGAGAGGGGATCGCCGCCCTCTGCGGGGCGAGCCACAAGCATTTAACGATGGAGACCGGCGGGAAAAACCCGATCCTCGTGATGGAGGATGCCGACCTTGATCTTGCTCTGGACGGTTGCCTCTGGGGCGGCTTCGGGACCTCCGGGCAGCGCTGCACCGCCGCGAGCCGCGCCATTGTCCACCGTTCGGTCTATCGCGAGTTCCTCGATCGGTTCGTCGGCAGGGTGAGACGCCTGAAACTCGGCGACGGCTTGACGCCCGGCACAGAGATGGGCCCCGTCATCAACGAAAGCCAGTACCGAAAAATTCTGGAGTATATCGAGATCGGGAAGAACGAGGGGGCGAAACTGGAAACCGGCGGGCAACCCTACAGAGAGGGCGAGGCCGCAAAGGGGTACTTCATCGAGCCGACGATCTTCTCTGACGTCAAACCGACGATGCGGATCGCGCAGGAGGAGATCTTCGGCCCGGTCGTGGCCGTCCTTGCGGCGGACGATCTTGCACAGGCGATCGAGATCGCCAACAACATCTCGTTCGGGCTCTCTGCGGCAATCTACTCCCGCGACGTGAACAAGACCGCCATTGCCGAACGCGATCTGGAGACCGGAATCGTCTATGTCAATGCCTCCACCATCGGAGCCGAGGTTCAGCTTCCGTTCGGCGGGACAAAACGGACCGGCCTCGGTCCCCGAGAAGCAGGCGGTCGCGGGGGGGCGCTCGACCTCTACACAAAATGGAAGGTGATCTATCGCGATTTTTCAGGCAGGTTGCAGCGAGCGCAGATCGACAAAGAATAGGAGGCGAAAGATGAAGCGAGGATGGATGGCGGCGGCCGCGCTCTTTCTGGTCGTAGCGACCCTCTCAACGACGATCTTTGCAGCAGATGAGAAGAGCAGCGGCGAGTTTGTTGTCGTCTCGGTGGAAGGGAACATCGTGAAGGCGAAGAACAAAGGGACCGGGACGCGGCTCCCGCTGACCGTGACCGATAAGACGGTGATCAAGCAGAAGGATCAGAAAAAAGGGATTGGCGACATCAAGAAGGGGGATGAGTTTTTCGGAGAATACGCCATCACCCCCGATAACAAGTATCTGGCGACGATGATCAATCTGAAATGAGCCGCGCGCTCGTCGCCCCCCTGCTGGCGGTTCTCCTCGCGGCCTGCAGCTCCGACAATCCGATCTTTTTCAAGTCCCCGAACGTCGGCGGGGGGAGCGCCCTCAACCCGAACACGCTGAAGGTCTCCGGCGAGGTGGCCTCCCGTCTTCCGGCGATCGCGGCGTCGGGGAATCGGCTCTACGTCGCATG
>CAZSHZ010000139.1:0-5983 GCA_964606955.1 uncultured Nitrospirota bacterium
GCGATCCCTTCCACCATCGACCGGTCCATCTTCGTCTCTCCGCCAATCAGGTGGAGCTCCACTCTTTTCCCCAATTCGGAAGAGACCTTTTTCACCGTACGGTTCAGCCGCTCGAAGATCCGGCCGATCGGGATCATCCGGACCTCGATCAGATCCTCCTGAAACTCGATCACCTTGCGCTCAAGCAAGGCGGACACCTTCAGCAGTTCACCCGCGAGCTGCGAAAAACCCTCCCGGTCACGGAGCTTTTTGCCGATCTCCTGGATGATCGCTTTGGAGAGGATCAATTCCCCCACCCGATCCAAGAGCCCGTCGAGTTTCGCGGTATCGACCCGCACCGTCGGTGAGACGCGAAGGGACTCCACCGAAACGGGAAGGGGAGGGGCCTGGAGATCTTGAGGCTCGGCCAAAAATCTCTCATCCGATTGCGCGCCGGTCTCTAAATCTACCCCAAAAGCGGGGCTTTTGGGGACCCCGGACGGCGCGACCGAAGCGCCGAGAAGACGCGCCGCAAGACCTTCCGGGATCAACCCGTCGATCGCGGGAGCACCGGGGGGAAGCGCCACGAGAAATTGGAAGACGATACGGGACTTGTCCCCTCCCGCCTCCTGGGCGCCGGGGAGCGTGCTGATGATCTCGCCCAACTCCCCGATCTTCGCATTGACGGCCCGGATCTCGGAGTCGAAACTGGCGAGCGGAAAGGCCGCGGTCAACTCGTAGAGCCGGCTTCCATTGAGGAGGTTTTCCCTCAAGCGATGAGTCTCATATTCGGTCAGGACGTCCAGGACCCGGGAAGGGAGACCGATCCGTACTAGCGGATCGCCGGAATCTCGGCCGGGCGACGCCGGTTCCCCGCTCCGTAACGGCGGAGAGGAAGAGGGGGTTGGAGTCCGGCTTGCGGAGAGGATCCGGCCGATCTTTTCACTCGCGGCCGCAAGGTCGACCTCCCCGCCGCGCGTGACCGTCTCGGCCAGCCTGCGAAAAAGATCGACGCTCTCGGAGAGGGTCTCAAGGAGCGGGTGGTCCAGCGAAAGCTTCCCCATCCGGACGCGATCGAGCATCTCCTCGACAAGATGGGCAAACTCCGAAAGGGACTGCAGGCCGACCATTCCCCCCATCCCTTTTAAGGTATGCGCGGCGCGAAAGATGGCGTTGAGCAGCTCGGGCCTGACTGACTTCCCCGAGGCGACGGCCTCCTGGGCCTGCGCAAGGTTCTCGTAGAGACCCTCAATCAGCTCGTCGGCCTCCGCGGTAAACTCACGCAGGGCACGGTCGCGTTGAGGGTCGTTCAATCAGGATTCCCCCAGGGCTTTCTGCACCGCTGTTCGGACCATTTCCAGATCGAAGGGCTTCGTGATGTAGTCACGGGCGCCGAGCGCCAGGCCGCGGCGGATGTCCTCCTCGCTCCGCGCGGTCGAGATGATGATGACCGGGATTTTTCGATACTCCGGGTGCTGTTTGACGAACGAAATGACCTCCAGCCCGTTGATCGCGGGAATATTGATGTCGACCAGAATCAGGTCGAAGGAGGCGGTCGGAAGCGCCTTTAACGCCTCGAACCCGTTGCCGGCCTCCACCACCTCCACTTCGGTGAGTTCCTCCACGATCGAGCCGATCAAAGAACGCATCGTCGCCGAATCCTCGACCACTAAAATCTTCTTCACGGCTCAACCTCGAACCGATACTCTTCAATCACGGTATTCGCCAGGAGGCCCTCGCACATCTGTTTGAGAGCCTGCTCCGCCTCCTCGCGCGAGCGCTCGGAAAGATCGATCTGCAGAAATTTCCCGACGCGCACCCCGCGGACTCCCGAAAAGCCGAGCGCCGCAAGGGACTGCTCCACCGCCTTCCCTTGCGGATCAAGGATCTCCGCCTTGAGATTGACGTACACTTTCGCCCTCACCCGAACACCCTCCGATAGATCGTCTCCGATTCGGCCACATAGGCGCGCGGGTTGAAGCAGGCCGCCAACTCCTCTTTCGAGAGCCATGGGAGGAGGTCGGGGTCGGCCGCAAGGAGATCGAAAAATGTGCGGCCTTGAGAAAATGTTTCCATCGCACGGCGCTGGACGATGCGGTATGCCTCCGAGCGGGACATCCCCTTGCGCAAGAGGGCGAGGAGGACCTTCTGCGAGTAGATCACCCCGTGGGTTGCCTCGAGATTCGCCCGCATCCTCTCGGGGTAGACCCGCAGCCCCTCCAAGATACGCACCAGCCGGTCGATCATGAAATCGAGGAGGATCGTACTATCCGGAAGGATAATCCGCTCCACCGAGGAGTGAGAGATATCCCGTTCATGCCAGAGCGCAACGTTCTCGAGAGCCGCCGTTGCGTTTGCCCGCACCACGCGCGCCAGGCCGCAGAGGTTCTCGCAACCGACCGGGTTTCGCTTATGCGGCATGGACGAAGAACCTTTCTGCTCCTCGCCAAAAGGCTCCTCTACCTCTTGAACCTCCGTCCGCTGGAGATGACGGATCTCGGTCGCGAATTTTTCGAGGCTGGCGGCGATCAGGGCCAGGGTTAAAAGGAGGTACGCGTGGCGATCGCGGGGGACGATCTGGGTGGAGGCCGGTTCCGGCTTTAGATTCAGCCGGGAGAGCGCTCCCTGCTCCACGACGGATGGAAGGTGCGCGAATGTCCCCATGGCGCCGGAGAGTTTCCCGACCGAAATCTCTTCTCTTGCGCGGGCCAGGCGCGCGGCCCCCCGGCGCGTCTCGTCATACCAGGCCGCTATCTTCAGGCCGAAGGTGATCGGCTCGGCGTGCATCCCGTGAGAGCGGCCGATCATCATCGTCTCACGGTGCTTCTGCGCCAGATCATGCAGGACCCGAAGGAGCCGCTTAAGATCCGCCGCGAGGAGATCGCAGGCCTCCTTCAGAATCACCGCAAGCGCGGTGTCCAGGATATCCGAGGAGGTCAATCCAAGGTGGAGAAAACGGCCGTCGGGACCGACCGTTTCGGCCACGGCATCGACGAATGCGGCGACGTCATGTTTCGTCTCCTCCTCGATCGCCGCGATTCTCTTAGGATCGATCCGGGCCTTTGCGCGAATCGACGGGGCGACATGACTCGGGATCAGGCCGGCGGCACTCATCGCTTCCAGGCCGGCAAGTTCCACCTGAAGCCAGACGGCGTATCTCTTTTCCGTGCTCCAGAGGGAGGCCATTTCGGCCCGGCTGTAACGAGCGATCATGAGAGGTCCGTCAGGGATCGAAGCCGCGGGCGCGGCGCCGGGCTCCTCGCCGCAAGGAGGGCGGCAAACCGTTTTACCCGGTCGGCGCCGGGACAGAGGAGAAAGAGGTCAAGAGGATTCGAATTCCCCTGCCGGGAAAGGAAGTCGGCGACGGAGCCGTCTTCAGAGAAGAGCTCCACGGCGGCCCGCGCCAGTTGCATCTCCTCCATCCGGCCGCGCAGATCGTCAAAGAAGGGACCCCAGGAGAAGAGTCCCTCGGCCCGGCTGCCGAGCCCGATGAGAAGCACGCGCGGCGTCGGGATCCTCGAGGTCAGAAAGAGGAGGGCCTCCCCACGCGCCCCCCTGACGATCCCACTCGCGATCAGCCGCGAAAGCGCCCCGCAATGGATCCAATCGACCCGGGCGGCCAGGCCCCGAAGGGGACGCTCGTCTTCGAAGAGCGGAAGGACCAGGAGGTCGGAGGAGACGTGATTCAAGGAGAGGTCCGTCACACGGATATTCACGACCGCCCCTTCTCGACCTGCTCCCGGAGGATCCGGTCCAGGACACCGTTCACAAATGCGCCCGATTCCTCGGTCCCGTATTTTTTTGCGATATCGATCGCTTCGTTGATCGCGACCTTGGGGGGAATCTCCTCCTTCAGATGGGTCAATTCAAATACCGCAATTCTTAAGATATTGCGATCGACCACGGCAAGCCGCTCGGGGGACCAGTGCTCCGTGCTTTCCTCGATCATCCGATCGATCTCGCTTCGATGAGCGAGAACCCCCTCCACCACTCTCTGCGCAGATCCTTTGATCGATGGAGAGACCTCCCGGCCAGACCAGAAACTCTCTACCATACGCCCCTTCTCCGCCGGGGGGTAGAACTCCACGAGAAACAACGCCTGGACAGCCATCTCGCGCGCCTTGCGCCGCTCCCCCATCGGGATCCTCTAACACCGACTTCTCTTGTCCCCGCCGGCCGCGCTCTCCGCTAGCCCCAAAGGCAGAGCCTTTGAGGACCCCTCACTCCGGCTCACTTGATCGATCCGGCCCATCAGACGAGCCATCTCAACTGCGGCGAATGCCGCCTCTCGCCCTCGATTGGTCCTTCGGCCCCGCCCCCCCCGAAGCGGCGCCGCCCTCTCGGCCGCCTGAGCGAGGGTGTCGGTGGTCAGAACGCCGAAAATAATCGGCACGCCGGTATTCAAGGCCGCCTGACCGATCCCTTGGCTCGCCTGTACCGCAATAAAATCGAAGTGAGGGGTCTCGCCCCGAATCACCGCGCCCAGGCAGATCACGGCGTGAAACCGCTTCGTCTGCGCCAGCCTCTGCGCCGCCAGCGGGAGCTCAAAGGCGCCTGGGACGGGATAGATCTCCAGATCCTCGGGCCTCGCCCCCGCGGAAAGAAGCGTCTCCCTCGCCGCCGAGAGGAGGCGATCCGTAATCGCCTGATTAAAACGGCTGACCGCAAGCGCGAAGCGGAGGCCCGCAGCGGAGGGGTTCGATCCCTTGCGGGACACTCCTTTAGACCTTATCAAGAAAATGCCCAAGCTTTGTCTTCTTTGTCCTAAGGTAGTGGATGTTCTTCTCCTGCGGGACGATCTCGATTCCGACCCGCTCCACGACGGAAAGACCGTACCCCTCCACGCCCACGATCTTGCGCGGGTTGTTCGTCAAAAGCCGAATCCTTCTCAAACCGAGATCGACCAGGATCTGGGCGCCGATCCCGTAATCCCGCAGATCCGGGGCGAAGCCCAACGCAAGATTCGCCTCGACGGTATCCGAGCCGGAATCCTGAAGACCGTAGGCCCTGATCTTGTTGATCAGCCCGATCCCCCGACCCTCCTGGTTCAGATAGAGGAGAACTCCCTTCCCCTCTTTTTCGATCATCTCCATCGCACGGTGAAGCTGGGCCCCGCAGTCGCAACGGCGCGAGGCGAAGATATCTCCCGTCATACAGCCGGAATGGACGCGAACCAGGATGCTCTCCTCCTTCTTGATCTCCCCCTTCACGAGCGCCAGATGCGTCCCCCCGTCGATCTCGTTCCGGTAGACCACCGCGCGGAACTCCCCGCGATCGGTCGGCAGCTGCGCCTCGGCCAGCCGGCGGACCAGCGATTCCCGCTGCATCCGATATTCAATTAAATCCTTGATCGTGACGATCTTCAGGCCGTGCTCTGTGGCGAACCTGATCAGTTCGGGAACCCGCGCCATCGTTCCATCGTCGTTCATGATCTCGCAGATCACCCCGGCCGGCTGAAGACCGGCAAGACGCGCGAGGTCGACGGATCCCTCCGTCTGGCCGGCCCGTTTCAACACCCCCCCTTTTTGCGCCTTGATCGGGAAGACGTGTCCCGGCCGAGCAAAATCAGACGGCTTTGCCGCCGGGGAGACCGCAAGACGAATGGTCGCGGCACGATCCGCGGCGGAGATCCCGGTGGCGACACCCCGCCGAGCGTCGATCGACACGGTAAAGGCGGTCCCGAACGAGGAGGTGTTCTCGGAGGCCATCGGCGGGAGTTGCAACTGGTCGGTGCACTCCGGCAAAAGCGCAAGGCAGATCAGTCCTCTTCCATACCGCGCCATAAAGTTGATCGCCTCCGGCGTGACCTTTTCGGCCGCGATGACCAGGTCCCCTTCGTTCTCCCGATCTTCATCGTCGACCAAGATCACCATCCGGCCGCGGGCTATCTCCGCGATAGATTCTTCTATGTTATTGAATTTCAAGGCTAAAGTGTCCGCACCTGAGACGATCAAGGATAAGTAATTTCGGCGGGTTTGTCAAACAGAAAAAGGGGGCAGGAGAG
>CAZSHZ010000140.1:0-6294 GCA_964606955.1 uncultured Nitrospirota bacterium
GCCGGGCGGCCGGGCGACTTTGATCCGCGGACCTCCTCGATCGATCGGGTGATCTCTTCGACCTTCGAGGCGAGCCGCTGGACCTCACGCGCAAGTTCGTCGATCGATTGCGCGCCGGTCTCTAAATCCACCCCCAAAGCGGGGCTTTTGGGGGCCCCGGACGGCGCGACCTTCTTCGCGTTCTTGCCGGTCGCGAGTTGCGCTTCCACCTTCTCGAGCCGGTCTTCGAGGTCTACATGGCTCGCTTGGGTGGCGCAACCGGACAGGAACAGAAGAAGGAGAAAGATCACCGGGCCGCCTTCTTTCCCGGAAGCTTCTTCTCCAAATTTTCAAGCCGCTTCAGCAGGGTCGACAGGGCCTCGTCCTGGCGGTCCACTTTTTCGGCAAGTTTTTCGCCGAGCGATTCTAAAGTCGAGGCGAGCCTCTCCACCGCCTCTGCCTGCTCGGAGAAGGCCGACTGAAATTCCTTGACCGTTTCGCTCACCGCTCCCTGCATCCTCGTCTCCTGGGCATCGACCGTCTTGGCGACCCTCTCCCCAAGCGCCTCGGTATCCGCCCGCATCTTCTCCACCACCGATCGCATCTCCTCCAGGCGGCGCGGGAGCTCTCGGGAGAGTGTATTCAAACGCTTCGATAGATCGGCGAGCGCCTCCCCCTGCTGTTTGGCGGAGGTCGTCCGCTCCTCCCCTTCCCGGGAGATCCGATTCAAATGTTCCTTTTCGACCTCCACCCTCCCGCTCATCTGCCGGAGCGTCTCCTCGATCTCGGAGATCCGCGACGACAGGAGCGCGCTGCTCTTTCGGATCTCGAAGAGGGCGCGCGACATGATCTCAACCTTTTCGGAGAGCCGTCGGACATCTTCGCCAAGACCGTCATCCTCCACCGAGACGACTTTGATATGTTCGCAAGAGGAGAGGATCGCGGCGAGAAGCCAGAGGGGCGCGAGGCGCCGGATCATGGGATTTCCCTTGCTCCCCTTTCAAACGCCCGGGTGAAATGCGCCCGGCGGTTCTTCTGGAAGCACTCCTCGGTCGAATCGCGGCAGATCGGATTTTCCTCGCCAAAGGAGATCGTCCCGATCCGCTGCGGAGCAATCCCCAGATTTACCAAAAAATCCTTCACCGCCTGCGCGCGACGGTCCCCCAGCACCAGGTTGTATTCGTTCGTCCCCCGCTCATCACAGTGCCCCTCGATCCGGATCTTCACATCTGGGTTTTCGGCCAGCCAGCGGGCATTTTTCTCCAGCACCGGCTTCGCGTCGTCGCGAATCGTCGCCTTATCGAAATCAAAGAAGACCTCCTGCAACGCCGGCTCTTCCGGTCCCGCCTTCAATCTCATCCCCGCCTCCGGCTCTTCCCTCTCCCCCCTCGCAAGAGGCGCCTCTCTGGGCTTTTCCGGCGGCGCGGGGGCCGGCTCGGGCGGAGAGGGAACCAGCTCTTCGCGCGGCAGCATGGGGAGCGTCCTTTCCCGCACCTCAGGCCGCGGGGCGGCCCTCCCCTCCGGCCGCGCCTCACCTTCCGGCGGCCGTTCTACCCCGGCAGACTGCTCGGTCGGCTTCGGTTTCTTGGCGCAGGCACCGCCGGCCATAGAGACCAACAGGACACTCAACAGGAGTGCGGTTCCTCTCATCACTTCTCCTCCTCTCATCACTTCTCCTCCTCTGGTAGGTCTTTACAACATTCAGGGCGACCAGGCAGGACCCTGATTCCTGGCTCCATCATCCGTCAAGCGGATCAGCGCGGACCCATCGGGGCGGACGGTATAGATATCCCCTCGGCTCAACCGGGTCGACGAGAATGCCATCTCACGGCCCGAGGCGGACCAGGTCGGAGACTCGTCGTCCCAAGGGCCGTCGGGCGTCACCTGAAATATCTCGGAACCATCGACAGTGACAAGACAGATCTTCATCCTCCCTTCCGGGTTCCGGCACGCATAAGCGATCTTGTCCCCCGATGGAGACCAGGCGGGCGAGGTGTTGTAATCGCCGGAGAAGGTGAGGCGGCGGACGTTTGTCCCATCCGCGTCGGTCACATAGATCTGAGGGGTCCCGCCTCGATCGGAGGTGAATGCAAGCTGCCGCCCCGTCGGGGACCAGGAGGGGGAGAGATCGGAGGCCCGGTTGAAGGTCAGGCGGTGGGTTTCCTTCCGGTCGGCCGTCGTCACGTAGATTTCGGAGTCGCCGTCGCGGCTCTTCGTAAACGCGATCCGAAGACCGTCGGACGACCAGGCCCCGCCGACGTTCAGCCCTGGGGAGGTCGAGAGCGGGCGGAACCTTCCGGAGAGGAGATCGAAGATATAGAGGTCCGGGTTGTCGTCGCGATAGGAGGTCAGGGTAATTCGGTTGCCGTCGGGCGCCCATCTGGGTCCGATGACGATGCTCTGGTCGGAGGTCAGCCGGATCTTGTTGGCCCCGTCGTAATCCATCAGGTAGAGCTCCTTTTTTCCGCTCCGCTCGGAGACGTAAGCGATCCGGCTCTCGGCAATCCCGCGCTCTCCGAAGAGCCGCGTGAGGATCTCGTTGGCAAAACGGTGCGCCAACGCGCGCGGCGCTTTCCCCAAGTAGCGGCTTGCAAAGAGGATCGTCCCCTCGGCAGTCTCATAGAGAAACGCATCGAGAATGATCTCTTCCCCTACCGCCGCCGCTTCCACCGTCGCCACAAACTGGGCGCCGGCCCGCCGAGCCCGGGCAACCGATCCGCTCCCGAAGTTCGGGCTTCCATCACCCGCGCGGTCCGATACAATGCCCGGAGTCGGTGGGAGATCGACGATCCGGATCAGCCCTGTTCGGACAAGATCAGCCCTGAGAACCTCCGGAATCGAAAGAGGGAGCGACCGTTCTGGCTCCGCAACTGCGACAAGGAGTTTCTCGGCCTTATTGCGCGAAGTCTCCAGGAAGACCTCCCTCTCGACCCCGAAGAGGGCAATCGGCTCGGCTCCGAAAGCGGCGATGAGCGCAAGAAGTAGAACGTTGATCTTCATGAAGGTCGGACAATGGAGAAGCGGAAGTGGACCTTTAAAGGATGAGGCTCGACCCCGGCGGGAAACGGAGGGAGGCGGGTCCCGACGACCGCCCGGAGGGCCGACTGATCGAAGAAGGGGTTTCCGGAACTCTCCTCCACAATGGGGCTCATCACCTCACCGGCAGGGGTGACGACGAACAGCACGACGCTCGCCAACTCATTAGAGAGGGGGACCGCCGGCAATTCCCACTGCTCGGAGACCTTCCGCTCGATCAGAGAGAGATAGGTCGGAGGAATCCCGGTCGCCGAGGCGATGGTGGCTCTCCCGATCGAGGAAGATTGCGCCGGTGGAGTCCGCTCCGCGCCTTGTTTCGCGCTCTCCCGCGCGATCGTCGGCGGGTTCGGAGAACTCCTCTGCTGTTTCCACCATTCCGCCAGTCCCCCGGTGACCGGCCCCTTCGCTCTCTTCTCCCTGGGAGCGCGGCGGGCGGAGGGGACGTTCACGATTCCGACCCCGTCCCACCACTGCCGAAACGAGGTTCGAGGGGCCGGCGGCGGCGCCTCCGGTTGCGGAATCGATGCGGGGCCGGGCTGCGCCGAAGACCCCTTCGGCGAGGCGGGGGACGCTTGGGCCCCCTGATCCATGGATGGGGCGGAGGGGGGAAAGATCGCGCTGGGGAAATCGGAGATGGGGCGGAGAGAGGAGGGGAGCGGGCCGACCAATGAGACCTGGAACGAGCGGAGTGAAACCCTTCGTGCCGGGGTCGAAATGAGGAAGAACGACGCGAAAAGGAAGCTGTGCAGCAGACCGGAGAGCAGGAAGACCCCCGCGTGCAGCGATGCCTCCCTCCTCCCCTTCATCTCCTCCCTTGCCCGGCCTCGGTCGTGCGGGCGATCGGCTCGGTCACGATCCCCAGCCGATCGACTCCGATCCGCTTGACCGTATCCATCACGGCGACGACGATTCCATAGGGGACCTCCCGGTCGGCCTTCAGATAGATGGAGATCTCCGGGTTCTGCCGTTTCAACTCCCCGAGCCGAGCGGCAAGCGATGCGATCGTCAATTCCTCGCGGTCGAGAAAGATCCGACCCCCCTGCTCGATCGTCAAGATCTTCCGCTCTTCGGGACGGATCGTGTTCGTCGCCCCCTGCGGCAGCTTGATGTCGATCCCGCGGACAAGGAGCGGCGCGGTGATCATGAAGATGATCAGGAGGGAGAAGGCGGTATCCACCATGGGAATGAGGTTAATCTCCCCCAAAAGCCGGGTCGGTCGCCGCGAGGGCTCCCCCGTCCTCACTTCACTCCTCCTTGCCGAGAGAGGCAACGACCTCCTCAGCCACGGCGACGCCGAACCCCCCTAGGGTAACCTCCATCTTCCGGATCCGGTGCAGATAAAGATTATACGCGATCGAGGCGGGAACTGCGGTGAAAATGCCCGCCACCGTGGTCACGAGAGCCTCGGCGATTCCGGGCGCGATTGCGGCGATGTTGGCCGTCCCCTGGCGCCCGATCTCCTGGAACGCGTTGGTGATCCCAATGACAGTCCCGAACAGACCGATGAGGGGGGAGATGTTGGCGACGGTCGCCAGAAAAGGGAGATATTTCTCTTGCCCCATCAGGGTCTCGGTCAGGAAGGAGGAGACCGTCTGCTCCACGCGCCCCCGCGACTCCGTCCCGTTCAGCCCCCCCCTCCGCAAGAGCTCGGCGCGTCGCTCCGCCTCGGCGAAGAGGAGCGCCGCCGGCGCAGGGGCGTAATTCTTCGCGCTCTTTCTGAGCCGGTCCATCTCCCCGGCATGCTTTGTAAACTCGGCCAAAAACCGCCGGTTCCCCTCCTCCGCGCGGGCCAGCGCGATCCCCTTTTCGAAGATGATCGCCCAGGAGATGATCGAAACTGTCAGGAGGACGAGAAGGATAACTTTGCCGACCGGTCCAGAGGAGAGGACCAGGGCAACCAAGGTCGAGTTTGCTGAAATCCCCGGCGTTCTTTTGCTCCCGTTATCCGAGAGCGCGCAGGTCTCTCACTGCGCGCCGCGGGCGATATTGGCGGGGCCGACGAGCCTCGAACTCGCGACCTCCGGCGTGACAGGCCGGCGTTCTAACCGACTGAACTACGGCCCCGACAATCCGACCGTTTCCCCTCCTGGTAGGCGGAAGAGGGATCGAACCTCTGACCTTCGGCTTGTAAGGCCGACGCTCTACCGACTGAGCTATCCGCCCGGAAAAATCTACGCTGTAAAAATACAATCAAGGCGGATACAATAACCGGAGCGATACTAACAACTCGAGGTCCGTTTGTCAAAATTGATTTCGGGCATTTTTCTTCTCGCAATCGCGCTCTCGGCGGGTTGCCGCCCTTCTTATGCCGCGCCCCCCCGCTGGATCAGTTTCGAGACCGGGGCGAACGTGAAGACGATGGCGCTCGATGGAAAACTTCTCTGGCTCGGCCTGGCCAACGGCATTATCCGATTCGACACGCGGGACATCGAACAGGGGCCGGCCCCGCGGCATGAGGTCTTCACGGCGCAAAACACCGCCGGCGGGCTCCTCTCCAACGGCGTCTACAAGATCATCCCCGACGGCCGCGGCGGTGTCTGGATCGGGACCTACGGCGGCGGCCTCTCGCACCGCAACTCCTCGGGCGGCTGGCGCGTCTCTACCCCCTACGGGAGCGGAATCCCGGCACGGTATGGATCGGACTGGTCGATCGCCGCCGCCGGAACCGCGCTGGCCGATCTCTGGGTCTACGACATCTATCAAGACGAGAAGGGGCGCCTCTGGCTTGCGACCTGGAAGGGTTTAAGCGTGCTCGAGGAGGACCGCTTCAGGACCTTCACGACCGACGACGGGCTTGCCGACGACTGGGTCTATGCGATCGCGCGCGATTCCAACGGGACCTTCTGGCTCGGGACCGAGGGGGGGCTGAACCGATTCGACGGCAAACATTGGAGCACATTCACGCATCGCGACGGGCTCGGAGCCGATGTCCCGGGAGCCGGGAGATCGGCCGAGTCCCCCGGCGGAGACCCCGGCGCAGGCTACGGCCACCATGGAGGTGAGAAACGGAACATCGGCGCTAATCCGAACTTCATCCTCGATCTCGCAATTGACCGCCAAGGGGCCGTCTGGATCGGGACGTGGGGCGCCGGCCTCTCACGCTTCTCGCCGAAAAATCGGTCCGGCCGGCAATGGACGAACTACACTACTGCCCAAGGATTGGGGGGAAACTTTGTCCACGCTGTCGAGATCGATCGCGACGGGGTCGTCTGGGCCGCCACGAACGGCGGCGTCTCGCGCCTGACCGGATCGGGTTGGACGACCTACACGACCGCGGAC
>CAZSHZ010000141.1:0-3848 GCA_964606955.1 uncultured Nitrospirota bacterium
CCACACCTCCAGGGCCTGGAGCCGCCGCATGGCCTGGGGCGAGAGGTCCACCAGTCTGAGTTGACTGCTCCGGAGGATCGTCCGGGGCATGCCTCCGATCTGCATCTGAGACCTCCTGTTCTGAGGCCCCAGTCTACTCGATCGGGTGTCTCACATGTATCTGGACGAGTTCATTGACAGTCCCGGACGAGATCGGATATGGTTTGCAGTATGAAACGCACGGCTCTCGTGACGGTGCTCCTCTTGAATTTCCTCTTCGGCTATATCTGCTCCGATTTTCCTTCGTTCTCGACGGCCGGGCCGATAGAATGCTGCGCGACCGGGTGCCGAGTGGAAGTCTCCAGAAGGGTCGCGGCCGCTTCATGCGCGTCGTCTGAAGCGACCCGGGATCCCTCGTTGAAGGCCTCGCACGACGGGCTCTCTCTCCTCCCCCCTCTTTCCCTGATTTCGGCTGCGCCGTTGGCTTTGCCGCTTCTCCCGAGTGCCCGATCGGTCGAGGCTGGCTCTCCCGATTTTTCCGGCGGGCCGCCACCGCTCTATCTCCTGAACTCCTCGCTCCTCCTCTGATTCCGCGTCGGGTCTGACGTTCATCCCAACACGGGGCCGCAATCCCCGTCCGCGCGAGGAGGGTATGTTCAAAACATTTCTGATTGCGATCCTTTTTTTCGTCTGGTTAGCGCCGCGTTCGGCAAACGGCCAGGTCGGATCGGAGCCGCTGTTTCTGGAGGAGCTGATCGCAGAGGCGATCGCGAAAAATCCGGAGGTCATCACCGCGCGGAGACGAGCCGAGGCCGCGCGGGAGAGGATTCCCCGGGAGCGGGCGTTTGAGGACCCCCAGGTGGGGGTCACGCAGTGGTCGATTCCGTCGAATCTGAACGTCTTCGACGCGAATGAGACCTGGCTTGTCGTCCAGCAGAAACTCCCCTTCTTCGGCAAGCGCGCCCTCCGAGGGGAGGTGGCCGGCAAAGAGGCAGAAATGGCGGCCCAGGAGATCCAGGCGGCCGAACTTTCGATCGTCGCGCGGGTGAAGAGGGCCTACGCTGGACTTTTTTACGCCCGTAAGGCGTTGGAAATCTACCACGAGGAGGTCGATCTCCTGGGAAAATTCGCCCGCATCGCGCAGGAGAAATTTGCGACCGGCCGCTCCTCCCAGCAAGCGGTTCTGGCCGCGCAGATCGAATTGGCCGAGCTTTCCAACGCCGTGGCGACCCTGGAGCAGGAGCTCGAGGTGGCTGAAGTGCGATTGAACACGCTCCTCGACCGGCCCGCGACGGCGCCTCTGGGGGTCCCGCAAGAGCTGAAGCCGATGACGCGGCCCCCATCGCTGGACGAGCTTCAGCAGACCATTCTCGAGCGGCAGCCGGATCTCCGGCTCAAAACGATTGCGATCGAGCAGCGCGAGAAGGTCCTTGCCCTCTCGAAGAAAAACTACGGTCCCGACTTCATGCTGGAGGGGGCGTACTTGGACGTCCATGGCGGGCCGAACCGCTGGATGGCCACCGTGATGATCAATTTCCCGTGGATCAACAAGCGAAGGTACGACGCTCAGATTGCGGAGAACCGCGCTGCGCTCTTTGCCTCTCAGGCGGAGCACCGAAACGCCGTCAACGAGGCGCGATTCGCCCTCAAGGACCTCTTCGTGAAAGTGGACGCGGCCCGGCGGGAGGCGGAACTCCTCGGGAAGAGCATCCTCCCGATGGCCCGGCAGAACCGGGAGGCGGCGCTCCTCGCCTACCAGGCGGACAAGGTCGATTTTCTGGCTGCCATTGAAGCGGAGCGGGAACTGCGCAAATTCAATCTTCAACACTACCGCGCTCTCGCGGATTTCGAGAGCGGCCTCGCCGAATTGGAACGGATCGTCGGCGGATTTAAAGGAGGGTTGCGATGAAGAGAAAAATCTCGGTTCTGATCCTAGTGGCGTTGGCTGGCGTCCTTTTGCTGTTTTTCCAGAGGGGTCGGGACGCGCGAAAAGCGTCGCGAACCGAGGGCGCCCAGGAGATGCAGGGGATGCAGATGGGGGTCAATGAGACCGGCCAGGCGGTGACCATGCTCACCGGTCGGCAGACTCGGTTCATCGGACTCAAGCTGACGGAGGTGGCGGAGGAGGAGATTGAGAAGGTGATCCGAACCGTCGGAAGGGTCGCCTATGACGAGCGAAGCCTGACCAGAATCAACCTCCGCGTGGACGGCTGGATTCAGGATCTCTTCGTCAACTTCACCGGCCAGGAGGTCAAAAAGGGTCAGCCGCTCCTGACGATCTACTCCCCCGATCTCCTCTCGACCCAGTGGGAGTACCTGCTGGCGGTCCGGGGCCGCGAGCGGCTCCGGGAAAGTCCGCTCCCCCAGGTGCGCGAGATGGCGGAGGGGCTCGCGGAGTCGTCCCGGCGGAGGCTCCTTCTCTGGAATATGACCGAGCGGCAGATCCGGGAACTGGAGCGGCGGGGGGAGCCGCAGACCGATGTGACCATCCGTTCGCCGGTCAACGGGGTCGTCATCCGGCGCGACGGGACAAAGGGGATGCGGGTGACCCCCGAGATGAGCCTGTACGAAATCGCCGACCTCTCGACCGTCTGGGTCCTGGCCGACATCTACGAGAGCGAAATCGCGCTGGTCCGTAAGGGGCAGGAGGCCCGGATCGCGGCAGCCGCCTATCCCGGCGAGGTATTTTCTGGAAAGGTGGCCTATATCGACCCCTTCCTAGACCCGCGCACGCGCACGGTCCGGGTCCGGGTCGAGTTTCCGAACCCGGGTCTGAAGTTGAAACCGGAGATGTTCGCGCAGGTGGAGCTCCGGTCTCCCCTTGGACGGGGGCTTCTCATCCCGGAGTCGGCCGTGCTTGATTCGGGGCTCCGCCAGATCGTCTTTGTCGACAAGGGGATGGAGATGTACGAGCCGCGTGAGATCAAGACCCGGAGGATTGACGGCCATTATCAGGTCCTTGAGGGACTTGCCGCGGGGGAGCGGATCGTCGCCTCGGCGAATTTCCTCATCGACGCCGAGAGCAAACTCATGGCCTCCGCCAATATGATGGGCGCCCTGGGAATGGGCGGTACCCGGATGGAGCAGGCCAAGATGACTCCGATGTCGGGGGAGACAAAGATGGGCGGGATGAAGATGGATCAGAAGGCCCCCAAAGGCCCTCAGACCCGGAAGGTCGGGGACCTGACGCTTACGCTCTCGACTGACCCCACCCCTTTGCGAGATGGCGAGAACCTGCTCCGGCTGAAGGTTGTGGACTCTTCCGGGAAGCCGGTGGAAAACGCAAAAGTGGTCTTCTCCTACACGATGCCGATGCCCGGGATGAAGGCTGTCCAGGCGCCCGCGAGGCTCACGGATGCTCACTATGAGGCGACGGCCAAGTTCGGGATGCCCGGAACGTGGGAGGTGACCGTTCTCCTGACCCTGCCGGGAAAGCCCGAAGCCCGGGAGAAATTCGTGATGGAAGCCGTCGGCCAAGGCGAGATGGGGGATATGCCCGGGATGTGAACGTTTTCCAGGGGGAATTTTATGATTGAAAAGATCATCGAATATTCGGCCAAAAACAAATTTCTGATCCTGACCATGACCCTCTTCCTCGTTCTCTGGGGGATCTGGGCGATGCGGAATGTCCCGCTGGACGCGATCCCGGACCTCTCCGAGGCCCAGGTGATTGTCTTCACGGAATGGCCGGGCCGCAGCCCGACGTTGATCGAAGATCAGATCACCTATCCCATCATCACCTCGCTGATTTCGGCTCCAAGGGTGAAATACGTCCGGGGGCAGTCGATGCTCGGGTTCTCGTTCGTCTACGTCATCTTTCAGGATGGAACCGACATCTACTGGGCCCGAAGCCGCGTCCTGGAGTACAT
>CAZSHZ010000142.1:0-2482 GCA_964606955.1 uncultured Nitrospirota bacterium
CGCTTCATGATCCCCCCTTTGTATAAACGTTGTTGTCTTGGATGACAGTTCCCCTCGAAAAAATAAAAGGCGTCTCCGGGCTATGTGCCCCCGGAAGACGCCTTCGTCTTACATCTTAAAAAACGCCACAGCCCTGTAGCGTACCTTCGCACCGACAAACAAAAGCAAGAAAGATGCCCTCCATAGAAGGTAGAATGTGATGGCCCCTTTTGGTACAGTGCCTACATTTTTGTCGCAGTCGTCACAATTTCGTCGGTCAGCGCATATTTCCGGATCCTGTATGCCATCTGGCGTGCGCTGATGCCGAGGAGCCGGGCGGCTCTGGCCTGCACCCCTCCCGATCTCTTTAAAGCCTGGCGGAGGCGCTCCCGCTCCAGAGATTCGACCTCCGAGGAGAGGCTCGGGGCTGATAATCGGGCCACGGACGACACATCCCGCAGATAATTCCTGATGATCGCCGGGAGGCTCTCGCGATTGACGACCTCCTCCGGTGCCAGCACGACTAGGCGCTCGATGCAGTTCTCCAGCTCCCTGATATTCCCGGGCCAGTCGTAGGCGTTCAGGAGGGTCTCGATTGCGGGAGAGAGCCGGACGTTTTTGCAGTTCTCGCGGTTGAAGCGGTCGAGAAAGTAGCGGACGAGGAGCGGGATGTCCTCTTTCCGATCCCTAAGCGGCGGGAGAGAGATTTCAACGACGTTCAGACGATAGTAGAGATCCTCCCGGAAAAGCCCTTGCACGATCGCCGTCTCAAGGTTGCGATGCGTGGCGGCGATCACGCGGACATCGCTCTCAAGGGTCTCATTTCCCCCGAGTCTCTCGAATCTCCTCTCCTGAAGGAACCAAAGAAGTTTTACCTGAACCGCGGGGGGAAGGTCGCCGATCTCATCGAGGAAGATCGTTCCCCCGTGGGCCGTCTCAAATCTCCCTTTTCTCCTTTGTGCCGCGCCGGTAAAGGCCCCCCGCTCATGGCCGAACAGTTCGCTTTCCAAGAGCGTCTCCGGGAGCGCGGCGCAGTTGACCTTGATGAAGGGCCCTCCTGCACGGGGGCTCATCTGATGAATCGCGGTGGCAATCAACTCCTTTCCAGTCCCGGATTCCCCCCTGAGAAGCACGGTGCTCCGGCTCGAACTGACGCGGCGCGATTCTTCCATGACCCGCACGATCGCCTCGTTCCTTCCAACGACGCCGTTGAAGCCGCTGCTCGGCTGAGGCGACGGGCCGGGGATCAGGGAAGAGAGGAGGAGCGCCAGCAGGCGCATGAAGGCCTCCTGATCTGTTGAAAGGGGCTCCGTCGAGTGGAGGATCAGCCACCCCCGCCCGAGTGGGAAGGAGGGGCGCTTGCCGTCCGGGAGCCCGGAGAGTTCGAGCCGGCCGATTTTAACGAAGGAACGGATCCATTCCGGAATCGCGCTCAGAGACTTTTCACCAAGCTCGGCCGACCTTTTATAAACAGTTTCCAGCAATTCCAGAGGGGCCATCTTCTCCAAAAAAACAGGGCGTCGTCTTCCGACAACGCCCCTGTTGGGATCACGCCGTTGTGATTGTGCCGATCTTACTCGAAACGCGGCACCCAGGTCAAGATCAGGGTGGGGCGAGGAGTTTTAATCGGACGGAAGAGATCGTAAAGAGGGCCGGGAGTATGCCGGCGATCTCGCCGTCGACCTGCACCGGCAGCTCCTCGGCGCAGATCACTTCAATCGTTTTTCCCTCGACGTACTCAATCCCTTTTCCACGCAGGAGGAACCGGATCCCGTTTACAAAAAGGCTGAGGGCCGAGTCGGCCCGTGAATAGCAGAGAACGAGATGCTCTTTCTGGAGATCGGCCCCAGGGGCGAAGAGGAACCCGGGAGGGATCTTCAGTTTTGCCTTTGCGACGATCCCGCCGGTTGCGCTCAGTTTCTCTCCATCCACGCGATAGTCGATCTTTGGAAAACGATACGAGAGGGCAACCCGAATTCCGATCAGAAGATAAGAGAGCCCTCCGGTCCATCGCTTCAGACGTCGATGGTATCGCTCCACGCGCAGCGCCGTCAGCGAGTCGACCCCCGCCCCGGCCATTAAGATGAAATAACGCCCTCCGCTCCGTCCCGGCGCGATCTCGATGATCTTCGCGTCGGGACGGGCCAGGGCGCGCGCGGCAAGATGGGAGCGGATTGGAAGGCCGATCTCGCGCGCGAGCCCGTTTCCGGTCCCGACCGGGATGACTCCCAGGATCATCGAAGCGGCGTGGGGAGGGGTCTCAACCCCAGATGCAGAGCCTCTGGGGACCCCGGTCTGCGCCGCGGCACGCTCCTCGCCGATCGCCCCTCCAAGGATGCCGTTCACCGCCTCGTTGATCGTCCCGTCCCCTCCGCCGACCAGCAGGAGGGGAGGGGGAGAGCTTAAGAGGGTGGCCTGCCGGGCGATCAATCCGGCGTCGAACCGGCCGGCGGTCCGGACCACCTCGATCCGGCCGGCGAGGGGGCGGAGCTCCGGGAGGAGC
>CAZSHZ010000143.1:0-3935 GCA_964606955.1 uncultured Nitrospirota bacterium
CCCCGGTTGGTAAGAGCCGAGATCATGTTGCAACGAAATCTCTTTCCTGTCCCGGGGACAACGGGGGTCTGGCCCCGCCTGCCCCAGGAACGTCCCGCTTGATGATCCGAGCGCATGCCCGTCTCGTCGCCCCAGTAGATCGTCGCTCGCTCCCGTCGGGCCAGCCCCCGGATCGCCGGATACTGCTTCGAAAGCCAGCGGCGCACCGCCTCCTGGTCCCGCTCGTAGGCTCTCCGGATGGGCTTCTGGGGGGTGAAGCCCCAGCGCCTCAAGGAGCGCCCCCACCGTCCAGACCGACAGCCGAACCCCGAACCGCGAAGGCGGAGATGTTTTTTGTGACCGCCCCCGCGTAAAAGAGGGTGGTGTCGTTCCACTGAAACTCGCTCTGGCGATTCCCCTCCTCCGGGTTGGCGTAGACAAACCGGAGGAGGGCGCGGGCGGCCAGAAAGTTTCCGACGTTCGTGATCTCCTGTTCTTTCCCGAACTCATTCGGCCAGCGGCCAAGAATATTCCAGTCACCAGCAACCATATGGATCTGCGCGACATCCTCTCCTCCTTTTTACTTTAGTGACGAGAGATAAGCGATCAGCGCCTCTAACTCCTCCTCACTCCCAGGGAAAGGGGGCATGATTGTATCGGGGAAGAGCGCTTTGGGATTCGGCAAAAACTGCTTGAGCCATGCTGGATCGCGCCGGCCCCCTATTTTTGAGAGGTCCGGCCCGACCTTTCCCCCCTTGCCCTCAACCGCGTGACAGACCGGGCATTTCCGGGTAGCATAGAGATCTCTCCCTTGCTCGATCTTCGTCTCCTGGCTTTCGGCCGATCCGCTGAGAAACAGCCCCGTTACGACCATAAGACTAAAAACCCTTCGGCTCCTCATCCGAGGGGGGCGGCTGTCCAAATCGTCTCGACAATCGGCGATCGAGGGTCCCATCCGGTTCTTTAAAAACCGGTCGCCTCTTGCTCCAGATAAAGGGGATGGAGAAAGTCCCGGACCGAGATCACCCCAATGATCTCGCCGCGCTGGGTCACCGCGAGGTGACGGATCTTTTTCCGCTCCATCAGATCATTTGCCCCTATCACGGAACGGTCGGCCTCGATCGTGATCAGGGGAGAGGTCATGACCTGCGCGACCGGGATCAGGTTCGGATCAAGCCCTTCGGCCACGACCTTTCGAACGATGTCGACCTCGGTAAGGATCCCGACAAAGCCCCCATCCCGGCTGACCAGAAGGCTTCCGATCGCATGTCCGGCCATCTGTTCTGCCGCCTCCCGGACGCCCCGCTCCGACGGGATCGAGAAGATCTTTTTAGACATCAGTCGTTCGACGGTAGGAATCATAGAACACCTCCTTCTCTGTCATCTCCCTTTGACCTCCACCGTTCCTCGCATCGTTTCATGGTACGGGCAGAGGAAGTCGTACACTCCCGCCTCGACGGCGGCGATACGCACCGTTTTCGTCTCTCCCGGCAGGATCTCGAAGAAGATCGACCATTCGGCGACGAATATCGCGTGTTTGTCCGCTCCTCTGTTGGCCACCTCCAGATCCACCCCCCTTTTTGCCGGCAGGGGGATATACCTGGGAGAGAAATAATTGTCCCGCGCGATGATATGGATTGTGCGCACATCCGCTGCACCCGTCGCCTCGCTGGGTGAGGCGCCTGCGGCGACCGCAACCAAAAGAAGAATAAAAAGGTTCGCTCGCAGCTTCGTGCTCCACCTCCATTCCTAATCCGCGGCCCTCCCCCTTAGAAGATGGGAAGCGGGTCCATGGTCGATTCCAGATAACCGGCCAGGAGGTCCCTTCTGGCAACGATCCCCACCAATCGGCCCTCCCGGTCGACCACAGGGACTCGGATGAAATGGCGAGACTGGAGGAGGTTGATGATCTCTCGTGCCGAGGCCTCTACCGGAATCGAAATCGGAACGGACATGATCTGGGCAGCCGATGTCTCCTTCAATCAGATGCGGTGCCTCCATCTCCCAGAGCTTTTTTCCGCCGATGAGATAATCCGTCCCACGCATTTTCGACTCCTGTTCTCTGTCTCTGCGCCCCTCTTCCTGATTCAGGGGACCTGAAGAACTTCCAGCCGGCCGTCCCATCCTCGAACCCTAAAGATCGGATAAATCCGAGCGGCGCGCGTCCGACGCCTCTCTGCTACCGTGATTTGATACATCGCAATCCCGGGAAGGGAGTAGATCGAAAGAAGTATGGCCGCAAGGAGGAAGCGGAATAGGTTCGCCCGGAAAGGGTGTGGAGGAGCGGGCCTTGGAGGATCGAATTGACCGGGATCGTAGAAGGAGAGAAGGGGGGCCCCGCTGTACGTGGGGAAATCGCCCAAGAGAGGTTGGTCGGTCTCCCCCAGCAAGGCCATGCCTTGCATGAGTGCCCCCCTCTCCCTTCTTAGCTGCTCCAGCCGGGTCGAATCGCCGGAGAAGTGAAAGCCCTGTTGGTAACCGAGATATTCCGTGTAAGGCCGGACGGCCATCCGGATCTCCTCCCGCATTTTTCTTAGCAAGGATTTCTCCTCCTCGAGGTTTTTTTTCACTTCCTCGCGGAGGAGGATCACCATCTGGTGGGGACTGATCGGAGAGATCGCCAGGGAAAAATCGGAGTCTTTCAGCTCCTCCCCGACCCCACCGGCCAGCAATATCGTGATGAAGAGAAGGCTTATCATCTCCCCCCTCTACTCCTCTGTAGGAAAAGAACAGCAATGCCTGTGCCCGAAGCCGGAAAACCTATTTTTCCTTATGCGAAGTGAGGTTGGATGGATTACCCGATCCACCGGATGACCAAACCATACAGGCGGTGTCTATCTCAGTGGACATCCCGACTCACCGAGGCATGTGAGATACAGTCGAAAACGGGTCCACCGCTTTTTCGTCCAACGGCCTTTACACCTTCAAATCGTGCTCCCACTGCTGCCCCGGCGAGCCATAAAAAATCTTTCGGAAAATCGAAGGATTGCGATACCCCTTCCGATTCCGGGCCCTGGCACGATCATTGCGGACGGATCGGCTTGATGGATGAGAGGATCCGGCTCGAAGGTCGGGCAGTCGCCGCCGGGGTTGAGCGGAAGGAGAAGGGAATTTCAATGGAGATGGAGCAGGGACTTGCCTCCATCTATGGGATCGTAAAAAGGCACGGAGGCGCGATTGTGATCGAACGGCGGGACGAAGAGGGGACGGTTTTGATCATCCGATTCGGCGGGGCGCGCTTTTAAGCCCCTCAATCTCGCCGGTGCGAAGGAGGAGTCGATGTGGCGTGAATTCTTTCAGGCACGAGAGAAGGGAGAGGTGGCCGAGTTGACTTTTGCCGGGATTGTCTCCGGCGGGATTGCGGGAATCGGGGCGATGATGTTTGCGATGATCGCTGCGGTCGGAATGGGATGGGAGGTCTGGATGCCGCTGAAAATGGTTGCCGCGGCCTTCATGGATCCGGGATGGCTCGATCAGACAGGATTCCAATTTACTCCTGTATTGACCGGTGTGATGCTCTATTTCGGCACAGCCCTTCTCCTCGGTATGGCCTTCTCGCTCCTCGGCGGTCGGCTGAGTCATGGCCGCGCGACAGGGTGGGGGATCGCCTATGGTCTTCTCCTCTGGTGGCTCTTCATGCAGTTTGGGCTGAAGATTGTCAATCCGACCGTGGCGGAGCAGATGCCGCTGGCTTTGTCGGTCTCGGAGTGGGTTGTTTTCGGGGCGTTGCTCGGTCTCTATCCGATATTTCTATCCGCAAAGCTGGGGGATGCCGAGCGGGCGGGGCGGCGGGCCGCGTAATCTCGCCGGGAGAAGACCCGATCCAATCGGGTTACAGGAGGTGCGGTCATGAAACGGTTTGCGATTGGCGCGCTGGTGGTGATGATTTTCCTCGTCTCTTCTGTTCCAAGGGGATACGGGGCGGGGTCGATGATCGTACCGCCGAAAGGGGCGGG
>CAZSHZ010000144.1:0-4579 GCA_964606955.1 uncultured Nitrospirota bacterium
AGGGGAGGGGGGGCTGGTCGCCTGCGCCCGCCTGGAGGATATCGGCCTCGGCTGGAGCCGGGATCGTGGCGGGTGGAGGCGCAACCGTCACCGGGTCGGCATCGGCCGACCGGGCGTTTGAGAAAAGTTCCTGGCGCGCAACTTACAGCCGCGATTTCGGGGCGGGCGGCGGCGCGTTCTCGCGCCCGACTGTCAGCGATACCCTCACCGGGTCGGTTACGAGCCGTCTGACTCGGGCCGCCGTCCTTATGGCCGACGCGTCGGCCGGGAAGAGCCGCGCAGCCGGCCAAGGGGAAGCGGTCCGCTGGCAGGGGGGGCTCTCCGGATCGTATCAGATCGTCCGGACCCTCACCGGATCCCTTGCTTACAGTTACCTCACCCAAGGGTTCGAGGGGATCGAGCGCGCGGGGATCCATCGAAACCAGATCGTGCTGACGCTCAGATGGATGCCGGAAGAGATCCGATGACGCTGCACGACTACATCGAGATCGCGTGGCGTCGGCTCTGGTGGTGGGCGATCCCCCTTGCCCTTTCGCTGGTGGTATCCCTTCTCCTGATCCTTTTTCTCCCCCGGACCTACCGATCCAGCACGCTGATTCTGGTCGAGGCCCAGAAGATTCCGGAAGAGTACGTCAAGTCGGCCGTCAGCGGGACGATCGAGGACCGTCTCTCCACCATCCGCCAGCAGATCCTCTCCCGCTCGCTGCTTCAAAAGGTGATCAACGAGTTCGACCTCTACCGGGAGGAGAGAAAGCGGCTGGTTGCCGAGGAGATCATCGAGCAGATGCGCAACGACATCGAGATTAAGACGGTTGGGACGCAGAAGAGCATCGACGCCTTTACGATCTCCTACATGGGGGAGAAGCCGCAGACGGTGCGGGACGTCGCCAACCGGCTCGCCTCCTTTTTCATCGAGGAGAGCCTGAAGGTCCGCGAGCAACTGGTCGAGGGGGCGACGGAGTTCTTGGAGAACGAACTGAAGATGCTCAAGGAGACCCTGGAAAAGCAGGAGGTGGCGGTCGGCGCCTTCAAAAAACGGTTCATGGGGGGGCTTCCGCAGCAGATGGAGGCGAATCTCCGGGCGCTCGACCGGTTCCAACTGGAACTTCAGTCGGCCATGATCGCGCTGAAGACTGCCGAGGAGCGAAAAAAAACCCTCGAGGAGGCGACCGCGGCCGTACCCACCGCGCCTCTGACCCGCCGCGCGAAACTAGAGCAGCTCCGCCGCGAACTCGCGCTCCTTCAAAAGGAGTACAAGGATACGTATCCAGAGGTCATCCGGCTCAAGGGAGAAATCGCCGCCGCGGAAGCTGAGGAGGAGAGTCCGGGATCGCCGGTCAATCTCGAGGCCGGGGCCGCAGAGACGGAGGTGGCGAGACTCCGTGCTCGTCAGGGGGAACTTCAACGCCAGATTGCGCTCTATGAAAAGCGGGTGGAGGGGACCCCGGAGCGCGAGCAGCAGTTGATGGGGCTGATGCGCGACTACGAAAACACCCAGAAAAATTACCAGTCGCTGCTGGATAAGAAACTGCACGCCAAGATCTCCGAGAACCTCGAGAAACGGCAGAAGGGGGAGCAGTTCCGGATCATCGATCCGGCCAACCTTCCGGAAAAGCCTTTTGCGCCGAACCTGATGAAGGTTCTCGCAATGGGCCTCCTCGTCGGGCTTGGCTCGGGTTTCGGATTTGTGGTTCTGCTGGAGTATCTCGATCTTTCGTTCAAAAAACCGGAGGAGATCGAAGAGGCGCTCGGGCTTCCGGTTCTGGCGACAATTCCGAAATTTATTTCTGCGCGGAGGGAAAAAACTGAGACTGTTCTGGAAGGATACATCCACACTTCGTCAGGCTAGTCGATCCGTCGCTCCGAAGCCTGTCGTCCTGTCGGAGCCCGACGCTCCGGCAGCGGAGCAGTACCGTGTCCTCTACACGAAAGTGGAGCAGCGGCTCCGCGCGGGGAATGGGAGGGTGGTTGCCGTGACCAGCGCCGTCAAAGGGGAGGGGAAGACGACCACGGCCGTCAACCTGGCTGCGACGGCGGCGAAATCGTTCGGGAAGAAAACGCTCCTTCTAGAGACCGATTTCAAGGCCCGCATGATCCGGCCCGAATCCGAGAGAGGCCTCGGGACGGTTCTTCAAGGGGACGCCACCCTCGAGGCGGTCAGCGGCAACGGCCTGGTACCGAACCTCCTGGTCATTCCTGCGGGGACGGGAGGCGGCGAAATCTCGGAACTCCTGGCGTCTGAAAAGATGAAGGAGGTCCTCGCGGCGGTCCGTAAGGGTTTCGAGTTCGTCGTTCTCGACTGCTCGCCGATCCTTCCGATGTTCGAGATGAATGTCCTCTCGGAACTGGTGGACGGCGTCCTGCTGGTGATCCATGCCGGCCGGACGCCCCGGTCCGCGGTGCAGGCGGCGGTGAAGATGATCACCCCCGAGCGGGTGATCGGCGTGGTCTTCAACTGCGCCGAGCATCGGCTGGCCTCCTATTACAGGTACGGCTATGGTTCGTCTGTTTAACCGCTATGTTTCGATCCAGAGCATCCTCTTCGCCGGGACGACCATGCTCCTGGGGGGCGCCTTTGTGGTGACCGCGCTCGTCTCGTCGCCGCACCCGTCGTTCTTTCTCTTCTTCGCCCTTTTTCTCTCTTTAACGGTCTCCCCGCTGAAGAGCGCCTGCCGGGAGGTCGCTTCCAGAATGCCGGGCCAGGGGGTCCTCATCGTCGGTTCGGGCCAGCTCGCCGCCCTGGTCGCAAATCATCTTCAGCGCTCCCCCTTTGCGGGATTCCGTTTTCTCGGGATGGTCGATCCGACGAACGGCGAGACGATGCGACTGATCGAAAAGGAGCGGCCGGAAAAAGTGATCGTCGCGATGGAGGACCGCCGCGGCCATCTTCCCACCGAGGCGCTCCTCACCCTGAAGGCCGAAGGGGTGGATGTCCTCGACGCCCTTTCGTTCTACGAGCGACTGACCGGAAAGATCTCGCTGGAGCACTTGAAGCCCTCCTGGCTACTGTTCGGCGAGGGATTTCGACGCGGAGTTTCGATCCGCGCGGCGCAGCGATCGCTCGATCTTATCCTTTCAACGGTCGGTCTGGTCCTCTCGCTTCCGCTCTTGCTGTTCGTGCCGCTCCTGATCCGGCTCGATTCCTCCGGACCGGTCTTTTACCGTCAGGAGCGCATGGGGAGAGGGGGCCGCGTGTTCCAGCTTTTGAAGTTCCGGACCATGCGTCCGGATGCGGAGGGGAACGGGCCGGTCTGGGCGATCGAAGATGATCCGCGGGTAACGCGGGTGGGGCGGTTCTTGAGGAAGTGGCGGTTGGATGAGGTCCCCCAGATGATCAACGTCCTGCGGGGCGAGATGAGTTTCGTCGGGCCAAGGCCGGAGCGGCCCGTCTTCGTCCGGCTCCTCTCGGAGAAGATCCCTTACTATCCGCTGCGCCATTCCGTCCGCCCCGGGATCACCGGCTGGGCCCAGGTTCGCTACCGCTACGGCGCCTCGGTCGAGGACGCGGCGGAGAAATTGAAGTACGACCTGTACTACGTCAAGAACTCGTCGTTGTTTCTGGATCTTTCGATCCTGTTCCAGACCGCCCGGGTCGTCCTTTTGGCCGAGGGGAGCCGATGATGGAATGGTACGCGGTACATACGCGGCCGTGGGAAGAGGCCATTGCCGAGTCCACCCTTCAGCGGCTCGGCATCGAGAGCTTCCTTCCGCAATACCGGCAACAGAAGCTGATCCGGCGGAAAAAGCAGACGGTGACCGGGCCGCTCTTTCCCGGCTACCTCTTTGCACGGTTCGACCGGGGGACGCAGTTCCGGGCGGTCAACTACGCCCACGGGGTGCGCAGGGTCGTGACCTTCGGGTCGGTCCCCGTGGGGGTCGATGACGAGATGATCGAATCGATCCGGACGCGCCTGACCGAAGGCTATGTGATCCTCCCCCCGCACTCATTTACCCCCGGCCAGGTGGTCCGGATCCGTGGGGGCGTCTTCCACGGTCTGGAGGCGGTGTTTGAACGGGAGATGAACGACCGGCAGCGCGTGGTGTTGCTCCTGCAGGCGCTCTCCTATCACGCCCAGGTCGTGGTGGATCTTGAGCACGTTGTAAACGTATAAGACGCAGCCGTTCGGCGTCTTTTGACCGCGCGATGGTTCTCCGGCGGGTGAGGAAAGAGTGAACTTTCGGAAGACCGGGTGACACCGGGATGGCGGCAGCCTGCCTGAAAGCCGATGGTTGCTGAAGGTCCAGGAGGAGGCGACCTTACGTCTGCTCTCGCGCGATCCCGGAACCAGCATTTGCTCATCCTTTGGGATCGATTGCTTGCCCACCGTGCCAAAAATGTCTACAAACTTCGGCTCTTCGTGGACTTGAGTGGGTAAATTTGAGGGGTTGACGGCCATGAAAGCCGCATAGAATGGGCATAAAAGGGTTCCTCCCCTTTGTAAGGGGAGGTGAGGTGGGGTAGATCATGGTGACAAGATTTCCGGGCTCATCGGACTTTTCCGTGGGTAGAAGGGTGATTGAATCAGGTTCCCTCCCCCTTGAGGGGGGAGGGAGAGGGTGGGGGTGATTCAATGCCAAC
>CAZSHZ010000145.1:0-6131 GCA_964606955.1 uncultured Nitrospirota bacterium
CAAGCAGAGTAGCAGCTCCTCCGCAGACCCATGAACCGAAGAGCCCTCTTTGTACTCCTATCATCTCTGATCGCCGCAGCAGGTGTCCTGCTCGCCGCAGATCCACCCCTATCCGGCCGACGGTCCCTCCCGGCAGGGGGATGGATCCGCCAGAGGGGATCGCCGACGATCGCGGGCCTCTGGGGGGTCAAGATGGTCTCGGGAGAGGAGGGATGGGCCGTCGGCGCGCAGGGGACCATTCTTAAGACGGCAGACGGCGGCCGTTCCTGGGAAGTCCAACACCAGAATAAGGATGACCGCTTCTTCGCGGTCTCTTTCCCCGACCCGCGGCATGGCTGGGCGGCCTCCTGGAACGGCCGAGTCCTTCATACCGAAGATGGGGGGAGAAGTTGGAATCCTCAGGTCACGAGGACGACGACCTGGTTTTGGGACATCTCCTTCCCGGACCTCCGGCACGGCTGGGTGGTGGGGGTCGATGGGGTCATCCTCCGTACGAAAGATGGCGGCGTAACCTGGTCCAGGCAGAAGAGTGGGGTGAAGACGCCGCTGCTGGGGGTGCAGTTCTTGGACGATCGGACCGGGTGGGCGGTCGGCTGGGACGGTGTGATTCTAAAAACCGACGACGGAGGGGAACAGTGGCGCCGGCAGGAGAGCGGGACGAAGTTCCCGCTCGAGGGGCTCTTTTTCTCCGATTCTGCGCGTGGCTGGGCAGTCGGGCGCAACGGGGTGATCGTTGCGACTCTGGACGGGGGACGCCGCTGGGAGCTGCGCAGCAGCGGAACAGAGCATTGGCTCCTCTCCCTCACTGTCCCACTCGATCCCTCATGCCGCTGCCCCCGCCAGGGATGGGTGGTCGGGGGGGAGGGGACGATCCTCGCGACCGACGACGGCGGGGCGAGTTGGCGCGCCGTT
This sequence comes from uncultured Nitrospirota bacterium, assembly GCA_964606955.1. GTDB lineage: Bacteria > Nitrospirota > Nitrospiria > SBBL01 > CAZSHZ01 > CAZSHZ01. Next base: position 913 of record CAZSHZ010000145.1, read on the forward strand.
AAATCTCCGACCAGCAACACCCTTGAAGGGCTCTCGTTTGCGGGGGATCGGATGATTGCCGTCGGCTGGGGCGGGACGATCCTGGAGGGAGATCCGTCCGGCGGCCGTTGGACGCCGATCTCTCGCGGGGAGAAGCACAGCCTCTTCCGGGTGACGTTCCCTTCTCATCAGAATGAGGGTTGGGCCGTGGGAGAGGAGGGGAGGCTCCTGCACAGCGTTGACGGCGGTCAGAGATGGAGGGAGGAGGAGAGCGGCACCGACGAGTGGCTCCTTGGAATCCATTTCGTCAGTCCGCTGGAAGGATGGATCGTCGGCGCGAACGGAACCATGCTCCAGACTAAAGACGGCGGCCGGAGCTGGATGAAGGGGGAGCAGAAGACCGAGGCTGCGCTCGAGGGGGTCTTCTTCGTCGATCGCCGGTTCGGCTGGATCGCGGGAGAGACCGGGATCCTCCTCCATACCGAGGACGGCGGCGGCAGATGGAGGATGCAGTTGACCTTTACGACCGAGCATCTCGGCGACGTCTATTTCCTTGATCGAAAACGGGGGTGGGCGATCGGCGCAAAAGGGACCCTCCTCTCCACGCAAGATGGGGGGAGGAGATGGAAGGAAGAGAAGAAATTAACCGATGCGTCGCTGACACGGATCCTCTTTGTCCGCGATCCCGCCTCTAAGGCGCGACCGATTGGATTCATCTCGGCCGACAACGGGTCGATCTTCCGGAGCGAGGATGAGGGAGAGAGTTGGAAGGAGATCGTCACCGGGACTCCGTCGGGGATCTGGGATCTCGATTTTATCTTTCCTTTAGGTTGGGCCGTCGGGGACGGCGGTCTGATCCTTGCGACCTCCGACGGGGGGAGGAGCTGGAGTCTTCAGCAGAGCGGCACGACCAGTCGCCTGATGGGGGTCCGTTTTATCGATCCCTTCACCGGCTGGGCGGTCGGGAGAGGGGACCTCATTCTTCATACGAGGAGCGGCGGGCGTGCATGAGGAGCGGTGCGGAACTCCGGCAGGATGCCGGACGCTCACCCGGTTTCTTGACGGAGATCGGACCGTCAAATAGAATTGCCCGCATGTTAAAGATGCTGACCGGGCGGTTTAAGCCCCTGACCCTGCAGGGCGACCTCCCGTCGCTCTCCTCTTTCTCCCCGCCCCTCTCCGATTTCACCGGCGTCATCTTGAGCAGAAACGAGCCGGAGGTTTGGATTCTCTTTGTCGAAGGGGAGGCGGTCCGTGCACTTCGGTATAACCTCGAATCCTCCCTCTTTAAGGGACTTCCTTCCGCTTCTCCCCTCGACGAGGCGATCACATTGCTTGACGGGGCCGGAGGGAAGGCGGCCTACCCGACCGACCCCGTTTTCCTGAAGATCCTCCTGATCATCGCGGAGCAGAGGCCCTCCCTGTTCGGGAGCAGCGCATTTGTCGACGTTGAGAAGCTGGTCCTCGCTGTCGAGCGGGGGAGGAGAGACGCTCTTCTGCTGGTTGAGCAAGGGGAAGAGTGGGCTTTGTTCCTTTTCTATGGGGGGAAGGTGATCGAGGGATACGCTGCGGAAAACGGCTCTCCCGGACGGGACGGAATCTTTAATCTGGTGTACCGCGGCGATGAGACCCCCTGCCGGATAATCTTCTACGATCTGGTTCTTCCGAGGCCGGGAAGAGCGTCGGAGGAGGGGAAAGGGGAGGAGGGGAAGGATGGAACCCGGGGTCCCGCTCTCCTAATGGAAGGGGGAACCGGCTCCGGCGCCTCTTTCCCCCTGGCAGGCGGAAGGATCGTCATCGGAAGGGAGAACGGGGATCTTCGGCTCGATGACGCCCGGATTTCAAGGGTGCATGCAGAGGTCATGCGCGAGGGGGATGCCTTTTTCATCTCCGATCTGGGAAGCACCAACGGGACCTTTCTCAACGGTGAACGGGTCGAGCGCGCGGCGCTGAAAGGGGGCGACGTCATCTGCGTCGGCGAGACCTTACTCAGGTTTATCGCGTGAGCGAATTTTTAAGCCGGTTCCATCTCAGGCCTCTTCTCCTCTTCGGTTATCTCTTCCTGGCCCTTTCGGTGGTGGTGATCATCTGGCTCTATCGAAGATATAAGCTGCTGGAAGAACAGAGCCCGGAGGGGATCCGCCGCAGGGCGCGCTCGCTGAAGAATTCCGATCCGATTGGAGCGGCGGAAATCTACGAGTCGGTCGGCGATGCGGAGGAGGCGATCCGCTGCTATCAATCGGTGCAGGCGTGGGAGAGGGCTGCGGCGCTCTACGCGAAGACCAGTCGATTCGGACCTGCCGCGGAGTCGTACCTTCAGGCGGGGGAGTTCGAGCGCGCGGCCCAGTTATTCCAAAAGATCGGCGAATACGGGCGGGCCGCGGAGACCTATCTCTCGGCGAGAAAGCCTCTGCAAGCGGCGGAGGCGTTTGAAAAGGGGAGACGGCTGAAGGAGGCTGCGGAGCTCTATGAGAAGGGGGGGCAGATCGAGCGGGCGGCTCCCCTCTACGAGCAGGCGGGGGTGCCGTTGAAAGCGGCGAAGCTTTTCGAGACCCTCTGCGCAAAAGAGTTCCCGGCGAGCGGCGAACTCTCTGCCGAGGGGCAGCAACGGGTCGCCGCATGGGCTCGACGCGCCGGCACGCTCTATCTGGCGGCGGGCGCGCCGGACCAGGCCATCGAGATTCTGACCGCGGTGGGACTTGTCGGCGAGGCGGCGGAAGCGGCGGCGACCTCCGGAGATCGAAAAAAAGCTGCAGCGCTCTTCATCCAGGCGGGGCTTCACGACCGCGCCGCGGACCTCCTCAGAAAAGGGGGGGATGAGAAGGGGGCAAACCTGGCTTTGGCTGAGTCTCGTCGACGATCGGGACAGTGGCGGGAGGCGGCCACCTACTTTGAATCGGCCGGGGCGTATGAGGAGGCCGCCGGGATGTACGAACAGGCGGGGGATCGCGTCCAGGCGGCCAATCTCTACGCCAAGACGGGGGACGAGGATCGGGCGGCCGATCTTTTCGTCGCCGCGGGCGATTTTAACTCCGGCGCGAGCCTCCTGGAACGGGTCGGCCGGATGAGAGAGGCGGGGGAGGTCTATCTGCGCGGCGGAAATTCATCGCGGGCCTCGATCGTCTTTGAGGCGGCCCAGGACTTTTACCGGGCCGGCCTTGCCGCGCAGAAGGCGGGGGAGCGGAAACGGGCGATCGCCCTCCTTCAGAAAATCGATCGGGGATCAAAGGATTTCACAGAGGCCATGCTTCTCTTGGGACGGATCTATCTTGAGACCTCCCGTCCGGACCTTGCCTGGGAACAGGTCAGGGAGATTTCGGCCTCCGGTTCCCGCCCCGATGTCGTCGAGGTAATCTACGACGTTGCGGCGGCCCTCGAAAAGGAGAAGGAGTTCAGCGGCGCGCTCGATCTTTATGAAAAAGTCGCCTCCGCGAACATCTCCTATCGGGACGCGCGCGTCCGGGCGGACCATCTGAAGAAGGCGCTGACAGTGGTGGAGAGCGCCGGACTGGCGCGCACACATAGAGGGCCTTCCTTCACGACCCCCTCCCGTTCCGCCCCCCATCCATCGGGCCTCTCCTCCACGGGAGGTCCGGCCCCGCCGACCACCCGCTATCAGTTGCTCCAGAAGGTCGGGCAGGGGGGGATGGGGATCGTATACAGAGCGGAAGACACCCTGCTGAAGCGGGTGGTTGCCTACAAACTCCTTGCCGCGGGGGTCGGCGAGGATCCGGCCCTCTTTGAGCGGTTCCTCTCCGAAGCCAGGCTCTCCGCCTCGTTAAATCATCGGAACATCGTGACGGTCTATGACGCGGGGAGAGAGGAGGACCGGGTCTATATCACGATGGAGTTCATCGAGGGAACGACGCTGAAAGAGCAGTATCGCAACCCCTGGACGGTGGGGGATCTCCCCGGCTCTATATCGACCATGCTCGCCATCTGCGCCGGGCTTTCGTATGCCCATGACCGCCAGGTGGTCCATCGCGACATCAAGCCGACGAACATCATGGTGGCCAGGGACGGGGCGGTTAAGATCATGGATTTTGGACTGGCCAGGGTCCTGTCGGCAAGCGCCGGGGAGCGGACCTCGGTGAAGGGAACCCCGCTTTATATGTCTCCGGAGCAGATCATCGGCCGAAGCGTCGATCAACAGTCTGACATCTATTCCCTGGGATGCACCTTCTACCGGATGGTCGCGGGAGAGCCCCCCTTCGCCCAGGGGGATGTCTACTATCATCATCTCAACACCCCCCCGGTCTCTCCCCGGCAAAAAAACCCGCAGGTCCCGGAGGCGCTCGCGGCGATCGTTCTCCGCTGTATTGAGAAGGAGAAGGCAAAAAGGTATCGTAGAGTTGACGAGCTGGCCTTGCAGATTGAGCAGATAAGGAGATGACCCGCGCAGCGATTTTTGCGTTTGCGGCGCTCCTCGTAGCAGGATGCGCCGGGACGCAGCATCGAGAGGAGCGGCGTCCCCCCCCCGACGCCGTCGGCCTGAATGTCGGATATGAGCAGGCATTCGACCGATTCCTCGATTCTCTGCAAAAAATGGGATATGAGCTCCGGATCAGCGATCGGAGGGTGGGAATGATCCAGACCTTTCCCAAGGGGGTGGAGGCCGACGGGAAAGGGGCGATTTCGTATCGGGGATTTTTCGCGATCTTTCTGGAGGGAGACGACCGGGCCTCTCACGCGATCGTCGAGTTTATCCTGATCCCGGGCCTCTCCTCCGAGCGCGACCGTCTCCTCTCCATGGTGGGACCGGTGACCGGCAGAGAAAAGCAGTGATACGGCCTCCGATCTTTTTTCTTCTCGTTGCGGCGATTCTCGCGGCGGGCTGCGCGACCCATCTCGTTCACTATCCATTTTCGGAATCGGCGCATATCGTCTCCCTGCGGGAGGAGTCCATCCCCTCCGGGCTCGTGGTGGTTCCGGTGGAGATCAATGTCAAGGTCGGAGAGCCGGTGATGTGGCACAATCACACGACCTTCGAGGTGCAGATCGCCTTCTCTGAAGGGGTCGAAGGCCCCCCCCGTTTCATTGCTCCGCTTGCCATGGCGCAGGGGGCCTTCTCTGTCCCGGGGCGGTATGAGTATGCCATCCGCTACGCGAACGCCCGATCTTTTGGAAAGATGAGCGGCGTTGTGGTTGTCGGCGGGATCCCGGGAGAGGCCCCGCCCGAGCACCAGGGGCAGTAGAAAACCCTCTTCCCATCCGGCGTCTTTAAGTGACCTTTCGCGATC
>CAZSHZ010000146.1:0-26297 GCA_964606955.1 uncultured Nitrospirota bacterium
CGACAGCCACGCATCTGTTTACAATTCTGCCTCCGATCGGATGATCGTCTTTGGGGGAAGGAGCGGAGATTCCACCTTGAACGATCTCTGGATCTTGGCCGGAGCAAACGGATCAAGCCCTTTCTGGATCGAGGCGACCGTGACGGAGCCACTGCCGCAGGCCAGGGCAGGCCCTACCGCGGTCTACAATCAGCAGGCGAATAAGATGATCGTTTTCGGCGGTTCGTTCGACCCACAAGGGAGTAAGTTGACCAACGAACTCTGGGTCCTCTCAAATGCTGATGCCGAGGGCGCCTCGCCGGAGTGGGCTCAGACGGCGATTCCAGGGTCGCCCCCGGCCCGATGGGGACACGCGGCGGTCTACGACTCCGAAGAGGATCTGATGATCCTGTTCGGAGGGACCTTACAGACGGGCGGGGGGCTCCAGAACGATGTCTGGGTATTGAGCAAAGCAACGAAAAACCCGGCATGGCAGAAAATCGAGCCGACCGGCACTCTTCCTTTGCGGCGCTGCTGTTTCGCTTTCTCCTACGATCCTGCCGGAAAGAGGTTGATCATCTTCGGCGGTTTTGGGGGAGGCGCCAACGCGCGGCCGACGCCGCTTGCCGACCTCTGGACCCTTTCGTTCGACTCCACCTTTCAGAACGGGGCTTGGAAGAACCTCGATCCTTCCGGAGGGGGCGCGCCGACGGCCCGCTGCTGCGCGGTCTCCCTTTTTACCGGCGACAAACTTCTCCTCTTCGGCGGAGGGAGTTTTCAGGCCGCATCCGACGACAAGATTCATGCGCTTACTTTGCAGTCCTCCACCTTCGTCTCCGCCGACGGCCCGAGCGGCGGCCCTTCGCCGCGCAATTTTCCCACCGCGGTCTCCGCCGGTTTCTTTCTCCTCTTTGGAGGTTCCGGCTCTTCAGGCCCGTTAAACGACCTCTGGCGGCTCGAGTAGCCGAATTCCCTAAAAGATAAAAATTCGGACTCTACCTCCCCGGCTTCGCGGGTCCTGCTCCTCCCCGCACGGCGACGTCCGCGTCCTCCCGCCGGCTCATAGAGCGGCAGACTTCCTCGATTCAGGAGCGGTCCGCCGGATCCGCCGCCTCTGATAGCGGTTCACCGCCCTCGAGTGCTCTTCCAGCGTGCGCGAGAAATAGTGAGTCCCGTCGTTCTTGGAGACGAAGTAGAGATAGTCGGTCGGCTCCGGATCGACCACGGCGAGAAGCGACTCCAACCCGGGATTGGCGATCGGCCCGGGCGGAAGCCCCGCGAACCGGTAGGTGTTGTAGGGCGAGGCGATCAGGAGATGCTCTCTGGTCAGATTCCCGTTGAAATTGGGGATCGCATAGATCACGGTCGGGTCGCTCTGCAGCGGCACCCTCCGCTTCAGGCGATTCAGCAGCACCGAAGCGATTCGCCTCCGCTCGGCCGGGACGGCGGTCTCCTTCTCTACGATTGACGCGAGCGTGACCACCTCGCGCATCGGCCGCGACGGGGAACGGGGGAGGATCTCTCTTCGATAGAGCGCAACGAACTCTTCGGTCATGACCCGCAGTATCTCTTCCGGCTTCATATGCCGCCGAAGATAATACGTCGAGGGGAAGAGATATCCTTCGAGGCTGTCGCCATCCAGACCGATCGAGCGGACGAAGTCCCCGTCACTCACCCGCTTCATGATCTGATCGAACTGGGCCAGCCCCCCCTCCTCCAGCATCCTGGCGATCTGCCGGGCGGTGAACCCCTCCGGGATGGCCACCGCGTGCTGGACCACCCGCCCCGATTCCAAAAGATCGAGGATCGTCCCCGGTAGCATCCCTCGATTCAGTGAATACTCGCCCGGCTTGATCCGACGATCGGCTCCCCGCCAGCGGGCAAGGAGGGTGAAGTAGAGCCGATTGGTGATCAGGCGCTCATTGGAGAAAAGCGTCGTCGCCTGCTTGAAGGTGGCGTTCAGCGGGATCTCAACGATCTGCGGCGTCTCGTCGGTGGCATTCTTTCCGGCGGGAGCAACCGTCAAAAAACGGTAGACCTGAAGAAAAATGAGGAGCGAGAGCATCAACAGGGAGACAAGCGCGAACCGGGTTCGGGCGTTCATCGCTGGGCCGAACTCCTCTTGGCGTCGAGGTAGGATTGTAGAATTAGGACGGCAGCGAGGCGGTCGATCGAACGCTTCCGCTTCTTACGGGAGACGTCTGCCTCAATCAACAGGCGCTCGGCCTGCGCCGTGGAGAACCGTTCATCCCATTCGACGATCGGGATTCCAATCCGCTCGGAGAGCCTGTCGGCGAACGCGCGGACCTTTTTGGCCTGGGGTCCCTCCATTCCAGAGAGCGTCAGCGGGAGGCCGACCAGAATTTCAGCAGGGGAATGCTCCCGGATCACCGCAAGGAGTTTCGCGAGGTCGGCGGCCGCATCTTTGCTCCGCTCGATGGTCGGGAGGCCCTGCGCAGAGATGCCGAGTTCGTCGCTGACCGCAACCCCGATCCGCCGTTCGCCGACGTCCAGCGCGAGGATTCGTTCAGACGTTCTTCGAACTCCTGGATGGCCCGGAAGGCGGGCCTCCTTCCCGGAAGAGTTCCAACATGGTTATCCCCCTCTTTTTGCGAGGCGCCCCACGATCTCGAAGACGGAGGCGAGCGCCTCATCAAGCCGATCGACCCATTTCCCGCCGGCCTGCGCCATCTCAGGCCTTCCCCCTCCCGTCCCGCCGATTGCCAGCGCCGCCTCCCGGACGATGTCTGCCGCCGAGATGCGCGACGCCAGATCCGACGTCACCATCGCGGAGAGGTAGGCCTTGTCCCCCTCGGGAGAGACGGAACCGATCAGAATAACCCCGGAGCCGATCCGATCGCGAAGCTGATCCGCAACTCGACGAAGCTCGGCCGGGACAGAGGGTTCCGCTTTCCACGCGACGACCCTGACCCCATCCACTTCGCGGGCCGCCGCCAGGGGATCCTCGCCGAGGGGCGCGCGGGACTTCAACCGTTCGATCTCCCGCTCCTGCTCTTTAATCGTCGCAGCCATCTTCCGGCTCTTCGCGACGATCTCGTCGAGGGGCGCGCGGAGGATCCCGGCGACCTCCCTCAGGTCGGCCTCCTGCTTCTTGATGTAGCGGTAAGCCGCCTCCCCTGTCAACGCCTCGATCCGCCGCACGCCGGCCGCAACCGCCGACTCCCGGATGATCTTGAAGAGCCCGACCTCTCCGGTATCCGAGCAGTGCGTCCCCCCGCAGAGCTCTTTGGAGAAATCGGAGATCGTGACGACCCGAACCGCCTCGCCGTACTTTTCCCCAAAGAAGGCCAGCGCCCCATCCGAGAGCGCCTGATCGATCGGGAGCGTCTTCACCGAAACAGTATCGTCCCGGCGGATATGCTCGTTGATCGCCTCCTCAATCCGGTCCAGATCTTCGGAGGAGACGCCGGAATAGTGCGAAAAGTCGAATCGCAGGTGGCTCGGCGCCACGAGCGACCCCGCCTGCTTCACGTGGTCCCCCAACAGTTCTCGGAGCGTGGCGTGGAGAATGTGTGTCCCTGTGTGGTTGCGGGCAATGCTGATCCGACGCGTTCGGTCCACCAACGCGCGGTATCGCTCCCCTTCGACCAGTGTTCCACGGACAACCCGGGCGCGATGGACAAAGAGGGAAGGGAGAGGCCTCTGGGTGTCAAGGATCTCTGCCTCGGCCCTCGGATGGATCAGAAGCCCCCGGTCTCCCACCTGGCCGCCGGACTCTCCGTAGAATGGGGTCGCGTCAAAGACCAGGTCGACCTCCTCTCCCTCCCGCGCCTCGCGAGTCCGCTTCCCATCCTTCATGAGGGCGAGAAGGAGCGGCTCCTCCTCCAGAGATTGGTAGCCGGAAAATTTTGTGGCCGGGACCTCCCGCAAGAGGCTTTCATAGATCGGATCGACCTTGGCCCCCACCCACGACCGCCGCGCCCGTTCCCTCTGCTCGGTCATCGCGGCATTGAAACCGGGGAGATCCAGCATCATCTCCTCCTCTCTCGCTACGTCTTGGGCCAGGTCACTCGGGAATCCGTACGTATCGTAGAGCCGGAAAAGTTCGGCGCCTGGAAGGAGCCGCTCGCCGCGGGATTTCGCCGATTCGATCAATTCACCGAGTTTCTCCAGGCCGACGGCGAGTGTTCTCAGGAAACGCTCCTCCTCGGCGCGAGTGACAATCCGGATCGTCTCTTTCGCGGCGGAAATTTCAGGGTAGGTCCCCCCCATCCGCTCGATCACCCGCTCGGTCAGTTTGAAGAGAAACGGCTCGCTTAAATCAAGGATCCTCCCGTGGCGGGAGGCGCGGCGCAGAATCCTCCGGAGCACATATCCCCGCCCCTCGTTGGAAGGGAGAACGCCGTCGGCGATCAGAAAAACCGTCGCGCGCAGGTGATCCGCGATCACCCGGACTGAGACGTCGTCACGATTCCCCCCCCCGCTCTCCTCGCAGATCGCGGCCGTAATCGGGGTGAAGAGGTCGGAGTCGAAATTCGAATAGACCCCCTGCACAACCGCGGCGAGGCGCTCCAGCCCCATCCCAGTGTCGATCGACGGTTTCGGGAGCAGAGTCAGTTCTGACTGATCGTTCCGATTATACTGCATGAAGACCAGATTCCAGAGCTCAAGATAACGGTCGCAGTCGCAACGGCCGATTCCGGGACAACCGGCATGAACCTTTTCCCCCTGATCGATCAGGATCTCCGAGCAGGGACCGCAGGGGCCGGTCTCCCCCATCGCCCAGAAGTTATCCTTCTCTCCCATTCGGACGATCCGGCCGGCGGGAACCCCCGCGATCTTCTGCCAGAGGTCGGCGGCCTCGTCGTCCCGCTCGAAGATCGTGATCCAGAGTTTTTCGGCGGGGAGGCGGAGCCGGGCGGTGAGAAATTCCCATCCCATCTCAATCGCCCCGGCCTTGAAGTAATCACCGAACGAAAAATTCCCGAGCATTTCGAAAAAGGTATGGTGGCGCGCCGTATATCCCACGTTTTCCAGGTCGTTATGCTTCCCGCCGGCGCGGACGCATTTCTGGCAGGAGACCGCTCGCGAGTACGGGCGTCCCTCGATCCCCAAAAAGACCTTTTTGAACTGGACCATCCCGGCGTTGACAAAGAGGAGGGTCGGATCGTCGCGCGGGATTAAGGGGGCGGAGGGGACCTCGGCATGCCCCTTGGAGGCGAAGGTGTCGAGGAACGCGCGGCGGAGTTCGTCAGCGGTCATCATCGCCGCCCCCGCTTCGGATCACCTTTCGGATGATCTCCCAGGAGAAGCCCCGACGAAGGAGGTAATCGATTGCCCGGCGATCCGCGCGAGTCCCCTCGATCCGATTGACCCGCCGAAATTTCTCAAACGCCTTGATCGCAAGATCCTCCTCAGGATGCTCGCCATAGATTGCCGAGGCGGCGCTTTCCGCAACCGACGCGGCCACCCCCTTTTTCAACAGTTCTCCGACGATGCGGCGGCGGCCCAACAGCATTCGGGCCGTCCTCGCCTCGCCCCAACTCTGCGCGAAACGGGCGTCATTTAAAAGACCGTCGGCGGCCAGTCGGGCAACGGTCTTCTCTGCCGCTTCCCGGTCGATCCCTTTTCGCTCGAGGATCGTTAGAATCTCGCCGCACGACCGATCCCGGAAAGAGAGCGAAGCCAGGGCAATCGACAGCGGGGATTGGCGGGAAGAGGGCTCCCCTCCTCCCGATCCCTCCACCCGCCCGGCCGGCCCCCGTCCGCTCCCCCCCTTCCGCTCCTCAGACGCCGAAGCGATCGATTTTCGGGATCTCTGTTTTTTGGGTTTCACCCCAGGAATCCGCAGTGGACTGGACCCCTTTCACCTTCAGGGTGAAATCGTCCGGGTTGGAGCACCACTTGAGCGCCTCCTGGTACGTGATCAGTTTTCTCTCGAGAAGATCATAGAGCGACTGGTCGAACGTCTGCATCCCGTACTGGCTTCGACCGGCCGCGATGAAATCACGGATTTTGCGGGTCTTGTCCTGATCCAGCACGGCCTCCCGGATCGTCTCCGTGGCCACGAGGGCTTCGATCGCCGGCACCCTCCCCTTCCCGTCGGCCCGCGGAACCAGCCGCATCGAGATGATCCCCTGGAGGACCGCCGCGAGCTGGATCCGGACCTGCTTCTGCTGATAGGGAGGAAACACCGCGATTATCCGGTTGACGCTCTCCACCGCGTCGAGCGTATGAAGGGTGGAAAGGACGAGGTGGCCGGTCTCGGCCGCGAGCAGCGCTGTCGAGACCGTCTCGAAATCGCGCATCTCTCCGACCAGGATCACGTCGGGATCCTGCCGAAGCGCCGAACGGAGGGCCAGCGCGAACGACTCCGTATCGGTCCCGACCTCCCGTTGGGAGACGATCCCTCTCCGATCGCGGTGGAGAAATTCGATCGGATCCTCGATCGTCACGATATTGACCGTCCGGTGCCGGTTGATGTAGTCGACCATCGTGGCGAGCGTGGTCGACTTTCCGCTGCCGGTCGTCCCCGTTACCAGGATCAGCCCCCGCTCCTGAAGCGATAACTTCTCGATCACCGCCGGGAGAAAGAGCTCCGCGAACGTCGGAATCTTCGTCGGGATCACCCGAAAGACCATCCCGATCGTCCCCCGCTGGAGGAAGCAGTTGGAGCGGAAGCGTCCGAGGCCCGGCGCTGAATAGGCAAGGTCAACCTCAAAGTTCACCCGGAGGCGCTCCTTCTGGGCGGGCGTCATCACCGACTGGGCGAGCGCAACCACCTCCTCCTGGGTCACCCGGGAAAACTCCTCCAGCGGATAGAGGGCCCCGTCAATCCGAATGATCGGATGCGTGCCCACTTTCAGATGGAGATCGGAGGCGCGCCGGTCGATGGCGACTTTCAATAGTTCATCAATCGTCAAATCTTGACCTTCTTCCCGTCTTTCCCTTCCGCCGGAGCAGGAGCGGGCGCGGCCAAGACCGTCTTGGGAGAAGAGCCGCGATCGAGCGCGCCTGCGCGGATCGCCTCTTCTATCTCCCGGGCAAGCGCCGGATGCTCCTTTAGAAAGATCTTTGCCTGATCCCTCCCCTGTCCGATCCGTTCCCCTTTGAAGGCATACCAGGCGCCCGCCTTCTCGATCACCCGCTTCTCCACCCCCAGATCGATGATCTCGCCCGCTCGCGAGATCCCCGCCCCCTCGGGGCCGGAAAAGAAAACGTCCAATTCGGCCTGACGGAACGGCGGGGCCATCTTATTTTTCACGACCTTCACCCGGACCCGGCTCCCGATGACCTCCTGCCCCTCCTTGATCGCCTCGATCCTCCGAATATCGAGCCGGATCGATGCGTAAAACTTGAGGGCGTTTCCCCCCGTGGTCGTCTCGGGATTTCCGAACATCACCCCGATCTTCATCCGGATCTGGTTGATGAAGATCACCATGGTCATCGAGCGGGAGATCGCGGCGGTCAACTTCCTCAAGGCCTGCGACATCAGCCGCGCCTGCAGCCCCATATGGGCGTCCCCCATCTCCCATTCGATCTCCGCGCGGGGGACCAGGGCGGCGACCGAATCGATGACGACCAGATCCACGGCGCCCGAGCGGACGAGCGTCTCTGTAATCTCAAGGGCCTGCTCCCCCGTGTCCGGCTGCGAAACCAGCAGGTCCTCCACGCGGATTCCGAGCCGGCTCGCATAGGAGATGTCGAGCGCATGCTCGGCGTCGATGAATGCGGCGCTCCCGCCCGCTTTCTGCGCCTCGGCGATCACGGAAAGAGAGAGGGTCGTCTTCCCCGACGACTCCGGTCCGAAGATCTCCACAACGCGTCCCCGCGGCAGCCCCCCGATGCCGAGCGCGAGGTCCAGGGAGAGGGAGCCGGTCGAGATCACCGGAACGTCCCTTTGGACGTCCGAAGCCCCCAGTTTCATGATCGCCCCCTTCCCGAACTGCTTCTCGATCTGCGCAACCGCCAGGTCCAGCGCCTTACCCTTTTCCTTGTCCGACATTGCCTCTCCTTTATATCAAGCGAGGGAGATTGAATGGAGCCGTCCCGAAAGATCCTCCTACGCCGCCAGCAGCGCCTTTGCCAGGGGAGTGTAGATCGAGCCGCCGGGCGAAAGGTCGCTCTGCATCAGGGTGACCGCCTTCACTTTGAACACGCCGAACGGGTTTTGGGCCTTTCCCGCGATCGCGTCGACCAGATCGCGCGGGACCCGCCTCCCCTCTGCCAGACGTCCCAAGGTCAGGTGAGGCCGGAAGGGTCGCTCCTCCCGGCTGAAACCGAGCGGCTCAAGCCCGGCGTCTACCGAGGCGCAGAGATGGGCCAGCGTGGTCCCATGGTCGATGACTCCAACCCAGACGACGCGGGGCCCATGAAGGTTCGGGAACGCTCCGACGCCGCGGACCTCCAGGGAAAACGCGCGGAAAGGGCGGATCGACTCTGCAATCGCCTCTTCGATGGTCCCGACCCGCTCTTTCAAGGTCCAGCCGAGAAATTTCAGCGTCAGATGGATCGCCTCAGGGCGAACCCACCGCTCCTCGGGGGCAAGCCGGCGAAATTCGCCGACTAAGGAGGAGAGATCCGCCTTGATCGGATCGGAGAGATCGACGGCAACGAAGAGCCGAAGGGTCTCTTTTTTCACCCGATCTCCTCGATCAGAAGTTCGATCGCCTTTCTGGCCGCGGCCATCCGGATCGCCTCCCGTTCCCCTTGAAAATCAAACCGGGCCGTCCGAGTCTCTCCCCCTTTGCGGCTGACGGCGATATGCACCCGCCCCACCGGCTTCTTTCGCGTTCCACCCGAGGGGCCGGCGATGCCGGTCACGGAGAGGGCGATCTGGCTTCCGACCGCGTCCCGCACCCCTTCGGCCATCGCCCGGGCCGTCTCATCGCTGACCGCGCCATGTCGGGCGAGGAGATCCCCAGACACCCCGAGCATCCCCCGTTTGACATCGTCCGTATAGGCGATCACGCCTCCGGCAAAAAAAGCGGAGGCGCCCGGGAGCCTGGTAATCCAGTAGCCGAGCAACCCCCCCGTGCATGATTCCGCGACCGCCAGAGACCATCTCTTCCGTTTCAGGCCGCGGGCCAGCCGCCGCACGAGGTTGTCCACGAGATCGAGAGAGGGGGACGCTTTCCGGATGCGCGTCTGTCTCAATCTCAGACCCCGGCCCACCATCGCAAGAGGAGATTTGCGTAAACAGCGGCCATCAGGTCGTCTCCTACGATCCCGAACCCGCCCGGCAATCGTTCGATCCGCCGCAGCGGAGGAACCTTGGCGATATCGAAAAAGCGAAATGCAAGAAATCCGAGCGCGAGGGCGGTCCAGAACGTCCGCGAGGGGGCCTTCAACGCCGGGGGAAAGGCCGCGAAGGTCGCCAGCATCCCGCAGATCTCGTCGACGATGATCCGGGAATCGTCCTTCCCCATCTCGCACTCCGCAACCCCTGCGGACCAGGTCCCGGCGGCGATCAGCAGGATTAAAACACCGAGGTAGGCGGTGGTCGTCAGACCGGAAAGGAGGAGAAAAAGGAGAAGACCGATCAGGCTCCCTGCGGTTCCGGGCGCGAGCGGAACGTTCCCCGCACCAAAACCGGTCGCCAAGAGGCGTGCGATGGAACAACGAAGATCCGAGAAGATGGCGGAAGGCGAATCCGACTTCATCAATCACCGCGCGATTCTAACATCGAGGGTAGGGAGGGTCAAGAAATCGAAAATTTTCGATTTTTTTCTTGACATTGGGCCGCATTACGCTATATTTTGCTAAAAATTTTTTTGATCCTTCTCCTAAGGAGGTGATAGACCAGTCAGAGCCCAGCGAGGTCCCGGTTCACATCAAGCGGGCGCAACCTTCTTCAAAGGGGGCAAATGGATTGGAAGCATTAGGGACGCACCTGCTCCTGGAGTTGAAAAGTTGCAACTCCAGAATCCTGAATGACATCAAGAAAATCGAAGAGATCCTCCTCTTCGCTGCACGCGAAGCAAAAGCCACCATCATCGAAAGCCGTTTCCACAAATTCTCTCCCTTCGGAATTTCAGGGGTCGTGGTCATCGCCGAGTCCCACCTCTCGATTCACACGTGGCCCGAGTACGGCTACGCGGCGGTCGACATCTTCACCTGCGGCGAGACGCTCAAACCACTGGTGGCGGCATCAATTCTGATCGAGAAGATGCAGTCGAAGAATCCGTCGCTGATGGAAGTCAAGCGCGGAGTGATCGGAAACGGGATAGCGAAACTTCCGCATAAAGCGGAAAAAGGAGAAACGGTCGCCTATGGCCGAGCCAAAGAGCTTCAAATGGTTCTTTGATCTGCTCTCTCCCTTCGAGGGACACATGCACGGGATCGATACCATCGTCTTCTCCAAGCAGACAAGGTATCAGCAGGTGGAGATTATCGACACGAAGAGCTACGGACGCTGCCTCGTGCTCGACGGGAAAATGCAGTCCTCTGCGACCGACGAGTTTATCTACCACGAGGCGCTCGTCCATCCCGCGCTTTTGACCCATCCGAACCCACGCCGAGCCTTCATCGTTGGCGGAGGCGAAGGGGCGACGCTCCGGGAGATCCTACGCTACCGCTCCATTGAACGGGTCCTGATGGTGGATATCGACCAGGAGGTGGTCGATTGTTGCAAGGTCCATCTCCCGGAGTGGCATCGCGGCTCCTTTGACGACCCGCGCGTGGAACTGAAGTTCCTCGACGCCCGGAAATATCTCGAGGAGACGAAGGATACCTACGACATCATCATGATCGACATCTCCGAGCCGGTCGAGGAGGGCCCGGCCTATCTCCTCTACACCAAGGAGTTCTACGCGCTGGTGATGGAGAGGCTGACGAAAGATGGGATCATCTCGCTTCAGGCCGGGACGACCTCCTCCACGGCCCTGCTCAATTTTGCCGCGGTGTACCAGACGATCAAGTGCGTCTTTCCCGTGGTCGCGCCGTACCAGGCCTGCATCCCCTCGTTCGGCCTCCCCTGGGGATTCGCCCTCGCCTCGAAGAAAGCGGACCCGCGGAGCCTGTCGGAGGCGGAGGTGGACCGGCGGATCGCCGAGCGGGTCTCAGGCGACCTGATCTATTACAACGGCGAAGTCCACACAGGACAATTCCTCCTTCCGAAACACGTGCGAATCAAAATGGAGAAGGAGGAGCGGCTGATCGAAGACAACCAGCCCCTCTTCATCTACCACTAAGACGCCGCCGCTCCGGTGGACCTCGAAGAACAGTTAAAGACCCCGCTGTTTGACGCCATGGTCCAGCTGGCGGAGTTGCACAAGATCTCGTTTCATACCCCGGGACACAAATCGGGCAAGGGGATCTCGACGCGCTTTCGGAAATTCGTCGGCCCCAAGATCTTCTCGATCGACCTGACCACCCTGGATGAGGTCGATTCCCTGCAGAAACCGAAGGGGGTCATCAAGGAGGCCCAGGAACTGGCGGCCAAGGCGTACGGCGCCGACCGCTCCTTCTTCCTGCTCAACGGGACGACCGGCGGAAACCACGCCATGATCCTCACCTGCTGCGGGCCAAACGACAAGATCCTTGTCGCGCGCAACGCCCATAAATCGGTCCTCGCGGGGCTGATCCTCTCCGGGACCGAGCCGATCTTCTACCTTCCGGAGCTCGACGAGAATCTGAAGATGACGCTGAACGTGTCGGCGGAGGCAACGAAGGCCGCGATCGACGCCCACCCGCAGGCCAAGACCCTCTTTCTGACGAGCCCGAACTACTACGGGATCTGCGCAGACCTGGCGGGGATCATCCCCTACGCGCACGAAAAAGGGGTGACGGTGCTCGTCGACGAGGCGCACGGCCCGCACCTGAAGTTCCATCGCGACCTCCCGATCTCGGCGATGGAGGCCGGGGCCGACCTTGCGGTGCAGTCGACCCACAAGATCATCGGCGGGATGACGCAATCCTCCATGCTGCACGCCCGCGCCGGCCGGATCGACATGACGACGCTGGCCAACGTTCTCCGGTTCGTCCAGAGCACCTCCCCTTCGTACATCCTGATGGCCTCGCTCGATCTCGCCCGGATGCAGATGGCGACCGAGGGGGAGAAATTACTTGAAAAGGCAATCCGCCTTGCCGAGGAGGCCCGGATGCGGATTAACCGGATCCCGGGGCTCTTCTGCTTCGACCGGAGTACGGTCACCAACCCCCTCTACAGCAAGATGGGGGACTTCGATGTAACGAAGTTGACCATCACGGTGAAAGATCTGGGGCTCTCCGGATACGCGGCCTCGCAGATCCTCAATCAGCGCTACAACATCCAGGTGGAGATGGCCGATCCCTTCAATGTCCTGGTGATCGTCTCTATCGGCGATCGGCGGGATGATCTACAGAGGCTGGTAGACGCCTTAAGAGAGATGTCGAAAGAGTATTACGGCCGCAACGCCCCGTATCTGGCGGACGCGGTCGGCCTCCCCCCCTTCGGCCAAAAAGCGGTGCTGACCCCGCGCGAGGCGTTCTTCGCCGACCACCGATATATCCCGCTGGAGGAATCGGTCGGCGCGGTCTCTTCCGAGATCGTGACCGTTTATCCCCCCGGCATTCCGCTGCTGGTCCCCGGCGAAATCGTCACGCAGGAGATCGTCGATTACCTCGCTCGGATGAACCGGCTCGGTGCCACGATCGACGGCCTCGATGAGACCAACCGCTTAATCGGCATCGTCGAGCGGCTTCGAAGCGCCGGCTAAGCGCGCTGCCCCGCTACCCGACGATGCGGCCGACGAGATCGAAGTCGTGGGCCGCGGTGATCTCGACCGTCGCGAAGCGTCCCGGAGCCAGGGCCTCGGAAGGTGCGTCGTTGATATAAACGACGCCGTCGATTTCGGGGGCTTGCCCGGCGGTCCTCCCCTCGCAGAGGAGATCGGTCTCGGAAGAGAGGCCGTCGATGAGGACCTCCAGCCGCTGTCCGACCAGCGCGCGGTTTTGGGCGCGCGAGATCTTTTTCTGGATTGCCAGGAGACGTTTCCGGCGAGCCCCTTTGACCTGTGCCGGAACATCATCCGACAGCCCCGCCGCCTTCGTCCCCTCTTCTTCGGAATAGGTGAAGACCCCCAAACGGTCAAACTCGACCTCTGAAAGGAACCCCTCAAGGCGCCCGAACTCCTCCTCCGTTTCGCCGGGGAAGCCAACGATGAACGTCGTCCGGAGGATCACGCCCGGAATCGCCCTTTTGACCCGGTCGATCAGCCGACGGATCTCATCGGAGTTCCCGAGGCGGTTCATCCGCCTTAAGACCCGGTCGTCGATATGCTGAAGCGGGAGATCAAAGTATTTGACGACCTTCTCTTCGTCGGCGATGGCCGCAAGGAGATCCTCGGGGTAGCGGTGCGGATAGTTGTAGAGGAGGCGGATCCATCGGATCCCCGAGATCTTCCTCATCGCGCGCAGAAGCGATGCGGTCTCGGAGCGCCCCCCGGTCCGATCCTTTCCGAAAGAGGCGATGTCCTGGCAGATCAGATTGATCTCCACAACCCCCTGGTCGGCAAGTTCTTCGGCCTCTTTCAGGATCGATTCCGTCGAGCGGCTCCGCAGATCCCCCCGCATCATCGGGATGGCGCAGAACGTGCAGCGGTACTGGCACCCTTCCGCGATCTTTACATAGGCCCAGTGCCGCAGGGTGGAGCGGAGCCGCGGGGTCGCATGGTCGTAGAGATAGCGCGGGCTTCCGACAAAGAGCCGGGAGTCGCGATCGATCCCCCCGGAAAGGAGCCGCGAGAGGATCGGGGCGATCTGCCCGATCTCCCCCGTGCCGACCACCCCGTCCAATTCCGAAATCTCCTCCAACAGCTCCCGAGGGTAGCGCTGCGCCAGGCAGCCCGCGGCGATAAGAAGCCGGCAGCGCCCCGAGGATTTCTGCTCGGCGATGCGGAGAATGGCATCGATCGATTCCCGCTTTGCCGACTCGATGAAGCCGCAGGTGTTCACGATGATCGCTTGAGCGCTGGGGATATCTGGGGTGATGGAAAACCCCGCGCGAGCGAGAAGGCCGGCCATCACCTCTCCGTCGATCAGATTTTTGGGGCACCCAAGCTGAACAATCGCGACTTTGGTCGCTTCCTCGGACATAGGAGAGGGATTCTACCGCATGCGGCCGTTCGGGACAACTGGATTAAAACTGATAGAGTGGATGCCGCTGGAGAACGCGGGCTTAAGAGGAATTACAAAAGCGAACGGCCCGCCTAACGGCCTCGCCGGACCTCGACGCCAAAGGCCTCCAGTGGAGATTCCACCGGAGGCCCAGGCTTATTCACTCGAACCAGAATCTCGCGGATCCGCGGATCTTTCAGGATTCCGTCTGCGATTGAGACCGCAAGATTCTCAAGAAGAACGTGCGGCTTGCGCGAAAGGGCAACGACCGTGGAGAGGAGCCGGCGATAATCGACGGCGCGCTCAAGGGACTCCCCCGCCGGGGGGACGGCAAGCTCCACCTCCAGATCGACCGTCAAACGCTGCCCCACCGCGCGCTCTTCCTCGGTCACACCGCAGTGCGCGAAGACACCAATTCCGGTGAGGAGCAGACGATTCAGGCGGGGCTGCTATTGCTTTGTCGAAAGCCTTTTGCCCTTGATGAACACCCAGAGCTTCTTCGTCATCTCGGACGGGGTGACGACCTTGGGGCCGAAGACGTCTTCCAGCGTCTCCTTACGGCCCGCGAAATTAATTCCGTAACCACCGAACGGTTTCTTCGTCTTCGTAGCCATCGTTTTGTGTCTCCTTAGGCTGATGGGACCGATTTGAAAAACGCTTTCGCCTTTTTCATGATCTTCTGCTCAATCTGCCGGACGCGTTCCTTGCTGATTCTATATTTTTTTCCCAGTTCGTCAAGGGTTTTCGGAACTTCGGCCAAAATCCTCTCCCGGAAGACCTCCCGGTCCCGGGGGGGGAGGGTCTCTTCAAAGGCGGCCACCCGGCGACGGGCCTGTTCGGCCGACTCCTTTTCGGCCACCTCCTCATCCACCGGAGATTGCGGATGGGCGAGGAGCGTCCCGATCGTCTCCTCCCCCTCCTCCGAAAGCGGTTCGTCCAGCGACACCTCCCACCCCCCGAGGCGCTGCTCCATCTCAATGACGTCCTTCTCCCGAACTCCGAGGTTGGAGGCGAGGAGTTTGGGTTCCGGGGCCTGCCCCAGGCGCTCCAGCCGCTCCTTCTCCTTGTTCAGATTGAAGAAGAGCTTGCGCTGCGCCTCGGTCGTCCCGATCTTCACGAGCCGCCAGTTGTTGATCATGTATCGGAGAATATAGGCCCGAATCCACCATGCGGCGTACGTCGACAGCCGGACGTTCCGCTCGGGGTCGAACTTCTTGACCGCCTGCATCAGCCCGATGTTCCCCTCCTGGATCAGATCCATCGCGGGAATCGGAATCTGGCGGTACTCCATCGCAATGGAGACGACAAGCCTCAGATGCGAGAGGATCAATCGGGTCAGGGCATGGCGGTCCCCCTTTTCCCGGAACTGGACGGCAAGCTCCCTCTCCTCCTCACGGGACAACAGCGGGTATCGGCGGATCTCCGCAAGGTAGTGGCGCAGGGGATCATACGGGGCGATCGACCCCGCTTCGGCCTCGAAAGGAACCTCAAGTTTGTCCATCCCCGCAGATTATACAGGAATCCTCGCCCCCTTGACTCGCCGAAACGGATGGGTCTCTCAAAGGATCTCTTGAGCCGGACGCCCGGGCTTTTTTATCTTAAAACGCGGCCTGCAGCTGGGCGAGAAATGTGTCCGGTTCCCTGTTGCGAAAGATCTCGTTGACCTGGATCTTGACATCATGTCCGGAAACAAAATAGTTCACGCCCACGGTCGCCGCACGAAGGGTCTCGGCGTCGGGCCGGTAGAACTCATAGCGCGCCGCGGGCTCCCAGCGATCGAATAGCAGGACCCCTCCGGCAAGAAATCCTCCCGAGTGAAAGGGATCGCCGGCAAGATATCCTGCCTCGATTGAAACCCCTTTCCTGCGCGCCGCCGCGTCGAGCGTCCATTTTCTCTGATCGGGACCTCCGGCGGGAGGCCGCCCGTCATAGTACACCCCCGCCCCAAAGACAAGTTTCAGATCGGGAGCCGACTCGGGGTCTCCTTCCGAATAGGGGACACGGCCGAACGGATGAGCGGCGACTCTTGCCGCCCAGGCAAATTTCCCATCCTCGTTGGAATTGGAGGTGCCGGCCCCGTTGAAGACCCCCGTCGCGTACTCGAATTTCTGATCGGCAAGGAACCGCGAGACCATCGCCCCGATATCCCGGTCGGGCGACTCCTTCTCGACCGCTTCAGGCCGGAGGATGAACTGAAAATTTTTCTCGCTTGTCAGGCGCGCGCGCGAAAAGGGGACCTTGAAATGTCCGACCGTCAGATGCGCCCAGGGAGACTCTGATCCCAACCCGGTCAGCACGATCTTGGCGTCCTTCAGGGAAACGCGCGTCCGATCCTGCGCCGGCACGGCGTCGATCTCAAGTTTGTAGTTGATCTGCGGGAAGGCTTGGCCCTCTGCTCCGAGGCGGGTACGCGGGATCGTGAATTCCTTCGCCTCCTCGTCCCACTGGAACCGGACCTGGATCTGCCCCTCCATCTTGAGGAGGGCGGGGTCTGAGGCGAATACCGGAGCGGCAAAGAGGAGAAGCAAGAAGGCTATGAACACCCGGCGCACGGAAGGCCGGAAAACCTGCCGGATCGACTTTCTCATCATATTAGAGAGGCGCTACTCTGCCTGGCGGATGACGATCCGGGAGATCGCACCGATCGAAAAGGTCTCGTCGACCGTCCCCTCGACTTCGATCTTCTGACCCTGGTTGGGAAGAGGCCCGGAGGTGATGACCTGAATCTCGCCGGTGTCGTCGCCTAAGACAAAGTATCGGACGACGACCAGGGGAAAGACGTCGTTCACCGTGCCGGTGACGCTCACCGCTTTTCCAAGCCAGGCGCGTGGATGCTCTTTGATCTCCTTAATCGGGACGAAAATTTTCTTCGGCGGCGCGGGCGACTCCTGTTTTTGCGCAGAAAGGGGAGGCATGCACCCCGCTCCAAAGAGAAGCGCAATCAGCAGGAAAAGGGCTAAGAAAGGTCTCATGATCAATCCGGGACGGTATTCTATAGAACCGAGCCGATGCCTGCAAGCAAAATTACTGGTGCCGGGGGACGGACTCGAACCGTCACGGGGCTTGCGCCCCAGGGGATTGACAGGACTTTGAGGGACGCCTTGATCAGCCTTTGGCATCGTTCCATCGCGTAGTTGGAAATTCTCCATGTCGCGGTTAAAATTCAACCATGTTCCCAGGGCATATCGAAGAACATTGGCGCAAACGCTGGCTCGGGATGCCGAGGGCCGGTTTCTGGCCCTGGATGATGCGACGGTTCTGGCCGCGGCAGCCTCGGACCCCAGAAGTTTTCTCCGCGATTTTAAGGAGATGACGGTCATCGACGAGGTCCAGAAGGCCCCGCGCTCTTCCCGGCCATCAAACTTGAGGTGGACCGCGACCGGGGGTTATCCGGAAGTCGTCGGCCGGATGAACGAGGACCGCCGGAAGGCCTGGTATGCCTCCTATATCACCACCCTTCTGCAGCGGGACGTGCGGGATTCCGCAGACAACGTTGAACCGCTACTTGAGCCTGCTTGAGACCACCTATCCTCTTCAGCCGTTGCCGGCCTGGTCGGGGAATCTAAGCAAGCGGCTGATCAAATCTCCCAAGATCCACCTGGTCGACAGCGGCATGGCGACTCATCTGATCGGCCAGACGGCACGGCGGTGGGGAAGAGGGATTTCGCCGGACTGGAGGCCCTGGCCGAGGCGGCGGGGAAGAAATTCATCCGAGGCGTGCTGCTCTACGGCGGCGAGGAGGCGGTCTCTTTCGGAGATCGTCTCCAGGCTCTCCCGATCAGCGCCCTGTGGCAAGCGGGGTGAGATCCTCCTGAGGGGAGTTTCTCGATCCCCTGGGGATCAGCCAGGTCGAGCTGGCGAAAAGGTCGGAGGTTCCCGTCCAGAGGATCAACACGCTGGTGAACGGAAAGCGGGGCGTGACGGCGGGGCCTTTGCCTCACCGATTTTTCGTACGTCCCTCCTGTTCTCAATGCTTGCACATATTCCGTTAATCTGTTATAGTACCGCTTGTGATCGCCACCTTCGGTGATCGGGCCGTGGAAGATATCTTCCACGGAATAAATTCAAGGGAGGCTCGAAAGATCCCGAAACAGATCTGGTCCGTGGCGGTGCGAAAGTTGGACATTCTTAATGCCGCGCGCGAACTGCGAGATCTCTCTGCGCCGCCCGGGAATCGGTTGGAACCGTTAAAGGACCGGCTAGAAGGATTCCACAGTATACGGGTGAACGATCAGTATCGGATCGTTTTTCGGTGGTCGTCCGGGAATGCGTATGACGTGAAAGTGGCGGATTATCATTAAAAGAGCTGAGGAGGACCGAATGATACCAAAGGCGAGAAGACCCACGCATCCGGGTGAGATTCTCCTTCGGGAGTTTCTCGATCCCCTGGGGATCAGCCAGGTCGAGCTGGCGAAAAGGTCGGAGGTTCCCGTCCAGAGGATCAACACGCTGGTGAACGGAAAGCGGGGCGTGACGGCGGAGACCGCGCTGTTGCTTGCCCGCGAGTTTAAGACCACTCCCGAGTTTTGGATGAATCTGCAGGCTGCGTGGGACCTCTTTGAGGCCGCTCAGAATCTCAAGAGGGCGAGCGCCTGAGAATTCTCCGAGCGAAATCTTGGTGCCGGGGGACGGACTCGAACCGTCACGGGGCTTGCGCCCCAGGGGATTTTAAGTCCCCTGTGTCTACCGTTCCACCACCCCGGCGCGGGAGAAATTCTATCACAGGCGGGGCGCCCTCCTCCCCTCCCAAAAGAGCCGCCCGGAGGTAAACAGGAGAACCCCGACCAGGACCGCCCGGACGATCGGCTCTCCGCCGGAGAGGACCAGCCCGGTCCCGACCGACACTCCGAGAACGGATGCAAACCCGACCGGCGCGGCCGCCCGAAAAATCGCCGCCCCGGGTCGCTCTCCCTTGATCTGCCCGTAGAGCGCCGCAATCACGGTCGGCACGGCGACCGCTTGGCTGATCGTCCCCGCGGCCACCAGCGGCTGGCCAAAGAGAAAGAAAAGAAAGGGGATCCGGTATTCTCCGCCCGCCACTCCTGCGAGACCCGCGATCATCCCGACGGCGAAACCAACGGCAAGCGGGGCCGTCCCGAACAGATCAAAGAGGGCGCGGGGCTCTGCCGGGAAGAGGGAGTGGAGAAAAAAGCGGACCGCGACCAGCAGGAGGAGCACGGCCAGGAAAATTTTGAGCGCCGGCTCCCCGATCCTTCGGCTGACGACCCCTCCGACATACCCCCCGGGAATCGACCCGGCTCCCATCCAGAGAATCAGCGGGAGGAGACGCGAATCCCCCAATCCGTAACTAAAACGGAGGAGAACGCTGGCCGACGACGTCAGCAGGCTCGCCGCTAGGTTCACCGTCAGCGCGGCTCGGAGCGGGAGCGCCATCCCCCAGAGGAGGATCGGGAGCCTCAGTTCAGCCCCTCCAAGCCCCACGACGCCGGCGACGATCCCGGTCCCGAACCCTCCCCCGATCGCCCAGAGTAGGGTGCTCACAGGATGCCCTTCACCAGCCCGGCGGCCGCGCCGAGGAGGACGACCGCGGGGGGACTGACCGCATAGCGGACGAGGAGAAGAAAGACGAGAAGGCCGATCCCCGTGGAGTAGAGATCGACGAACGCCCCCCGAGCCAGAACCACTCCGAGATGAAGAATGACCCCGACCACGGCAAAGGTCACTCCGGAGAGAACGGCCGCGATCCTTGGCTCTTTCGAGAGGCGTTCCGCGTAGGGGGCGGCTATGAAAACGAAGAGGAAGGAGGAGACGAACGTGAAAAAGGTCGCTAGAAAAGCGCCGAACGCTCCTCCTGCAAGATATCCGATGAAGGTGACGATGATGATCAGCGGTCCCGGCGTCGTCTCCCCGAGGGCAAGGCCGTCGGTCATCTGGGCCGGCGAGATCCAGCCGTAGTAATCGACGGCCCCCTGCCTCAAGTAGGTCAGCACGGAATAGGCCCCTCCGAACGTCACGAGGCCGACCTTCAGGAAGAACCAGGAGAGCGAAAGATACCCGGGGAACGAAGCCGCCGGAAAACTCGGATGGCCGGCCCGGGCGGCAACCGGCCCAAGAAGAAGCAGCCCGACCGCCGGAATGATGAGGAGAGAGGAGAGTTTCTGGCTGACACGGCGGATCAGTCCGAGCGCTCCGGCGCCGAGAATGATCCAGATAAAGGAGATCTCCCCAACAGCCGCCAGGAACGCGCCGGCCGCGATGAGGATCGAAAAGAGATTTTTGATCGTCGCCCGGGAGATCCGGAGAAAGGCGGCCGCAACAAGCGCGAGAGCCACCGGCCGGACGCCGTAGAGGATTGCGGCGACGTTGGGAAACCCCGAATAGTGGGCATAGAGGGCCGATAGGAGGAGCAGCAGGAAGAATGACGGGACGATGAAGGTCAGGCCCGCGATGATTCCCCCGAAGAGGCGGCGTTTCAGATAACCGATGTAGATCGCCATCTGCAGCGCCTCGGGGCCGGGGAGGACGTTGCAGAAATTAAAGATCCGGACGAAATGCTCTTCGGTAATCCACCCCTTCCGCTCGACCAGATCGCGGTGCATGATCCCGATCTGCGCGACCGGGCCTCCGAAACTGATCAGTCCGAGTTTGAAAAAATAAGAGAGGAACTCTCGAAATTCCGGCTTGCCTGCGGGGACCGCCTCGTCCGCCCCCATCATTTTTCCCGCGGGCAGGCCGCTCCGGAGATAGGGGAAGGGGGATCGCCGGAGAGGAACGCCCCGATCTTGCCACTCAACTCTTCAATCACCTCCGGCTGCATTGCCCGCAGCGCGCGGTTGCGCGCCTCGGACGCCGAAAGGTGTCCCTCCCTGCCGGAGCGGGCGATGCTCGCGTAGACCGCGTCGTTTTTCATGTCGATCAACTGGAAATCGGCGCACCATCGCGCGAACTTGATCTTGGGATCCGGGATGTCGGCGTCCCAGACCGCCGCCTCGCCGCGGATCAACAGGTCGGCCTCTTTCCCTTGCGAGACCGGAAGCCCCTGGCGGCTGAGCGCCTCGGCAACCGCCTTTGCCAACATCTCCCCCTGCGGGCCCCCGACTTCGACCCGGATGGCGAGCGAGGAGGAGATGAACTTCTCCATCTCAGAGGCGAGAACCGCGGACGAAATCGGCGGGTCGAGAGCAAGAGGCTTGATCGAAACGATCTGAAGGTCAGAGGAGAGGGCCGCACGCGAGGCAAGCGCAGAGGCGGCGCGCCGGTATGCGCGCAGCCTCGCGAGTTTCTCCCCCTTCTCATCTCGGGCGGCGCTTAAATCCTCCGCCACCTCCCGGTCGAGCAGCCGGGTCTTCTCGGAGAGCCGCGCCTCGGCCTGCTGGCGGTCGAGCGCGGCGAGGGCAAAGTGAACCTTCGTCGCCGGGTCTTCCCACCGCTCGGCAATCTCGACCCCCTCCAGGACCCGATCGGTGGAGGTTCGGGTTAACTGCTCGATCTCAAGACGCCTGGCTGTTTCGCTCTTCCCCTTCGCCTGGACCTCCATCAGCCGGTCGAGGTCGCGGGTCTGCTGCTGGACGTTCACGGAGAAGATCTTGGCCACCGCCGCGTAGGCGGCATCCTCCGCCGCCCGGCCGTTGTCTCCCCGCCCGACTCCGGTAAAGTAGAACCCCTCCGGAAATTTTTTGCTCCTCCCGCCGACCCAATCCGGGGGGGCCGCCCATGCGGAGGGGGCAAGGGCCAAGACCAGGGAAACGACCAGGAGGCCAGGCCTCTTCATCTGGGGCTCCTATAGAGGAGAAATCTCTTCTCTCCCACTTTCACGGATACATTCTTGAAGAGCTCGCTCTGGGCACCGCTCTTCGACTGTAGCTGTAACTCAACATCGTGCGTCCCGGGAGGGACCGCGATCCGCGCGATCCAGATCTCGCCGGGGAGGGTCCGCCAGGAGCGCTTGTCCGCCTCCTCGGTCGCGAACGCGACAACCTTTCCGGTCAGGCCGATCAACGTTGCGGCGAGTTCCCCCCCCTGTTTGCGCGCCAGCGCCTCGCCCCCGGCGGAGGCCAACTGCTTGAGCGCGACGCGGGCGACGGTCCTCGCCAGGATCCGCCCGCGGTGGTCCTCCAGGTTCTTGATCGCGATTTTTCCGATCTCCTCCGCAATCCCGCCGGGAGCGGTCGCCTCGCCGACCTTGAGATCCATCCGATCGACCATCCTCTCCTGCAGGACGAACTCCGGGAGCGCGACCCGGATCGGCACCAGATCCTGGGGTCGGAGGAGGGTGCGGGGGGAGAATGCCGTCACCGCGGCCTTCACCACCGGCCCCGGAATATCCAAAAAGAGATCCTTCTTGTAGGGGGAGCGTCCCGTGTAGGCAATCACGACGATCTCCCCTTTCCCCTTCATCTCCGATTGGGAAATCCAACGGACATCCGGAAACTCCCGCTTGTACTCCGCATGCTCCTCGTCAAGATGGAGCGCCTCACTCACGCGCAGAAGATCTTCCGCCAGACGAGGGGGCATCGGCGTGCCGTAGTCGGCGGCATACTGCCGATAGGTCTCCAGGGCCTTGCGATACGAGATGAACGCGTCGTTCAGCTCCTGCGACGACCCTTTCCATTCATAGAGAATCCCGGAGAGGTAGCGCGCAAAGGCGTCTTCTTTGTAGATATTCTTTTTTTCCGCGTAACGGTCGTTGATCACGTTGAGTTTGTGATCAACCTTGCGCGCCTCGACCAGCGCCTCGTCCCTCACCCCCATCGCGGCGTAGTTGACGGCCCGAACCAGGTTGACCATCACCTTCTCAAAGTCCTCCCCCTCGTACGGGAGAAGGTTGTCGTTCGTCAGAAACGATCCGGCTTGCGTGGAGAGACTCGTCGTGAACAGCTCATCGATCCGCGCCTCCGCCGCTTCCAGCACGCTGTTGCTCTCGGCATACTCGCCGGCGAAGTGGAGGGTCATTCCGCGGTCCATCTCATAGAGGACGGAGCTCCTCTCGCCGTAGTCGTTTCGATGCTCGAGGACAACCGCGGCGGCGGCGGCGTATTGGCGGGCCGAGATCTTCTGTTCAATCAGGGCGTAATGAGAGGTGATCGGGGCGCAGGCGGCGAGGAGAACCGCCGGCCAGAGGGGGAAACGGGAGATCTCACACCTCTTTATAGAGTTAGAACCCGAGCTTGGAGCGGGAGATGATCTTCTTGATCTTCTCCTGTCCGAACCAGACCTTCGTATGATTCTCGACGTCGATCATCTCCAGGTCCACCTGATAGAAGATCGCCTTCGTCCCCTTCGACTCGTCGAGGATCGTGTTGATCACCCCTTTGAGCATATAGTCCGCACCGATCTCCTTGGCCAGGCCCTTCGCCGTGTCCTCCCGGGAGTGCTTCTGCTGCGATTCGATCTCTTCGCGGAGCTCCTCGCGCTCGCCTTTGGAGGCCACGAACTGCACGCGGCCGGAGTTCGTCAGTTCCCGTTCCAAGTCCTTAATAAAGGTCTCGACGTTGATATGCTCATGGCTCTTGTTCGTCACGGTCCCGACGATGACCGTCGGGGTCTTTCCGGCCCGGCGGCTGAAGTTGTCGATCCAGGGGCGGCCGAGCGCCTCCCCGACCATCTTCTCGGCGACCAGCCGCGAATCGGTATCGTTCCAGCGGCCGGAGAGATCGGTCACCGACTCGCTGGAGACCCGGGAGACGTTGGTGGACGCGCAGCCGGCGATCAGGAGCACGGCCATCGAGAGCAGAACGATTCTGTTTCGCATGGTCATTTTCCCCTCTTCTCTTCTTCTTTCTCCAGACTGTCGAACGCCTTTTCTGCGTTTTTCTTCACCCACTCCCGCACCGAGGCGTTCAATTCCTTCGCGCTATTGACGCTATCCTTGAACTTCTCCAGATCGAGTCGGGCCAGCGCGTAGACCGTCCCATCCTTTTCGTTGACCCAGTGATCGACAATCACCACCCCGTTGAGAGTCACGGCGGTGAAGGTCTTCGTCGTCTCCTCGACAAACTGCTCCTCCGAGGTCCGCTTAAAATCCCCGGCGGTCGTGCTCGCCTGATAATCCTTTGCAAGAGAGGCGCTGTAGACCTCGATCGTCTTGGCGATATCGGCGCGAGCCCGGTTGTCGGCGGTGGAGAAGGCGAGCGACTCGTTCTTGATTCCCGTAACCCGGCCGACGCCGTAGAAGACCTTTTCTCCGGCATCCTTGAAGGCCCCGCTCGATTTCATGGTCCAAGCGGGCCGGGAGGGACCCGACGCGCAGGCGCTGAAGATCAGAAGAAGGAGGAAAGCCGTCCGTTTCATAGAAGATCCCCCTTTGCGTGGTTGAGGGCGGTTATTTAATCAAGGGGTGGAGGCAAAGTCAAGCCGTTCCGGCGAGCCGTCTTTTGAGAAATTCGTAGGCGGCGACCAGCTTTCGAAGCCTCGGCTCCCCGCTTCTATCCCCGCCCTGCCGGTCGGGATGGGACTCTTTGACAAGCCTGCGAAACGCCGCCTTCACGGTCGAGAGGCTTGCGCCGACCTCCACCCCGAGCTCGCGGCAGGCCTCGACCTCGCTTGAGACCTCTGGCGCGCCGTCGAGCCCCTGCGTCCCCTGAAACCTGCTGAAAAAGTCGAAGAGGTTGAGCCGCCCCGGACGACGGCGCTTCGGCCGGTTATAAAGGATGCTGTCGATCTCCTCGAAATGCTCCTCCAGGAAATTCAGCCGCTCGCCGATCAGTTTAAGATCGTGCAGCGCTTCCGCCTGATGAATCTCGTCCGACAACTGCACAAGGAGTCGGCCGAGTTCCTCAAGGCGCTCGTCCTGGGCAAAGTAGGTGTCCATCCGCTCATAAAAGACCCGATCGAGGGCCTCGGACGAACTCCTCTCGACGCGCCTTCGCAACTCCTCAAGGCGATCGTTCAGTTTTTTTCGATACTCGGCCAGATTCACTCGGGGAGCGGCTGGACCACGCGGATCAACTCCTTCCCTTTTAAGACCATGTACATGATCGAGAGGGGGCGGTCCCCCGCCGGAGGGAGGAAGCGAAGAGGGCCGATCGTCTGATACTCGAGGCCTGGAGTTTGATCGACCACGATCCGCTGTGTATCCCCCTGCGTCGCGTAGTAGATGAGATGGCGGCTGTCCGGACTGAACCCGGCGGGAAAGACATCGTCAAAGGAGGGACCGGGGACTCCGTCGTAGACGACAAACCGTCTCTTCTCCTTCTGCGCAGCATAGGCGAAATGGCGGCTGTCCGGACTGAAAGTGAGATGTCCAACCAGTTCATATTCCGGGCTTACAAACCCGTCCAGCAGGACCTGATACCTCTGCTGCAGAGCGGCGGCGTAGGCGAAATGACGGCCGTCGGGAGAAAACAGGGGGGTGCCGGGGAGGATCTGCTCGAATTCCGGCCCGATCGAGCCCTCCACCACGACGGAGAGAAGATGGCTGGACGGATTTTCCACAAGAGAAGCGGCTCAGCGACCGTCCGGGCTCAAAACCGCCCTCCGATAGGTCCCGTCAAATCGGGAGACAGCCTTGCCGTCGAGGATGAATTGATACTGGCCGTCCGAACGATTCAGCCAGATGGCATGGCGGCCGTCCGCGCTGAAGATCAGCGATCCCCCCACATACGTCTCGAGATCAAGCGCTCCCAGCATCTCTTCCGTCACCGCGGCGCCTCCGGTCCCTTTTTTCTGGGCCATGGAGGTCGCGCATCCGAAAAGGAGCGTGGAGAGGAGGACCATCGATCGGAGCCGCCGCTTTTTTCCCAACATGAAGGATCCCTCCGGGTTGGACACCACCGAACGGCGATCATGGTATTGCGATTTTCCGCAAGGATCAAGATCACCCTGATCGACCCTTCTTAACCCTCGGCCATCATTGGACCCTTATTCCGTTTTTCCGCAAATCAGATTGACGGATATACAGAATCGCAGGAAAATAAAAGGCATGACGACGACCCAGGCGTTTTTCTGGACCTCACGCTGGCAGAAGGGAGAGAGGGAGGCGGCCGAGGACATTGCGCGCGGCCGCGTGACGCGCTTTTCCCGCGCGAATGCAATGTTCGCGGAATTAGACAGGCGGCGGAAGAAAAAATGGCTCTTCGTGGACTTGAGTGGGTAAATTTGAGGGGTTGACGGCCATGAAAGCCGCATAGAATGGGCATAAAAGGGTTCCTCCCCTTTGTAAGGGGAGGTAAGGTGGGGTAGATCACGGTGACAAGATTTCTGAAGGGAGATCCTGAGAAGCGGGAATGGAGACGTCGACTTCGCTCCGAGATGACTCGTGCCGAGAATCAGCTTTGGATACGACTACGGTCCAAACAATT
>CAZSHZ010000147.1:0-22526 GCA_964606955.1 uncultured Nitrospirota bacterium
AACATCATGGAGGGGACGATCTGCACTCCTGGCATCAATCCAAACTGCGATAAGAGCGGGCTGGAGCCGCCGATCCTCGATTACCCCCGCTCGGAGGGGATCAGCGTGATCGGCGGGCATGTCTATCGGGGCTCCTCAATCCCCGCCCTTTCCGGGACTTACCTCTACGGAGACTTCGGGAACGGCCGGATCTTCGGCCTCCGCTACGACGGTAAGTCGGTCACCGAACAGCGAACCATGCTGGAAACCGGCCGGAGCATCTCCGCCTTCGGCGAGGACGAGCAGCGGGAGATCTATGTCGTCGATTACAGCGGCATGATCCTTAAAATCGCCGCCGCGCGATAGCCGGTGAAATCAGGATCGCCGCCTAAAACCAAAGAGATGGTGCCCCCGGGGTGATTTGAACACCCGGCCAACGGTTTAGGAAACCGCTGCTCTATCCATCTGAGCTACGGGGGCACGGACTTTGTATTACGATACATCAGGCAAAAATCGATGTCGAGATTGCATGAGATACGGAGATATCGGATCGGCCGCTATCGAGTCATCTGCGATATTCAGGACGAGCAAGCAACTCTCCTTGTCCTGCGCGTCGGACATCGCAAAGACGTTAGCCGTAGACGGCGCGGGTCCGGTCGAGAAGGTCCTTCATCTGGGAGACGAGCGCGGGGGGCGAGAGGACCTTGCAGGAGGCCCCCCAGCCGAGCGCCCAGTTCAAGATCTCCTGGGTTCCAGCCACCTTCACCTTCAGAAGGACCTCCCCGGAGGGTCTCTCCTCTATCTTCTGTGTCGGATGCCACTTCCTCCGCTTGATGTAGCGGGCCACCTCGGGCCCAAACTTGAGCACCACCTCCACCGGCGCCCCCTCGACGACGGCGAACCGCCACCCCTTCTTAAAGTAATCCTTCAAATTAAAGGAGGCCGGATAGAGGAAATATCGGTCGGTGATCCGCACATTGCTCATGCAGTCGAGCGCGAAAACCCGTACCGCCTTTTTGCTGTGGCAGTAGCCGACGAGGTACCACATTCCGTTGTGAAAGGCGAGGCCGTACGGATTGACGGTCCTTGAGCTCTCCTCCTGCGCCCGCATCCCCCGATACTCGAACTCGACGGTGGAAAGCGCGGCGAGCGCCCGCTCCAGCGCGACGTACTGCGCCTGGATCGATGAAAAATCTGAGATCGGGGAGAGATTGATCCAATAGTGGGGTGCGCGGTTAGAGACCCACGCGCTTTCAGGCGCCCCCCCTTTCGCGGCGGCGTTCAATTTTCTGAGAGCCGCGTCGAGCGCCTTCTCGAACGGATCCCCCAGTTTCTCCAGAATCGTTCGGGAGAGGAGCATGGTCCGGATCTCCTCGGGGGTCAGTTGCGACTGCTTGAGCGAGTATCCCCAGACGAACAGATAGCGATTCTTGTCGCGGTCGAAATAGATCGGAAAGCGGAAGGAGAGGAGCGAGAGATCGCGAAAGATCGTCCGTTCCGAGACGCTGAAGGCGCGCGCCAACCGTGGCGGCGTGATCTCCTCCCCGTCCTCCATGGCGCCACGGTCAATGTAGTTTAAGATCGCGAGCAGCCGTTCGAGCCGCCCGAGGCCGTCAATAGAATTTTTCATAGTGAATCGCCTTCTTCGGCATTCCCTTGTCGAGGAGGATCTGCCGGACCTCCCGAATCATCTCCCACCCGCCGCAGAGATAGGTGTCGAGGTTCTCGACGCTGCTGATCTCCGTCGGCAGAAGATGGGTGACCCGGCCGCGGAGGCCCGCCCACTCGTCCGAAGGGCGGGAAAGGGTCCGGATAAATCTGAAGTTTTGCCGATGGGCGGCAAGGCCTGAAAAAAGGGTTTCGTAATAGATGTCCCGCTCGCTTCGGACCCCCCAGTAAAGGGTCATCCGCCGCCGGGTCTCTGTGGCGCAGAGGTGTTGGATCATCGACTTGATCGGCGCGATCCCGGTCCCGGTCGCGATGAAGAGAAGATCACTCTCCCCTTCTTTAACCGTGAAGAAGCCCATCGGGTAGAGGAACGGCATCACATCCCCCGGAACGAGACTATGGATGTAGCGAGAGCCCGGGCCCTCCACGAGATTGACGCAAAGGGCAAAGGTCTCCTTCTCTTCGGGGGGCGAGGCGAGCGAGTAGGGGCGGTTGTTCTGCCTCGGCTGGCCCTCCTTGATCTCGGTCACCTCAATCGAGATGTACTGTCCGGCGACGAAATCAAGCGTCGGCGGATCGATCATCCGAAAAACGGTCTCCTTGGTGTCATGGCTGAGCGCCCGATTCTCTTCGACCTGAGCCCGGCAGATCCGCTGCGCCATCTTCTATCGTCCGAACGGATCGAGCCGGGTCGGCTGGTTTCGGGAGGGGGGCGCGACGCTCGGCAGCTCAGACAGGGCGTACGGATCGGGAGGGTCGATCGCCAGGAGTTTCTGATTTGAAAACACGATCACACGCAGCGACGGGTATCGCCGATCTGCGCGGAAATCGAGGATGTCGACATGGTAGATCCAGACCTCCCGCAGTTCTCCGGGAGCGACAAATTGCCGCTCTTTCCCCCCGGGCTCTCCGATTAGTTTGACTACCTCCTCCTGCGTCATCCCCGGCGAAAGGCGCTCCACCCCCTCGTAGAAGCGCTTCGAGCGGCTGTCGGCGAGCAGACTACAGGCGGAGAGGGACAGGACAAGCAAAACGGTCAGCCGCATCTCTTCCCCTCCTCCAGCACAATCCCCTCCCGCAGACCGTACTCCGAGACGATGATGAAATCGGCGCACCCGGATGCGCGCATGATCTCAAGAAGAAGGAGGCTCCCCGCCACGATCAGATCCTCCCGCCCCGGCTCCAGGCCCGGGACCCTCTTCCTCTGGGCGAGCGTAAGAGAGGCGAGCCGCTGGGCAAGGCTCCCGACCGCCGCACCCGTCAATCGATAGCCGTGGATTTTCTTCGGGTCGTACCGCTCCATTTTTTGATCGATCGCCGCAAGGGTCGTGACCGTCCCCGCCGTTCCAACCAGGGCCGAAAAATCCCCCTTCGGCATTTCTGACGCCAGCACCCCCTTCGCCTCTGCCACGATCCCCTCGAGTTCGCGGCTCAAAGGGGGATCGTTCTTCAGATGCCGCTCCGCGAGCCGTACAACGCCGAGCGGGAGGCTGGCGATCCGACCGATTTTTCCCAAGCGGGTATGAATCAGTTCCGTGCTCCCGCCGCCAATATCGACGATCAGAAGATCGGGACCGGCCGCAGGGAGAGCGGCCAGGACCCCGGTGGCCGTTCGACGCGCCTCCTCTTCCCCCGAGATCAGTTCGATAGAAAGGCCCGTTTCACGCTTCACCCGCCCAAGAAAGTCCGCACCGTTGTCGGCTTCGCGCACGGCGCTGGTCGCCACCGCCACGGTCCGCTCAGGCCGATGCGCTTCGATAATCTTCGCGAAGCGCCGTAGATGAAGAATGGACCGATCGATCGCCTCCGCCCGAAGGGAACCGAAGCCCGAACCGAGCCGCGTAATGACCTGTTCCGAATGGATCTCCCGCCAGGAGGTGCGATTGCCATCCACCTCGGCGATCAGGAGCCGCAGCGTATTACTCCCGACATCGATCCCTGCGATCACCACTTACAGCCCCCGCATCTCTTCGGTGAACCGCTCTTTCTGGACTAAAAGATCCTCGATTGCCGAGAAGAGCCGCCGCTTCTCCTCCTCGTCGAAGAGGGGGGATCTTCCCTGGTTCATCCGGTCATACGCCCGTCGCCCGATCTCGGCATACCGCTCGGAAAGCCGCCGGTCGATCCGATCGATCTTCACCCTGTATTTTAATCTCTCGATTTCACTGAAGGTCCGCTCCAGGCCGGCGGTGGAGAGCGCCGATGCTCTGCGCGCCCCCTCTTTCAGGTCCTCTTTCAACCGGACGCGGAGCCTTTTAAAAAATCGATCTTTAGGCATCGATCATCTGAGCAAATCGGCGACCGATTACCGCCTTTAGCTCCGCACTCTCGCTCGAGGAGAGCTCCGGGTCTTTCGATACCATCTCCTCAGCCGCCTGCCGCGCCTGAAGGAGGATCGCCTCGTCGCGCAAGAGATCTCCGATTTTAAGCGGCAGATACCCCGACTGCCGCGTTCCGATCATCTCTCCCGGCCCTCTTAAGCGCAGATCCGCAGTGGCCACCTCGAAACCGTTCTGGGTGGCCGTGAGCGCCGAGAGACGGGCGATGGCCTCCTCTGTCCGGCGCGCGCAGAGGAAGATGCAGCGGGAGGGGAGAGGACCGCGCCCGACGCGGCCCCGCAACTGGTGAAGTTGCGCAAGGCCGAATCGCTCCGCGTGCTCGATGATGATCAGGGTTGCATTGGCAACATCGATCCCTACCTCGATGACGGTCGTACAGACGAGAAGATCGATCTCCCTTTTTTTGAAGGCCGCCATCGTCTCTTCTTTCCGTTCGCTTGTCATCCGCCCATGAAGAAGGCCGACGCGACGGGCCGGAAAACGCGCCGCGAGCTCCTCGGCCGTTTTGACCGCCACCCTGAGGTCCCTCTCGGCCTCTTCTTCAATGGCCGGGACGACGACATAGACCTGCCTTTCGGAGCGCATCTCCTCCTCAGCCGCTCGGTAGGCCTTTTCCCGCTGATTACCATAGAGGAGTTCGGTGGCGACCGGCCCCCTCCCTGGAGGAGACTCGTCGATGAGGGAGATGTCGAGGTCCCCATAGAGGGTCAGCGCGAGGGTTCGGGGGATCGGCGTAGCGGTCATGACAAGGAGATCGGGCCGCCCCCCTTTTCTGGTCAAGGCGGAGCGCTGCATGACGCCGAACTTGTGCTGCTCGTCGATGACGACTAGGCCGAGGCGAGAGAAAGAGACCTCTTCCTCGCAGAGGGCATGTGTCCCGACGACGAGGTCCGCCTCCCCGTTTGCAATCATCCGAAGAAGCGCTCCACGATTTCGGCTCCCTCCCGTAAGGAGAAGAGGGCGTCTCCCCGCAGCCCGCACGGCCTCTGCAATCGACAGGAAATGCTGCTCGGCGAGGATCTCTGTCGGGGCCATCAGGGCCGCCTGCACCCCTTCCTCAAGAGCAAGGAGGATCGCCAGAAGAGCGACGGCGGTCTTCCCCGCGCCGACATCCCCCTGAAGGAGCCGGTTCATCGGCGCGCTCCCTGCCAGGTCTCGGCGGATCTCCTCGAACGCCCCCTCCTGGGCGGCCGTTAGGACAAACGGAAGGAACTTCTTGACGCGCGCTGCGGAGTCCGGCGCCGCCTTTAAACGGATTGCCTTCGGCGCCTCGCGCATCGATCGGCGCCTCCGGAGCGCAACGACCTGCATAAAGAAAAATTCGTCAAAGATCAGCCGGCGATGCGCCACGGAGAGGCCGCCGTTGTACTCCTCGATGTTGCTTTCGTCGGAGGGAAAGTGGACCTCCCGAAGGGCGGTTGCGAGATTAAGAAGGCCGTATCGTTCCCGGATCCAGACCGGCAGGGGATCCGGGATCCCCTCTAAAAATCGGTCTAGCACCTGCGAAATCAATCTTCGCAGAAGGCGGACCGGAAGTGGCGGAAGCCCCTCGGGGCGCTCACCCGCTTGCCGATAAATCGGGACGATCCTCCCCATATGGAGGCTGCTTTCAACGCCCCCCTCGTCATTGTCGGCCATCTCAAACTCCGGATGAAGCACCTCAAGCCGCCCACCGAACGACCGGATCTTCCCATGCAGGAGAAGCCGCGCGCCCGGAGTAAACTGCTTGGCAAGGTAGCTCTGCTGGGCCGGCGTGAGGAACCACTTTGCATGGAGGATCCCCGAAGAGTCGGAGACGGCCGCCTCGAAAATGGGGCGGCTTCGGCGGTGCGTGCGATAGGCCCCTGCGGCGAGGATCTCCCCTTCCACCGTCTCCTCGGAGCCGATGCGAAGGTGGGCGATTCTACGCAGACGGGAGCGATCTTCGTATCGGAAAGGAAAGTAGTAGAGGAGATCGCGGACCGCCCGCACTCCCAGACGTTCGAATTGCCGCGCCCTCTTCGGCCCGATTCCGGGGAGAAATCGAACCGGCATCTCCAGATCAGAATCGCTTAATTTTTTATCGGATCCCACCTTTGTTTTTCTTACGCGGCATGGTAACATACGCCGTTTTTTGCGGCAATGAATTCAAGAGGGCGAAATGATGCGGCGCTGCGAGATCTGCGGGAAACATAAAAGGGTCGGCAACTCAGTCAGCCACGCCCACAATAAGACAAAACGCTACTTCTCCCCAAATCTTAAGAGGGTTCGAGCGCTGGTCGGCCGGTCGCGCCGAAGAATCACCATATGCACCTCCTGCCTTCAGGCCGGGAAAGTCATCAAGGCTATCTGAGTTAAGACAATAATTGTCATACCTACTGTAAACGTCCGCCATAAAAGCCGAATCGGCAGCCTACGACAATAATGTATAACTCCATGTAAATCAACGAGAATCCCAATAGACTCCCTCCGGGCACCCCATTTGCTTAATAAAAGGTACCCGGGAGGGGATGAGACATGAACCCTAAAGAGCAGAAGACATACGGACCTAAAGCTGTCTGCCAGATGGTCGGGATTTCTCAACGCCAGCTGGGGTATTGGACACTGATCGGGGTCGTCAGCTCGCAGAGGCGCGTGCACGGCTCGAAGGTCTTCAATCGTTACACCGATCCGGACATTGCCGTCTTAAAAGAGGTCAAGCGCTTGACCCAAGAGGGGTTCTTCGTCAGCAAAGCGGCTGAACGGGTTCGCAAGGGTCTCCCGGGGGCGCCCACGACGACAAACGGACATGCCCCGGCAGTTGAAGGATCGCTGTCGATACTATCGAGCCCGGCGACTTTTTTCTCGCGACTCAATGAGGAGGCGGCGCGCTCTGATCGGTTCCAAAATCCCTTTGCCTGCGTCGCCATCGAGATCGTCCCCTATCCGAATTTTTCGGGCGATCCCCATCTCCTGATGTCCGAGATCTTCTCCTCCCTGCTCGTCCAGAAGATGCTATATGAGTTGGTTTCCTACGAGGGGGGTCTCCGCTTTCATTGGCTGTTGCCCCAGGCTGGGAAAAATGAGGCGATCGATTTCTGCCGCAAGGCGAAAGAGATCGTCGAGAAGAGCGTCTGGACAACCGGCGCTCTGCAGGTCCACGCGGCGGCTTACTTCGGAACGGCGATCTATATTCCAGGATCGCGCGCGACAGACAAAGAGATCATGGAGCGGGCAAACCGGAGCCTTGAGTCGGCAAAGCAGACCCCCAACGACACAAGGCGGAGCGACCTAGTCCTTTCCTCTCCCGCGGTCGGTGCCATCAGCCGACACGCCCACTGACTAGAACCGGTAGGTAAACCCGGCGTTCAATATATAGTCGGGACTGTCGCCCGACAGTCCAACCCCGGCGCCGAGATCGACTTTCACCTGATCTTCAACCTCATAGACCACCGCCCCCAAGGCGATAAGCCTCCCGTCGTTCTTCTCGCTCCCCCGGTCGCTCTGGCCGGAGAGTTCCGCGTCCACGGAGAGGTGGGTTCGTGGAATGTGGTTCTCCACCGCGACCGAATAGCGGAGCTGATTCTTGAAACGGTCCTGCCCCCCTACGAAGAGATACCCGACGTTCAGATGGGCGGTGACCGTCGCGATCTCTTTAGAAGCAAGGAAGCGGAATCCGACATCGGGTTCCCCGGTCACCTCTTCTCGAAAACGGGTCTCGCTCGCAGTCGGGAGTTTCACATCCATCTCGCCGGAGATGGATAGGGGACTGGCCTCACGCCCCTTGATGAACCGGACTAAGATTTTAATCTCGACATCCCCCATCCCCCCTTCATGCTCTTTCCCCTCCAGGGGGGGATCGGCGGCCCGAAGAACAAAGAGATAGGGAACGGCGACCTTCAGATGCGCGTTCGGAAGGAACCCGGTGGCGACCTCGACGGTCAATTCGGTTCGTCTCCGGGTGGACGAAAAATATTGGGACGTGAGGCCTGCTTCCAGTCGGGTCCTGCCGCGGTCGACCGGGTTCGCAGGCTCGGTGAAAAGAAACGGGCGTGCGGCCCAGAGCGGGGCAGGAGAAAGGAAAACAAGAAGGAGGAGCAACGCGGACAGGGAGCGCATGGAGGTTCGAAACACGGGGGCGGATTCTACCGGCCTCATTATGCCTTTGTCAATTTGGAAGGACAATTGGCCTCGATCATCGCCTCCGCATGGCGGCGGGCGGTCTGGCCGACCGCCGCTCCTCCCAGCATCCGGGCCAACTCTTCCACCCGGTCGTGCCGCGAAAGCGCCGACACGGTGATCTTCATCCGCCCGCCGACGAGCGTCTTGGCTACGGAGAGATGGTGGTCGGCGAACGACGCGATCTGCGCAAGATGGGTGACACAGAGGACCTGCTGGCGGCGCCCGAGGACCGCCAGTCTCCTGCCAATCGCCTCCGCAACGGACCCTCCGACTCCCGCATCCACCTCATCGAATATTAGGCTCGGACGGGCCTGATCCGCGTCGCGGACCGCCACCCTCAGGCCAAGCATCAGGCGCGAGAGCTCCCCGCCCGAGGCGATGCGGGCGATCGGCTTCGGTTCTTCACCGGGGAGGGAGATTAAAAATCGCGCCTCTTCACTGCCGAGAGGCCCGGCCGGCCGCCCCTCCCAGGAGATCCCGAAAGCGCTCTTCTTCATCCCAAGTTGACCGATCTCCGAATTGACCCGGTCGGCCAACGATTTTCCGCTGGACTTCCGCCGCGCCGCAAGCCTCGCAGCAAGCTCTTCGACCGTTTTCCACTCGCGGGATGCCTCCTCCTCTTTACGCGTGACTGTGCCCTCATCGCCGATCGCCTCGAGCCGCTCCCTCCATCTTCCCGCCTCTCTAAGGAGGCCTCGCGCGTCCCCCGCCCCATATTTTCGGACCAGACGACTTATCCGATCTAGCCTCCGGCAGACCTCCTCCAGGCGGGAGGAGTCCCCCTCGATCTGACGGAACAGTTTTCCAACGGTCCTGGAGGCCTCAGCGGCGGCGTTTTTCCCCACCTCCAGAAGTCGGCGCGGTTCCTCCGCTTCAGGAAAAATCGCGCCGACCTCCCGAAGGGCCCGGTCGGCCCGTGCGAAAAGGGCAAGGATATCCTCCTCCCCGCCCGAGAGGACCGTTACCGCGTCGGAGAGCAACCCCCGCAGCTTCTCGGCGTTTAACAAAAGACGTTCCTGAATGCGGAGTTCCTCCTCTTCCCCCTCGAACAGCGCAAGCGATTCGACCTCATTGAGCGACTCTGAGAGCCTCTCCCGCTCCTGAATTCGCTCTGCTGCCGCGCGACGCGCCTCGGCGACCTCATTTTTCATGCGGCAGGCGCGCCCATATGCTTCCGAGTACTCTCTGCGCAGAGGGAGGAGACCGGCGTAGCGATCGACGAGATCCGTTTGTCGGAGGGGATCGGTCAGCGTCTCCTCCTCGTTCTGGCCATGAATCTCAAGGAGCGAAGAGGCGACCCGCTGCACTGTGGCGGAGGTCGCCATCCGGTCGCAGACAAAGACCCGATTACGTCCCGAGAGGGAGAGATGCCTTCGAAGGAGAAGCGGCTCGTCGGCAGGAAGATCGAGATCGGCAAATATGTCGGCGCCGGGGGGATCGAAGGCAGCTTCGATGACTGCCTCCTCGCTCCCCGTTCGGATTAGATCGGCGCGGGCTTCCCCTCGCGGGCCCCGCGCGGTCAGAAGAGAAAGGGCATCGATCAGGAGCGACTTTCCGGCGCCCGTCTCCCCGGTGAAAACGGTTAACCCGGGCGAGAGGGAGAGAGCGACCTCGTCGATCAGGGCGAAATTCCGGATCGCGAGTTCGCAGAGCATCGTCTATTTGGCCAGCAGGGCCTCGACTTTCTCCTTCAGATGCCTTTTCTGAGCGGCGCCGACGACCTTGTCCAGGACCTTCCCGTCGCGGGCGAAGAGGAGAGTGGGAATTCCCATGACCTGGTAGCGCGCCGCGATGTCGGCATTTTCGTCCGTGTTCAGTTTGCAGACCTTGACGCGCCCGTCGTACTCGTCTGACAGCTCCTCGATAATAGGAGCGATCATTCGGCAAGGGCCGCACCACTCGGCCCAAAAATCAACCATGACGAGCTGCGGGGAACGGAGGACCTCTTGATCCCAAGAGGCACTATCAACCTTTATCGTTTTTCCCATATTGGAGAGAATTGATCGTAGCCCAGGCTAATTCGGCCTGTCAACGGCAAAAAAAGCCCGCGCCTGAATTTTAGCGCGGGCTCCACTGTTGTTCAGGAACGGCTTAGTACATATCTCCCATGCCGCCGCCCGAAGGCATGCCGGGCGCGGACTTCTTCTCTTCCGGAATCTCGGCGACGATCACCTCGGTCGTGAGCATCAACCCTGCCACGGAAGCGGCGTTTTGCAGGGCTGTCCGGGTCACCTTCGTCGGGTCGATAATTCCGGCCTCCAGCATGTCGACAAACTGCTCGGAGACCGCGTCGAATCCCCAGTTCGTCTTCTCCTTCTTGACGCGTTCCACCACGACCGACCCCTCCGCACCGGCATTCCCGGCGATCTGTCGCAGGGGCTCCTCCAGGGCGCGGCGAACGATATTCAGGCCGATCTGCTGGTCCCCCTCCCCCTTCAGTTTCTCCACTGCGGGGATGCAGCGGAGGAGCGCAACCCCGCCCCCGGGGACGATCCCCTCTTCCACCGCCGCCTTGGTGGCATGGAGGGCGTCCTCGACGCGCGCCTTCTTCTCCTTCATCTCCGTCTCCGTGGCAGCCCCCACGTTGATGACGGCGACGCCCCCCACGATCTTCGCCAGGCGCTCCTGGAGTTTCTCGCGATCATAGTCTGAGGTCGTCTCTTCGATCTGAGCCTTGATCTGCTTCACACGGCCCTGGATCTTGTTCTTGTCCCCGGCCCCCTCCACGATCGTCGTGTTGTCCTTGTCGACCGTGATTCGCTTGGCGCGGCCGAGGTCCGAGATCTTGATGTTTTCCAATTTCAAGCCGAGGTCCTCCGAGATCTCCTGCCCACCGGTCAGAACCGCGAGATCCTCGAGCATCGCCTTCCGCCTATCTCCAAAACCCGGCGCCTTCACCGCGCAGGTTGCCAGTGTCCCGCGTAGCTTGTTCACCACGAGGGTGGCGAGGGCCTCCCCTTCGACCTCCTCGGCGATGATCAACAGCGGCTTCCCCATCTTCGCTACCTGCTCCAGCAGCGGCAAGAGATCCTTCATCGTCGAGATCTTCTTCTCGTGGATGAGGATGAGCGCATCCTCCAGAACGCACTCCATCCGCTCCGGGTCGGTCACAAAATAGGGGGAGATGTAGCCCCGGTCAAACTGCATTCCCTCGACCACGTCGAGCGAGGTGGTCATCGATTTGGCCTCTTCCACCGTGATGACCCCGTCCTTGCCGACCTTTTCCATCGCCTCGGCGATCAGATCCCCGATTGTCTTGTCGTTATTGGCCGAGATCGTCCCGATCTGCGAGATCTCCTTCTTGGTCTGGCAGGGTTTCGAGAATTTCTTCAACTCCTCGATCACCCCCTCGACCGCCTTGTCGATCCCCCGTTTGATTTCCATCGCGTTGGAGCCGGCGGAGACGTTTCGCATCCCTTCCCGGAAGATCACCTGAGCGAGGATGGTCGCGGTCGTCGTCCCGTCGCCCGCGTCGTCCGACGTCTTAGAGGCGACCTCTTTGACCAGCTGCGCCCCCATATTTTCGATCGGGTCCTTCAGTTCGATCTCCTTGGCCACGGTCACGCCGTCTTTGGTGATCGTCGGGGCTCCGAACTTCTTTTCAATCACCGCGTTTCGCCCTTTGGGCCCCAGCGTCGCCTTCACCGCATTGGATAGCGCGTCCACGCCCCTGAGGATCGCGCGACGTGCGTCGTCCGCATAAACGATCTGTTTTCCTGTCGGCATCGATTCTCCTCCCTACCCTTCAACAATTCCGAGGATATCTTCCTCTTTGATAATCAAGTACTCCTGGTTGTCCAAGGTCACCTTGGTCCCGGAATATTTGTCAAAGAGGATCGTATCCCCCACCTTCACATTCTTGCATTCGCCCCCCACCGCCTCGACTTTCCCCTTCTGCGGTTTCTCTTTGGCGGTATCAGGAACGTAGATCCCTCCGGCCGTTTTCTCTATTTCGCCGGAATACGAGACAAAAACACGCTCCTTCAAAGGTTTGAATTTCACGGCCGTTTTCTC
The DNA here is from genome assembly GCA_964606955.1 of uncultured Nitrospirota bacterium. Taxonomy (GTDB): domain Bacteria; phylum Nitrospirota; class Nitrospiria; order SBBL01; family CAZSHZ01; genus CAZSHZ01. The sequence continues at coordinate 12,141 of CAZSHZ010000147.1, forward strand.
CATCCAGAAACCTCCCCCTTTTTGATTGGCCGAACGACCTTGTCCGGAAATAAGTTATTTAGGTCGCATTAGCACTCGCCGTTCGCGAGTGCCAATGCGGATATAACCCATCCCCCAAGCCCAAGTCAAGGGGGACTGCTTGCTTTTACGGAATCGGAGAGGGGGCGCCGGTTCGGTTCGCCGCCTGTTCCTGAGGAGAGCCGCGTTCCTTAAAAATCCGCCAGGACTTAAGGAGTTCGACCGCCTTGTTCAGTTGGAGGTCTTCCGAATCGCGCCCAGCACCCTGGGATCGAGCGGCCTCCCCTTTCCGGCCCGAGTCGGGCTTCGAGGCCTCCGGTTGGGATGGGGCCGGCTCCTGGGCATCGGCGTCGTTTTGCAGGTGTCTTTCAAGATCCTTCTCCCTGATCTGGGCGGCCCCCGTCCCCTCCGGCGAACGCGGCCGAACAACGATGTCCGGCTCGATCCCGGTGTTCTGGATTGAGCGCCCTTTCGGGGTGTAGTACTTGGCAGTGGTCAGCCGTAGCGCCGACCCGTCCTTCAGCGGAAGGATTGTCTGGACCGATCCTTTGCCGAAGGTCGTGGTTCCCACCACCACCGCGCGCCCCCAGTCCTGGAGCGCACCGGCAACGATCTCGGAGGCGGAGGCCGAGCCCTCATTGACGAGCACGATCATCGGGAAGTCCCCCGCTGTCGCCCCTCCCGGCGAGAAGTGCTCCTCTTTCCTTCCCTCCCGCCCCTTGATTGAGACGACCTCCTTACCCGGTTCCAGGAATTGCCCGGAGACCTCGACCGCGGAGGTCAACAGTCCCCCGGGATTGTTCCTCAGATCGAGGATCAACGAGTGGATCTTCTCCTCTTTCAGTTTATCGAGGGCCCTCGCAACGTCCCGGGCCGACTGCTCCTGAAACTGGGTTAGACGGAGATAGCCGATTCCCGGTTCCAGCACCTTTGATCTGACGCTCTGAATTTTAATCAGATCCCTCACCACCACGAATGTCATCGGGTCGGGCTGAGATTCCCGGAGGATGGTCAAGGTCACTTTGCTCCCTTTAGGACCACGCATTCGGTTGACCGCCTCCATCAGGCTCAACTCCCTCGTGGAGATGTCGTCGACCTTGATAATCTGGTCCCCCGCCTTGACGCCGGCCAGATCCGCGGGCGTTCCCTCGATCGGCGAGATGACAACCAGCCGGTTCTCCTTGCTCCCCACCTGCAGGCCAAGCCCAAAGAATTCGCCCTTTGTGTCAACCTGTATCTCCTTGTAGATCTCGACAGACATATAGGCGGAATGGGGATCGAGCGTATTGACCATCCCCTTGATCGCTCCGCGGATCAGCTCCTTGTCGTTTACCGGCTCGACATATGACTTCTGCAGAAGTTCGAGAATCTCCGTGAAGACCTTAAGATCCTCATAAACCTCGCTCTGGGGGGGAGGCGATCCCCCGCGGACCAACGAAACGCCGGCCATGGAAAACGCCAGGGCGACCGCCACCACGATGGCCGCTAAAAACCCGGGACGTAGCCAACGGGTCGTCTTCGCCTTACCGTTCATCTCCTTACCTCCTTCTTGAGAGCCATGATAAAGGGTTCATCGCCTCCTGGCGGTGCCGCACCTCAAGATAGAGCGCGGAGCCGGACGAGGCGAAGCCCGTGTCGCCAACCTCTCCCACAACTCCCAAGCGGGGAACCATCCGGCCCGGTGCGACGAGGGCCTTTGCCAGGTGTGCATATAAAGAATAGTAATTATCGCCGTGATCCAAAATGACCACCATCCCATATCCCTTCAGCCAGTCCGCAAAAACCACGCGGCCGGGGTGAATCGCCCGTGCCGTCTCCCCCGGCTGGGCCGCGATCTCGATCCCCTTTTTGAAGATCACGGCGTCGAACCGGGGATGTTTCTGGCGGCCGAAGAAGGATACCACATTCCCGGCGGAAGGCCAGGGGAGTCTCCCCTTTTCGGCGGCGAAATTCCCCCGCGGGGGATTCAGCGCCTCTTTGCGCTCCTGCTCCAGACGGCGGAGGATCGCCTCGACCGCCCGGGAAGCCTCCAGCATCTCAAGAGAGCTCCGTTCATAGAGTTCCCGTTGCTGAGAAATCTTCACCAACAACCGGTCCTTCCCTTTTCGCTCCAGGCGGAGCGCCTCCAAGGCTCGGGCGACCTCGGAGCGATCGGCAAGAAGGTCTTGCCTAACCAGAGACAACTGGCGATCCTTCTCGTCCAGCGCTCTCGCCTGCTGCTCGAAGCGTTTAAGGGTTTCCTCTTCCCGTTTCGCGGCCGCGCGGAGGAGATAGCTCCTCCGGAGCGCGTCGCGGTAGTCCTCGGCGTCGACGACCGCGCCAAGCGCAGCCGCACGGCCCTCTTTATAAAGGCCCCGCAGGTACGCCTTCACGATCTCCCGCCTCTGCTCAAGCTCGGCGGCAAGAGCGGCCCGTTCCTCCTGGACCCTGCTGACGTTCCGCCCCCGATTGGAGAGTTGCCGCTCGACAAGCGCCAGCTCCTTTCCTTTCAGGCGGATCCGCTGATCCATCTCCTCGATCTCATCGAGCAGGCTTTCCTCTTTTTTTCGGGCCCTCTTCGCCCGCGCCTTCTGCTCGGCAACCTCCTTGCGAAGCCGATCCAATTCCTCCCGTTCCCGCTTGATCTCCCGCGAGATCTTCTCGGATCGGCTCTCCGGGCGAGCCGCCAGGGCGGGGACGTCCACGGCTGATAAAAGCAGGAAGATCAGTAAGGCGATCATCGAACCGAAAAGAGTCCCCCCAACGTCCCGGCCAGGACTCCCGTGGAGATCAGGGCAAGCGCCCCTTTTGGGGAGAGAAATTCCGGAGGAAGTGTGGCCATCCACGCGACGGACTCCGACAGACCGGAGGCAACCATCCTAAAAATAAGAAAGAGAAAGAGGAGTGAAAAGAGGCCCCCGGCGGCCCCCAGGAGCGCCCCTTCAAGGATGAACGGGAGTCGAATGAAATTCGCTGTCGCGCCGACCAGCCGCAGGATTTCAACTTCCTCCTTGCGCGAAAAGAAATGGAGGCGGATCGTGATCGCCGTTACCGTGGCGGCCGCCGCGGTCGCCACTAGGGCCGTCCAGAGGCCGATCTCGCGCACGGTCATAAAGAGCCTCTGAACCCTTCCCACCCATTCTCCCCCGTGGATGACTTCGTCCACCGATTGATCGCGGGCGACCTTTTGGGCGAAGCGCTCCATCGCCGAAGCGGTCTGATACTCTTTCTTCACCTTGATTTCAATAGAGGCGGGAAGCGGATTTTCCGCCAAATGAGAGAGGATCGGCTCCAGCCTTGGATCATTCTTAAATTGCGTGAGTGCCTCCTCCCGCGAGACCAACCGTATCGCGGCCACCTCCAGCTCGGCCGAAAGCGCCGTCTTGAGCCGCTCCCCCTCCTTCTCGGAAACCGGGTCTCGCAGAAAGACCGTGAGCGTCGCCTCGTCCCGCAACAGTTCGACCGCCTGCCCGATGTTCTTCGCCAGCAGCAGGAACACCCCGAGGACCGCGAGGGCCAGGGCAACCGCCAGCGCCGACATCAGCGCCCCGGCCGTATGTTTCTTAAAATTCCCCAGGGCCGTTCGGAAGGCGTAACCGATCATCCGGAGAGCCTCCCCTCCTTGAGCACGATCTTGCGTGCATGGAGTCGGGCGAGTCGCCCTTCATCATGGGTGGCCATAATCATCGTCGTCCCGAGCGCATTGACCTCTTTCAAGAGGTCGAGGATCTCGTTCGACCGCTGGCGGTCCAGATTTCCGGTCGGTTCATCCGCCAGCAGAAGGATCGGCCGATTCGCCAAGGCGCGGGCGATGGCCACCCGCTGCTGCTCTCCGGCCGAAAGCTCTCCCGGAAGATCGCCGACCCGGCCCGGAAGCCGAACCATCTCCAGAAGCTCTCCCACGCGCCGCTGGATCTCCCGGCGCGGGCGGCGTGCCACCACCATCGGAAGCGAGATATTCTCAAAAAGCGTCCGATCTGCGAGGAGACGGAAATCCTGAAAGATGAATCCGATGCTTCTTCTTAAGTAAGGAATCTGCGGTTCGGGAAGGCGGGCGATGTTTCTATTTTCGATCAGGATCTCCCCGGACGTCGGCCGCTCTTCGCCGAAAAGGAGTTTTAAAAGGGTGGTCTTTCCCGCTCCGCTCGGGCCGACCAGAAAAAGAAACTCGCCTCGATTCAGCGAGAACGAGACCTTCTCCAATGCGGGAGGAGTCTTTCCATAGCGCTTCGTCACGTCGACGCACTGAATCAAGGCACGGCCGCTTGCTGTCATTGCTTTGCCGCAAGATACTCCGCGACAAGTTCATCCAGCGTCCGCTTCCTTCTCAGCGGAAATTTCCCCCGGCGCGCCTCCTCCATAACGGTCCGATGCTGCTCCGCCATCATCTCCGAGACGGCCTCAAGGGGCACCTCGCTCCCGAGGATCTCACGATAATCGATCTCCCTTTGGGCGACGACAGCGCCTCCCTGAAGGACCGCCGTCGTGATGCGCGGGTTCTCCCTCCCCCCGTCCTCGGTTCGGACGGTCGCCCGGATTCCCTGGATCTCCACCTCGTCTTCGATTGTCGGAAGCGGCGCGCTCATGCGGCGTGGAAAGCGTCTTTGAGGTGATGGATCTCGTCCCGGCTGGGACCGATCGCGATGACATCAAAGCGGCAGAAGACTTCGGGGAGCCCGTGCACCAAAAGAAAAAACTGCGCCGTCCGGGCAATTTTGTCCTGTTTTCCAGCGTGGACCGCCTCCTGAGGCGATCCGAACGCGGCCGTGGCTCGCCGTTTGACCTCGATAAAAACGAGGGTCTCTCCGTCATAGGCGATCAGATCGACCTCTCCGAAACGGCTTCTGAAGTTTCGCCGGATGATCCGGTAGCCCAAATGCTTGAGATACTCCTCCGCCCGACTCTCCCCTTCGATCCCGTACGGCCTGCGCTGGTCGTGCATCTATCTGTAGGGGCTTTTACCCCGAGCGCGCAGCGCTCGGGGACCCCCAAGCGTCGCCCCCTCCACCGGCCATTGGGGGCCCCCGAAGACCATGTCTTCGGGGTAGAAAGCCGGATGGAGCCTCCCCCTCACGCTCGCCTTACTCGCTGGAAAGATCCCCATCTATCTCCCCTTCCAGAGCGAAAGCTGGCGATCGATCACGCCGGCAAACGAGCGGCGATGGATCGGGGAGGGACCATACTCCCTTAAGGCAAAGAGATGCTCCGGGGTCGCGTATCCCTTGTGGGCTTTAAAACCATAGACCGGATACTGAGAGTCATATCCCTCCATCATCCTGTCCCGCGTCACTTTTGCCACAACCGAGGCGGCCGCGATCGAAACGGAAAGATTGTCTCCATGGATAATCCCCTTCTGCCGCAAAGAGATCCGGGGAAGAAGGAGGGCGTCAATGAGGAGATAATCCGGGGAGACCGCCAGCGCTTCGACCGCCCGCTCCATTGCCCAGAGCGAGGCCTGAAGGATGTTAATGCGGTCGATCACCTCGTGGTCGATCACCCCGGCCCCGATCGAGACGGCGCTCCTTCTGATCGCTTCAAAGAGCCGCTCCCGTTCCGAAGGATCGAGAAGTTTGGAATCCCGCAATCCTGGGAGACAGCAATCGGGGGGGAGAATAACGGCGGCGGCCACTACAGGGCCGGCCAGCGGCCCCCTTCCCGCCTCATCAATTCCCGCGACGTGGAGAAACCCGGCGGAGGCGAGGGAGCGTTCAAAATAGCCCATCTCCTCTTGCCGCTCCCGTTCCAACAAGATCGAGGGATTTGCGGCCATCTCTCCGCTAGGGCCTGGTCTCCTCCGCCGCAGCCGCGGCCGGCGCCGCTGCGGCGGCCGGTTCCGGGCGCTCGCGCTCGGCAAGTTTCGCCGCCCTCCCGCTTCTGCCGCGCAGATAGTAGAGCTTGGCCCTGCGGGTCTTCCCCTCGCGGATCACGCTGATCTTTTCGAGCGAGGGGGCACAGAGGGGGAACGTTCGCTCCACGCCTATGCCATACGACACCTTCCGGACGGTCAGGGTCTCCCGATTGGCGCTCCCTTTTCGCGCGATCAGCACCCCTTCAAACATCTGCGTCCGCTCCTTATCCCCCTCCACGACACGCACGTAAACCCGCACGGTATCCCCGATATGCATCTCGCGAGGACGCTTCTCCTCTCCCGCGGCGGCGAGGCTCCTCTCAATGCGCTCCAGCCTATTCATCCCTCTCTCCTTCTCTCCACGCAACGGACGACCGATCCTCCGCCGGGTGCGCGGAATCACGCAACAGGTCGGGGCGGACCGCTTTCGTCTTCGCGAGCGCCTGCTCTCGACGCCACTTTCGAATCTCCTCATGATTGCCTGAGACCAGAACCTTCGGAACCTCCATCCCCCGGAATTGAAAGGGCCGGGTGTACTGCGGGAAATCGAGACGCGGTCCAGAAAACGATTCCTCCTCCAGAGAGCCGGGCTCCCCGAGGACTCCGGGAATCAATCGGAGCGATGCATCGATCATGACCAACGCGGCGAGTTCCCCGCCGGTCAGGATATAATCGCCGATGGAAACCTCCTCGGCCCCTAAACCGGCCCTCACCCGTTCGTCCACGCCCTCATAATGCCCGCAGATGAAGACGATCGGACAGGACTCTTGGGAAAGTTCGCGAGCCATCCCGTCGTCAAACCGGCGCCCCTGCGGCGAGGTCAATATTACCCTCAACCGGGGGCTTTCGGCCCGAATGCGGTCCACCGCCGCGAAAATCGGTTCCGGTTTTAACACCATGCCGGGCCCCCCGCCATAGGGCGCGTCATCAACGGTTCGATGCCGGTCGGTCGCGAAGGAGCGGAGGTCGGTGACCGCGACCTCCAGAAGACCCTTGTCACGCGCCCGCCGCGCGATGCTTTCGGACAAGACCGCCTCCACCATCTTCGGAAAAATCGTCAGGAGATTCACCTTCATCATCACGGCCTTCCGACTTTAAAGGAGCGCTTCGACATCGCGAACGATCATCTCTTTTTTGGCGGCATCCACGGCCCGGACCACAGAGCGGGTGGCCGGGATCAGGATCTCCCGCTTCCCTTCACGGATCACAAAGACATCGTTGCTGCCGGTCGGAAAGATCTCCGCCAAGGTGCCGATCCGCATCCCCTGTTCGGTGATAACCGCCATCCCCAGAAGATCCGCGTGATAATACGATCCTTCCGGGAGCGGAGGGCTCTCGTTTTCCGACACTCGAATCTCTCCCCCGACCACCGCTTCCACATCGGATCGTCCCCATCCCTCAAAAGAGAGGTAAACAAATCCGGAATGCGTGCGCGCCCGTGCAAGGGAAACCTTGCGGCACGACCGACCGGCGACGACCTCAATCGGCCGGCCGCTTTCGACCAAACGCTCGAAACGTTCAGCGTGGGCGGTGAGAGGGAGGACCTTTACCTCTCCAGTCAGGCCGATCGGCTTTAAGATCTTTCCGATGGTGACGCTCTCGGTCATCCCGATCCGCGAGTTTTTTTCAAACGCCTGCAAAGCGATTTTACCGTATCGGACATCACCGCGCCCGACGAAACCCAGTAATCCGTTCGCTCCTGATCGATCCGAAATTTTGGAGGATTGGACAGGGGGTCATAACTGCCGAGAACCTCGATAAATCTCCCGTCCCGCGGCGAGCGCGAATCGGCCACGACGACACGGTACACGGGACGCTTGCGCCGCCCGACACGGGTCAGCCGAATTGCTACCATTGCGAGTCTCCCTTCATTCTGATGCGCCGATCCCCGAAAAACCTGAGCGCCCGCCTCCCCGGAACAGCGAGAGAGGGGATCCTCCGCGCGAAAACTGCTTCATCATCTTCCGGGCCTGCAAAAACTGCTTTAAGAGCCGGTTGACTTCAAAGACCTCGGTCCCGGAGCCCCGCGCGATCCTTTTGCGACGGCTTCCGTCGATCATCTGCGGGCGGCGGCGTTCGTCGCGAGTCATCGATCCGAGAATCGCCAAGATACGGTGCATCTCGCGCTCCGCCTCTTCCGCCTGCTCTGAACTGATCTTTCGAGCGCCCGGGATCATCTTGACGATGCTCGAAAGGGAGCCGAGCCGCCCGACCTGCTTGATCTGCTCGGCAAAATCCTCGAGGGAGAACTCATCCCGCGCGATCTTTTTCGCCAGCCGTTCCGCATTTTCCTGCGAGACCGCCTCCCCCGCCCGCTCGATCAGCGTCAGCACGTCCCCCATCCCTAAGATCCGCGACGCAAACCGATCCGGATAAAACGGTTCGAGGGCATCGAGGCGCTCGCCCGTTCCGATAAACAGGACCGGCTTTCCGATGACGGCTCTCATCGAAAGGATCGCCCCTCCCCTGGCGTCCCCCTCGGCCTTGGTGAGAATCATCCCGGTGATTGAAACCGCGGCCGAGAATTTCTCGGCCACCCTCACTGCGTCCTGGCCGGTCATCGCATCGGCGACCAGCAGTGTCCGATGCGGACGGACGGCGCGTTCGATTTCGGAGAGCTCAGAGAGGAGCGCCTCGTCCACATGCAGACGCCCGGCCGTATCGATGATGACGACATCCGAGTCGCCCCCATCGCGAACACCCCGAATGCAGATCGCCACCGCACTCTCCCCGGTATCCGGAACGACGGTCCGAACCTCATCGGAAGAGAGGGCCCCGCCCAGGATCCGCAACTGCTCGGCGGCCGCGGGCCTCCGGACATCGGCCGCGACAAGAAGAATCCTCTTCCCCTGCCCCAGGAAAAATCGGGCGAGCTTCCCGGCGGTGGTCGTCTTACCGGAGCCCTGGAGCCCGACAAGAACGATGATCGTCGGCTTGGACGATGCGAGGCTAAGCGGCGTAACGGCGCCGCCGAGCAGCGCCGTCAGCTCGGCATGAACGATCTTGATGACCTGCTGTCCGGGGGTAAGGCTCTTTAAGACCTCTTCTCCAAGCGCCTTTTCGGCCACCCGGTCGCAAAAATCCTTGACAACCCGAAAATGGACGTCGGCCTCCAGAAGCGCGAGACGGACCTCGCGCAACGTCTCCCTTAGGTGATCCTCGGTGAGAATCCCCCTTCCGGAAAGCCGCTTGAGGGCGGACTCCAGTTTTTCCGTAAGCGTCTCTAACATGGCATAGTATCCATAGGGGCTTTTACCCCAAGCGCGCAGCGCTCGGGGACCCCCAAGCGTCGCCCCCTCCACCGGCCGAGCCGGATTCCACCCCGAAGGCTGTGCCTTCGGGACAGAAAGCCCGACGCTCGCCGTAACTGCGCGAAAAATCTTGATTAGTTTAGTGAATGGTGGGAAACCTGTCAAGAAATCGGAGGGAGGACAGAAAGTTCCGCACGGTTGAGATGACGTGCGACTTCTGGTGATCCGTCAGTTCCGGGTATATCGGAAGGGCGATCGAATCGGCCGCCGCCGCCTCGGCATGAGGAAAATCCCCTTTGCGGTATCCCAGATAAGAAAAACAACCCTGCAGATGGAGCGGAATGGGATAGTAAATCTCGGAACCGATTTCAGCGGAGGCGAGCTGCTTGATCAGCCGATCCCGTTCACGAACTCGCACGACATACTGATTGTAAATCGATCTGCAATTCTCCGAGATCCGCGGGATGATGATCCCGGGGAGACCGGCAAAGGCCCGGTCGTACTCGGCCGCGTTCCCGCGCCGTCCCTCGCTCCAGCGGTCGAGGTGCTTCAGTTTGACCAGGAGCACGGCGGCCTGAATGGTATCGAGGCGGCTGTTGATCCCGACGAAGGGATGAACATATTTCGGGTCGCTCCCATGAACCCTAAGCACCCGGAGGCGCCGGGCAAGGGAGGCGTCCGGCGTGACGATCATCCCGCCGTCCCCCGCACCCCCCAGATTTTTCGAAGGAAAAAAGGAGAAGCAGCCGAAGAGCCCCATCGATCCCGCCTTCCGGCCCCGGTATGCGGCACCGATCGCCTGCGCCGCATCCTCGATCACGGGGATCGTGCGCCTCTCGGCAATTTTTAGAATGGGATCCATGTCGGCGCACTGGCCGAAGAGATGGACCGGGATAATCGCACGCGTCCCAGCCGTCAGGCGTCGTTCGATCTGATCCGGATCGATATTGAAGGTGACCGGATCGATGTCGCAGAAGACCGGCCGCGCACCGAGCCGCGCGATCGATCCAGCGGTCGCAAAGAAGGTATAGGGAGTGGTCAGCACGTCGTCTCCTGGCCCGACCCCGAGCGCCATCAGCGCCAGCAGGAGAGCGTCCGAGCCGGAAGCGCATCCGACGGCGTGGGGGAGGTCGCAGTAGGAGGCGACCACCTCCTCCAGCTCTTTCACCTGGGGGCCGAGGATGAACCGCTGGGAGGCAAACACCGCGTCGACCGCCTTTTTGACCTCCGGCTCGATGGTAGCGAACTGCGCGGTGAGATCGAGGAGGGGGACCTTCATCAAGGGCCCTT
>CAZSHZ010000148.1:0-19355 GCA_964606955.1 uncultured Nitrospirota bacterium
CCTCCGCCCTGTTGGCATCCACCACCCCCACCGTAAATGTCACCCTCCCCCCGTCCCCTGACCCCTCCGACACCCCCACACTCCCCCCAATCAGGCCCGTGGCCGGGTCCAGAGAGAGCCCCGCAGGCAAGGCCCCCTCCACCAGAGCCCAGCGCAACGGCGGCGTCCCTCCCGAGATCCCTACCGCGGCCCGATACGGCGCCGTCATTGTCGCCGCCGGCAGACTCCCCGTCGTCACCACTGGCGCCGGGTTCACCACCACCGACAATGGCCGGGTCCCCACCGCCCTGTTCGCATCCATCACCGTCACCGTAAAGGGAAACAGACCCGACTCCGTCGGGGTTCCGGAGAGGCCTCTCTCGTCCAGAGAGATCCCTGGGGGAAGATGCCCCATGGCGATTCCTAACGCAAGAGGGGGAGTCCCTTTGGACGTCTCGATGGGCTGAGCATACACCGCACCACTGGTGGCTGCGGGGAGTTGTGATGTGGTAATGACCGGAGAGGGATTCACCAAAAGAGAAAAGGTCTTTGTGATCCCTACCTTATTGGCATCACTTACCTGCACGGTGAAGGTCCTCTCCTCTGCTACCGCCAGTGTCCCAGTAATCACCCCACTCTCCTCATCCAAGAGAAGCCCCCGGGGAAGAGCGCCGCCTGTCACCTTCCACCGGAATGGCGCAGTCCCTCCAGAGAGTTCAAGAGGGGCCGTATACGGGGCCTTGACCGTCCCAGCGGTAAGCTGGGAGGTCGTAATCAGAGGAGCCGGATTCACAACGAGAGAGAGTTCCTTGGTCACAACCGACTTATGGAGATCTGTCACCTGGAGCGTAAAAGTGAAAAGACCAGCCTCGGCCGGCCGTCCTGAGATCACTCCATCCACCACACTCACGCCTGACGGGAGGGCTCCCGCAGACAGACTCCAGGTGAGAGGGGGAGTTCCTCCGGAGACTGTCACACTCTGACGATAAAGTGCACCCGCAGTCCCCTGGGCAAGAGCGGTCATCGGGACAGTGGGGGGACTTGCCCGCACCTGAAGGGAAAACCTGATGGCGACCGAGGCCTTATTGGCATCCGTCATCGCGATGGTAAAGGTGAATACGCCGGGCTCTGACGGGACTCCCGTAACCACACCATGCTCAAGGGTAACCCCGGGCGGGAGACCTCCCTCTGACACTCCCCATGTAAACGGAGGGGTCCCCCCTGCTGAGGTGAGGATCTGTCTGTACGCCTTCCCCACAGTTCCTGACGGGAGGGGAGTCACAATACTCAAGGAAGGGGCTCCCTCACCAGGAGAGACTGATTCGGCAGGAAGAGAATGTGGCTGGATCGGGACAGTGGGGGGAATGACCCGCACCTGAAGGGAAAACCGCGTGGCGCCCGAGGCCTTATTGGCATCCGTCATCGCGATGGTAAAGGTGAATACGCCGGGCTCTGACGGGACTCCCGTAATCACACCATGCTCAAGGGTAACCCCTGGCGGGAGACGTCCCTCTGACACTCTAAATGTAAACGGAGGGGTCCCCTCTTTTGAGGTGATGATCTGTCTGTACGCCTCCCCCACAGTTCCTGACAGGAGCATTTCGGCAGGAAGAGAAGGTGGCTGGATCATCTGGAGGGCAGAGACGAACAGGCTTACCCCCAGAAGGATGCCGATCTTTCTCATTGAGGAACTTCTTCCACGTGCACCGCCTGTGTCAATATGAGTGAGACCCTCACCCCCAGGAAGTGTGGATCAACAAACCCAGAACGAAAGATGTTTCAACCGAGGAGTTGGATATTAAATTCTGACCGGGAGTGTCTCATTCTTGTTGACACGTTCCGCAAAGTGTCCCACTGATTATAAACCTAAACACCCAGGTGGATCAACCGGTTGGTGAGGTGGAAGGGGAAGGGGTTAAGGCCCCAGAAGTAGTCGGTGAGGGCGAAGGAAAGATTGGCGATCGGCGAGACCCGGAGACGCTGCGTGAGCCGATCGCCCGGTCGGTTCTCCATGCGTCTCATTTTCGCTCAGTACTGCCGTTCGGCGGGAGGATATCGGGTGATCGCCACAGGGAGATAATCCAGGCGAGGCCCCTCGTCGCTCCGCCGGATCAGCGTATGCGCAAGGAAGTTCTGGTCATCGCGCCTCGGGAAATCGCTCCGGTAGTGCGCGCCGCGCGACTCTTTACGGGCCCGCGCGGCCGCGCCGATGATCAACGAGAGTTCGGCGATCGATTCCAACTGCAATAGATCGATCAGTTCGGTGTTGAATTTTTTGCCGCGATCCATCAACGCTACTTGCGGGAGTTGCTCCTTGAGGTCCGCGAGGCGCGAGAACCCCTCGGCCATCCTTCCCTCTTCCCGGACGATCCCGAAATGCGATGCCATCACCTCCCCGATCGCCTCCCGCAGGGCATCGACCCGCTCCCCCTGGCGCCGCGACAGAAGCGCGCGGATCCTCTCTTCCTGAAACTTTTTCTCCGAATCCGAAAAATCGATCTGCCGCTCCGACCGCGCCCGGGCAGAGGCCGCCTCGCCGGCCCGGCGGCCGAAGACGATCGTCTCCAAAAGCCCATTCCCCCCGAGGCGATTGGCCCCATGGACCGAGACGCAGGCGCACTCCCCTGCGGCAAAGAGCCCCGCGATCGAAGTCGCGCCATGAATGTCGGTCTTAATCCCTCCCATTGAATAGTGGACGCCGGGGGCGACCGGGATCGGGGCCTCGATCGGATCCACCCCCGCGAATGTGATCGACAGGTGATGGATCTGCGGGAGCCGCTCTAAAATCTTCCCCTTTCCGAGATGGCGCAGATCGAGCAGGACGCAGCCGTCGATCCCACGACCCTCTTCGATCTCGAAGAACTCGGCCCGGGAGACGACATCGCGCGAGGCAAGATCCTTCATCTTCGGCGCATACCTCTCCATGAAACGCTCGCCCCGGGCATTGAAGAGGAGCCCCCCTTCTCCACGCGCCCCCTCGGTGATCAGAATCCCGCTCTCCTTCAGCGTGGTCGGGTGGTACTGGACGAACTCCATGTCCATCAATGGGGCGCCCGCTCGGTACGCCAAGGCCATCCCGTCCCCCGTGTTGACCAGTCCGTTGGTGGAGACGTTATAGACCCGGCCGTAGCCGCCGGTGCAGAGGATGACCGACTTGGCGGCGATCGACCGGATCTCTCCGGTGACGATGTCGAGCGCCACGGCGCCGCAGCAGATCCCTTCTGAGACGATCAGCGAGAGGACGTACCACTCCTCGTAGACGGTCGCCCGGCGTCGCAAGATCTGCTCGTAGAGAAGGTGGACGAGGGCATGGCCGGTCCGATCTGCGGCGTAGCAGGTCCTCGGATATTCCAACCCTCCGAAGGCCCGCTGCGCGATCCTCCCGACGTCATCGCGTGAGAAGAGGGCCCCCATCCGGTCAAGTTCTAAAACCGCCTCGCGCCCCTCGCGGCAGAGGATCTCGACGGCGTCCTGATCGGCCAGCCAGTCCGATCCCTTTACGGTATCGTGGATGTGAGACTCGACTGAGTCCTCTGGGCGGATCGCGGCATTGATCCCCCCCTCGGCGGCGACCGAGTGGCTCCGAACCGGGTGGACCTTTGAGATGACCGCGACGGAGAGATCGGGAGGGACGGCGATCGCCGCCCGCATCCCGGCGAGCCCCGCCCCGATGATCAGGATGTCGTGTTTAGCGGAAGAGGTAACGGACATCCAACTGGCGCGCGGCCCTCACCTCATCCATCCGGCCCCCCTCCGGGGCGTTTCTGACCTTATCGGGAGACTCCGTGATCTCTCGACGGATCGCCAGCATCGCCTCGGCAAAGCGATCGAGCGTCTCGCGCGACTCGCTCTCGGGGGACTCGATCATCAGCGCCTCCTCTACGATCAGGGGAAAATTCACCGTGGGAGGATAAAAACCGTAGTCGATCAGCCGCTTGGCGATGTCCCAGGCGTGGATCCCCTCGAATCTTCCCGATAGAACGAACTCATGCATGCAGGGACGATCCTGCGGGATCGGATAGGCGCCGGCCAGACGCTTCTTTAAGTAGTTTGCATTGATGATCGCGTTCCGGCTGATCGCCGCAAGCCCGTCCCCCCCCATCGCCCGCAGATAGGCGTACGCCCGGACGAGCATCCCGAAATTCCCATAAAATCCATGGAGCCTCCCGATCGACCGCGGCGGCGTCGCAAAGAAAAAATTCTCTTTATCATCCGCGGGGCGATCGACGATCGGAGCGGGGAGATAGGGGGCGAACGTCTCCGTGACGCCGACCGCTCCGGCCCCCGGCCCACCCCCCCCGTGCGGGGTGGAGAAGGTCTTGTGAAGGTTGAAGTGGACGATATCAAACCCCATATCTCCGGGCCGCGCCAGGCCGAGGAGCGCGTTCATGTTCGCTCCATCCAGATAGGCCAGCGCCCCCGCCTCATGCAGGAGACGCATGATCTGTTCGATCTCGGTTTCGAAAAGACCGAGGGTGTTCGGATTGGTCAGCATGAGAGCCGCGGTTTCGCGATCCACCCGCCGCGCCAGTTCATCGACGTCGATTGTCCCTCGCCGGTTTGACGGAACAACCTCGACCGAGTATCCGGCGATCGCGGCCGAGGCGGGGTTGGTGCCGTGGGCCGAATCCGGGATCAGGACCTTCCTCCGCTTCTCCCTCTTGTCGTCGAAGTAGGAATGGATCATCAAAAGGCCGCAAAGTTCCCCCTGCGCCCCGGCCGCCGGTTGAAGCGAGACCCGCGCCATCCCCGCGATCTCGGATAGCATCCGCTCCAGTTCCCAGATCAATCGCAACGCCCCTTGTGTCGAATCCTCGCCGGCAAGCGGATGGAGCCCAGAGAGGCCGGGGAGCTGCGCAACATCCTCGTTGATCTTCGGGTTGTACTTCATGGTGCAGGAGCCGAGCGGATAGAATCCGGTGTCGATCCCGTAGTTTTGGGTCGACAGCGCGGTGAAATGACGGACCAGATCGGGCTGCCCGAGTTCGGGGAGGCGCGGGGGATCGGCCCGAAGAAATTTTTCCGGGATCAGAGCGGCGATCTCCTCACCCGCCTCGGGGAGCGAGACGGCGCGGCGGCCGGGGACGCTCTTCTCGAAGATCAACTTCTCAGCCAATTCCAACGACCCCCTGGGCCAGATGGAGCGCCGCGATGCTCTTGGCATCTCGGATCGTGCCGTCCGAAATTTTCCCGATCGCCTTTAAGAGCGGCATCTCGACCACCTCGAGGACTTCATCCTCGGAGAGCCGCCGGCGGCATCTTGTCAGTTTAGTCGCGAGAAAGAGATGAATGACCTCGTCGCAGAAACCAGGAGCGGTGACGATGCTCGAAAGCCTCGCAAGCCGCCCGATCCGGCAGCCGACCTCCTCTTCCACCTCGCGCCTGGCGCACGCTTCAGGCGATTCTCCCCCATCGAGTTTCCCGGCCGGGACCTCGAAGAGAAAACCGCCGACGGCCCACCTAAACTGCCGGACCAGGACAACCGAGCCGTCATCCTTAAGCGGCACAACCGCCACCGCCCCCGGGTGATTCACGATATCCAGCTCAACCGTCCGGCCGTTGGGGAGCCGGACCGTCTCAACCGCCACCCGGATGATCCTCCCACTGAAGATCTCTTTTCGAGAGAGTAGCGCGGCCCTCTTCATGCCGCCCCTTTCAGAAGGATGCGGAGGGTGATCCCCCCTCCGGCCATCGGGCGCTCCTCCACCGTTTTTAAGCCGGATTCGGCAATCGCTTGAGCGGTCGGGCGATCGAAACGGGCGCCGTAGAGCCGCTCGACCAACGGGGCGAACATCTGCATGACCAGGCGTTTCGATCTTTTCTCCGGATAGTGATAGTCGAGCAGGATGATCTTCCCCCCCGGCTTGACCACACGGATCAGCTCTTCCAGCGCGGGGCTCTGCGCCTCATTGGAAAGAACACAAAAGAGGAAAGTCGCCGCCGCCGCGTCGAAGGTCGCATCGAAAAAGGGGAGTCGCAAGGAGTCCCCCTGCAGAAGCGCGACCGAGCGGTTGCCCACCCGCAGCCGCGCAACCCGCAGCATCTCTCCCGAGAGGTCGATCCCGACCGAGAAGAGCGGCGGATAGAAACGGATGTTCCGGCCGGTTCCAACCCCAACATCCAAAAGGCGAGACCCCCGAGCTGTCATTGCCTCGCCGGCGATCCTGAATATCTCGGGGCGGATCTTCCGGTACCGCAGGATCTCCCAAGGGAGATCGAAAAGATCGTAAAACCGGGCAATCCGATCATATCGCCCCTTCACCGGCCGGCCGGAAGCGATTGAAGATCTCCCGCCACTGCGAATGAGGCGGCTGCGGCCACGACCGCCCGCGTCACGTCGGCGAGAAATTCAAGATCGAGGGTGGAGATCTCGTCGGTCGGCTGGTGATAATGCGGATTTCGAAAGTCGGCCGTATCGGTGAGTTGAAGCGCCGCAAACCCGAGCTCCCAGAACGGGAGGTGATCGGAGCGGCGCGTGTCGGGGAAGATCTCCCCATTCCCCGGAACTACCAGCGAGACCACCTCCAGCGCAGGGGCATAACGGCGCGCCGCCTCCTCAAAAAAGTTTTTCAGCCTCTCTGATCTTTCATTGGCAATCGCGCCGATGAACCCGCCGGTATCCGGCACCTTGATCGGGAGCCCCGGGGGGACCCGCTGGGCGCCGGGGGTATAGTCCGTGTAGCCGACGCACTCCAGGACGATCCCGCCGGCAAGCGGGAGTCTGTTTTTTGCGGCCTGCCGGGCAAATTGCCCGCTACCGAGAAATCCCTCTTCCTCGAGGGTAAATCCGAGAAAGAGGAGCCTCTCTACCCCGGGAACGTCCGCGGTCGCGCGTGCCGCCTCGAGCATCACCGCCAGACCGGAGGCGTTGTCGTCCGCCCCGGGAGAGTCCGGCACCGTATCGTAATGGGCCCCGATAAAGAAGATCGGTTTTCGATCCTCCTCCCACTTCACTCTTGCAGCGATGTTTGCGTACTCTCCGGGGCCTTCGATCCGTTCCTCCCGGACCTCCAGGCCATAGCTCGAAAATTCCCTAAAAAGATAGGCGGCCGCGCGGGCGAGCGCCGTGCGGTCCACGGAGGGATGACGGATCCCGGTCAGCGCCTCGAGATGTCCCAAAAGGAGATCGGGTGAGACGCGCGCGACGGCGCTCTCTATGATCTCTTCAGGCTTTTTTGTCACGCGAGGAAAGATCGGCGATGGCACGGACCAACTGATCAATGTCCGACCGGCGATGCTTTTCAGTCGTGCAGACGATCAGGGATTGAGGATCCCGGCTCCGCTCCCCCGCAACCCGCTTCAGGGCGGAGGGATCGATCCCCGCCGCGATCCCCCGGCGGCGCAGGCGTGCAAGCCAGGTCGCGGCGCGTCCCGGGACTCGGAGGGTGAACTCCTTAAAAAAAGGGCGGGAATAGGCGAGCGAGAATCCCTCGATCTTCGAGATCGCCTGCGCCGCGTAATGGGCATTGGAGGCGCAGATCTCCGCGACCCGCTTCAATCCCCACGGTCCCATCGCGGCAAGATAGACCGTGGCCGCCAGGGCAGAGAGGGCCTGATTGGTGCAGATATTGGAGGTCGAGCGCTCGCGCCGGATATGCTGTTCGCGCGTCTGGAGCGTCAAGCAGAAACCGCGCTCGCCGCGGCTGTTGACGGTCGCTCCGACAACACGTCCCGGCATCTGCCGGATATGCTCCCGCCGGGTGGCAAAGAAACCGAAGTACGGCCCTCCGAAAGAGAGCGAGTTACCGAGCGGCTGCCCCTCGCCGACCGCGATGTCGGCCCCCAGCGCCCCGGGCGGGGCGAGCACGCCGAGAGAGATCGGATCGACCGAAAGGACAAGGAACGCGCCGCGCCGATGGACGATCTCGGCCGCCGCGGCCGCATCCTCAAGGGATCCGAAAAAATTCGGCTGCTGTAGAAGGAGGGCCGCGGTCCGCTCATCAACCATACGATCGACCTGGTTCAGGTCGGTCGCCCCATCCTCAAGATCGATTTCAACGATGCTTGCGCCACGCAGATAGGTTTTCAAGACCTGCCGGGCATAGGGGTGAACCGCCCGCGAGACCAGGATCTTCTCGCGCCTCGTGATCCGCCTGGCCATCAGCGCGGCTTCCGAAAGGGCCGATGCGCCATCGTATAGGCTGGCGTTGGCTACCTCCATCCCGGCGATCTCGCAGATCATCGTCTGAAACTCGTAGATCGACTGCAGCAGCCCCTGGCTCATCTCCGCCTGATAAGGGGTGTAGGAGGTGTAAAACTCCGAGCGGGAGATCATGTGGCCGACAACGCTCGGAATGAAATGATCGTACGCGCCGCCGCCGATGAACGAGAGGTTCGGGATGTTATTTTCCGCAGCGAGCTCCTCCATCTCCCTCTTCAGATCAACCTCGGAAAGTCGTGGCGGAAGAGCGAGCGGCCGATTCAGCCTAAGCGACTCCGGGATCTCCAGAAGATCCTCGAATCGGTGGACCCCGATCGCCTCGAGCATCGCCCTCTCTTCGTCGGGGGTCTTCGGAATATACTCGTGGATGTCGCTCACGGCCTCTTCTTATAAAAAGGGGGAACGGCGATGACCGCGGGGACCGCCTTCCCCCGAATATCGATTAAGATCTCGCTCCCCTCCGCCGCAAAATCGGTTCGGACGTAGCCAAGCCCGATCCCCTTTCGGAGCATCGGGGACATATTCCCGGAAGTCACCCGCCCGATCTCCTTCTCCTCGGAGAAGATCAGGCATCCCTCGCGCGGGACCCCTCCGGCAAGGAGCTCAAACCCGATCAGTTTCCGCTCGGCTTTACGCTCGGCCAAGGTCCCCTTCCCGATGAACTCCCTGCTGAAATCGACGAAGCGCTCCATCCCCGCCTCCATCGGCGTGGTGGACTTGTCGATGTCATGGCCGTAGAGGAGATAGCCCATCTCCAGCCGAAGCGTGTCGCGCGCCCCAAGGCCGACCGGCTTGATCCCTTCGTCGCGACCCGCCTCCATCAGCCCATCCCATAGCGCCTGAGCATCTGAAGCCGCCACCGCGATCTCGTACCCCCGCTCCCCCGTGTAGCCGGTTCGCGCGACCAGCGCTTTTACCCCGCAGGCATGCGTGTCGAGGAAGTGCCGCAGTACGATCTCCTCTTTCCCGAACGGGATAACTTTTACAAGGACGTCCCAGGAGCGGGGGCCTTGTAGCGCCACCAGCGCCGTCTGCTCGGTTCGATCGACGACGGAGACCCCCTCGGCATGGGAGAGGAGCCACTGAAAATCTTTTCCGCGATTGGCCGCGTTGACGATCACGAAAAAAGATTCCTTTCCGCGGCGGTAGATGTAGATATCGTCGATGATTCCGCCGCTCTCATTCAAGAGGAAGGAGTACTGGGCACTCCGTGGGGCGAGTTTCTTCAACGGCCCGCAGGTGGTCGTCTGCAAGAGGACCTCGGCCCCTTTTCCCTCGATCTCGAATCGCCCCATGTGAGAGATATCGAAAAGTCCGACCCCCTTGCGGACGGCAAGATGCTCATCGGTCACCCCGGTGTAGGAGAGGGGCATCTCCCAGCCGGCGAACGGGAGAAACCGAGCCCCTAAGGCGCGATGCCGCTCAAACAGCCCAGTCCGGGAAAGGGTCTCCATTATCGTTCCTCACCCAGGTAGACCGCTCGGACCTTCGGATCGTTAAGAAGATCGGAGCCCTTGCCGCTCAATACGATTCTTCCGGTCTCAAGGACATAGCCGCGCGAGGCGTGCGTCAAGGCCGCCTTGGCATTCTGCTCGACCAGGAGGATCCCCTTCCCCTCGGCATTAATCTTCCGGATGATCTCGAAAATCTTCGTCACCATCAAGGGGGCAAGCCCGAGAGAGGGTTCATCCAGAAGGAGGAGCCTGGGCCTCCCCATCAGGGCCCGGCCGATCGCGAGCATCTGCTGTTCGCCCCCCGAGAGGGTCCCGCCCCGCTGACCCGCTCGCTCGCGCAGGATCGGGAAATAGTGAAAGACCTGTTCGACCGCCTCTTTAACGTCGCGCTTCTCCTCTCTTAAGTATCCTCCCATCTCAAGATTCTCCAGAACCGTCAAGCGCCCAAAGATCCGGCGCCCTTCGGGGACATGCCCGATTCCACGGGCAACGATTTCAGAGGGGGAGACGCCATTGAGTTCCCCTCCCCCAAAGCGGATTGCGCCTGAAGTCAAAGGGATGATCCCGGAGATCGCCATCAGGGTCGTGCTCTTTCCCGCTCCGTTTGCGCCGACCAGCGCCACGATCTCCCCCGGCTCGACCACGAGGGAGATTCCGTCGAGCGCGCGGATCGGCCCGTAAGAGACTGAAACCTCCGAAAGCTCCAAGCGGGCGTCCTGCTTCTCATTCACGATTCGCCGGAGACAAGTGGCGTCCAGCGTCAGACTATATAGCATGCGGCCCTCGCCGCGACAACCTGTTTCTGCAGAGTTTAAGGGAAAGGAGGGTTGGGAGGACAAGTTCTTTTTCCTGAACAATTTTTCTCCTTCACTTGGATTTTTCTGTAAAATACGCTCTTATCGCAGCGCAATGAACCTTCAAACAGTCGCTCAAGAGAAGATCTCACAACTAATCGCGAAGTTCCAACGCGAGCAAGCGGCTGGCGTTCTGTTGCAGTACAACGAATCCGAGACTAAGACCGGCTTCATCGAACCCCTGCTCCAAGCGCTCGGGTGGAACACCCAAGACCGCAATGAAGTCGGGCTGGAAGAGAATATTTCGGGTGGTCGGGTGGATTACTCTCTCCGAATAAATGGTTCTCCTAAAGTTTATATTGAGGCCAAACCTCCTCGGACCAAGCTCACCAGTGCAGAAGTTGTCTCCCAAGCAATTACATATGGTTATAACAAGCGTACCGTGCCGTGGGTCGTTTTGACTGATTTTCAGGAACTCAGACTTTTTGATGTCACCATCCGGCCCCTAGGAGAAACCTCGAGGCCGGTCTCCGGATGGACCTCAGCTATGATCGTTTTCTAGACCTGTTTGATGACCTGTGGCTTCTGTCTAAGGAGTCGGTCGAATCGGGCTTGCTGGACCAAAAGCTCCTCTCCAAAAAACTCGACCGGCTGCGCCGCCCAGTGGATAAAGAAATCCTGGAGGATATGAAGCGGTGGCGAGAAATCCTGGCCAAGAATATCTATAAAAACAATCCCATCTCGGCGATCAGCGCCCTGGCGGTGTCTCCGAAGCAAAGACAACTGGCTCTCTATCTTAATCTTCGCACCCGCAATCTCACGGGGCTTTTTGTCCGAGCCTTCCTCAAACACCTGCTCCGGCATCTTCGGGGGCCCGTGGTCCTACTGTGGGATCGGGGAACGATCCATCGCCTTAAGCGAGGTCAAGCTGTGGATCAGAAACCATCCAAGACTCCAGGTGGAGGAGTTCCCTCACCTACGCGCCCGAGCTCAATTCTGCAGAATACGTCTGGAACAAGGCCGACCGCGCCTTGGCCAACAGTGCGCCAACGGACTTGCTCCAGCTTAACGGAATGCTCCGAAACTCGGTCCGACGAATCCAAAGATCGCAGAAGCTCCTCTGGTCCTGTATCTACGCTTCCGATTTGCCATGGATCAGATAGAGAATGGTTCCTTTACTTATGCGAAAGTCAATAATTGAAGCTGTTAACCTGAATCCCGGACCTCCTCCGGTTTTCGATCATGTCAACCCGGTTTTCGGGTCTCGCAAGGGCACCACATCAATTCGCGAGTCCTGCGGGATTTGCACCTCGAATTCGAGTCAATAGAACGTTACTCGGATGAATCAGCTGCTTAAAAGGTGGAGCGTTGCCCTTCCTGCCAATTTTATGGCGATTAATTGCCGTTCTGATTTCCCACCGGGCCAGCCACCGATATTCGCATGAAGACGATGTGATTTTGTGTCTGCAAGCAACGTTAGGCCTCCAGTGATTACGCCAGATGCCAGAATATCTGCCCGGCCAAGGAGTGGTCTGGCACGCAGAGGAGCCACAATAGATATTCCGATCTGCCACACTTCGCTTTCCGAAATACCTGAAATGCGAAACACCGAAGTTTCACCATTCGTTGCTGGTAAGAAGGCCCCGTATTTCACAACCCCTCTATCGCGACTAAAGTGATGCTTAGAAAATATATACCGCGCCAAATTTTCCGCTGCTGATATCGGGGAAGAGTTCACTCCTGTTGTGGAAATAAACGCCGAATGTTTTCAAGTACGGTACGGGGTAGCGACTCGGCAAAACTCTCAGTGCCGTGAGTTTCGATGCCTGGGCCAAACATTCCTGCATAGGTAATCGTGTTATTTCCGGAGAGGCTAATGACAAATATAAACTGATTTCCTTTGTACCACTCTAGCCCCATCTCACCCGTAGGTTCCGGAACAATTTCAGGCGAAGGAAGATACGCGGGCAGTAACTGGAGTAGCTTCAGCGCTTCAAAAAATGCTTTATCGGATATGGGCCTTGCATTGTAACCGTCCCAATTTGCTTCCGAACAATCTTCAAAAACTTCATAGAGGGAAACATGTAACCGGCTAAGGCGTTGACCCAAGACCGTTTCCCCATTTTTGTGAACTACTTCTTTGATTGAATCCTGACCTATGTATTTAGAGTCATCACTGACACCATAGCGACTAGAGGTTGCAGTAATGACAGGATAATACATATCCGGATAGGCAACTCTCATTTGCAAAGCTCTATGGTCTTTTCAGTAATGCTTTCAAAGAATATCTTGTTTTTTAAGTCCCGCAACTTATCAACAGTTTCCCAAGCATCGTCGGCATCCACATTAAAATTGGCTTCTTTGAAGACGTCAATATCTAATAGGATAGAAGCAAATTCTGAACTACTTACGGGCTCAAACCACTGAGTTATTATAGCTGTGACTTCAAGCGACTTATCCCGAATAACATTACGTGCTAAGAAACCAATGAATTCCTGAGGTAGATTTCGCGGAACCGTCGGAGGCGCGGTCAAATAGTCACCGAGCTCCTGAATCGGGAGAGGGATCTCCAAACGGTTAATATAACGCAACGCCACTCTCGTTATAAGTTCTGGCGAGGCTTTCCCCCTGTATAGCCCCCAAAGTCGATACGCCTCGGTGCGCAAGCTTTCCCAGGCGTCGTATGGTTTCAGTCTGCTAAAGGTAAACCCATCCAACCGGACCTGCACTACTTGCTTATTATTCGTGGAAGTATACATGAAACCGTCAACAAAGGATTTTGTCTGAGATTCCCCTCTCTTCGGATCGATATTGGTTTCCATTCTTATGCGTTCACGCCTTTGAGGATAGCCCTCAGAAAACAAAACATGTGCAGACTCTAAGGTTGAAAGATCAACACTTGGCGGTAACTTTACTCTGATATCAACGAGAGCCTCAGTGATTGGCGCTTTTTCTAGGTGTCTGGGGGTGGTCACTGAGCAACTTTGAAATAGAAAATCGAGGGAAGAGATGAAGTTGAAATGGTCAACGTTTCAATATTATATAAAATTTTATAAATTTATCAATATCCTTAACGTTTATAAGCGAAAATGCTTCCTACGCGCCCTTCCCAAGATAGGCCTCGATGACCGCCATGTCTTTACGGATCTCCTCGGGCGTCCCCTCGGCGATCTTCACCCCGTGGTCAAGGACATAGATCCGCTCCGAGATCTCCATCACCAGACGCATATTATGCTCGATTAACAAAAGCGTGATCCCACGATCGCGGATCGCGAAGATCAGCCTTCCTAAGTCGCTCGCCTCCCTCGGATTCATCCCGGCGGCCGGCTCATCCAGAAGGAGCAACGCCGGCTCGGAAGCCAGCGCCCGGGCAATCTCCAGCCGTCTCTGATCGCCGTAAGGAAGTTGCCGGGCAAGTTGATCTCTGCGCGCCGCAAGGCCGACGAAGTCTAGAATCGCTTCCGCCCGCTCTTGAAGTTCGCGCTCCTCCTTCTGCATGGCGTCACGCGCAAAGAGCGCCGAGAGCGGGGTCGTCCGGCCGCGCAGATGCGCCCCGACCATCACATTTTCCAGGACCGTCATCTCCAAGAAGAGCCGGATCCCCTGAAAGGTCCGTCCGATCCCGCGCGCGGCAATCCGATACGGCGCAAGCCCTCCGATCGGCTCGCCGCGGAAGAGGACCTCGCCGGAACTGATCGGGACGATCCCACAGATGCAGTTAAAGAACGTTGTTTTGCCCGCTCCGTTCGGACCGATCAGGCTTGTGACCCTCCCCTCATGCACCTCAACACCGATCCCCTCGAGCGCAACCAAGCCTCCGAACCGCTTGGTCAGCCCACGGGTCTGCAGAAGCGCCTCGCCCGGCATCAGCGCGTTCGTCCGAGAAGTCCCTGGGGTCGGAAGACCATCATCGCAACAAGAATCGCGCCGAAGATCAGCATCCGGAAGGAGGCGACCGGGCGGAGGAGCTCGGGGATGATGATCAAGAGGAGGGCCCCTGCCACGGATCCGGCGACGCTCCCCATCCCCCCCAGGACCACCATCGCAAGGATCAAAACCGATTCGAAAAACGAGAAACTCTCCGGCGAGATGAAGGCAAACTTCCCGGCGAAGAGGACCCCCGCGACCCCCGCGAATGAGGCGCCGACGGCAAACGCCAGGATCTTGTATCGGGTGGTGTCGATCCCGACCGCAGAGGCGGCCAGTTCGTCCTCCCGGATCGCGACCCAGGCGCGGCCGACGCGCGAGCGGTAGAGCCGCAGAGCCGCCGCGACGGCTAATCCGAGGAACGCCAGCATCAGATAGTAGAAATGGGTCGGGAGAGAGAAGGTAAAAGCGCCAATCGTCGGCCGTCCGATATTCAAGATCCCATTCGGGCCGTTGGTGACCGAATCCCAGTTGTTTAAGATCAGCCTTACGATCTGGATGAAGCCGAGCGTGACGATCGCAAGATAGTCCCCGCGCAGCCGAAGTGTCACAAGACCCAGCAGAACGCCGAAGAGCGCAGCGGCCGCGCCGCCGACCGGAAGACCGAGCCAGAAGGGGATTTGAAGATGGCGGTTTGCAAGAGCATACGTATACGCCCCGATCGCATAAAACGCCGCATAGCCGAGATCCAGCAGCCCGCAGAATCCGACCGCGATGTTCAGCCCGACGGCAAGAATCGCATAGAGGAGCGCGACGGCCAGAACATCGATGTAGTAGTCGTTCAGAAAAAATGGGAGCAAGAGCGCGATCGCCGCAACGATCGCCAATCGCCAGGGGAGGAGGATCTCCCAGGCAGCCTGAAGCGGCAAACGCCGCATCGGCCACAGCCTCGGCGCCCCGACCAGCCAGATCAGAAGCGAGACCCCCTCTGCGGCGGCGGTGATTTTTACGGCGTTGAGCATCCCGGCAAGCGGGAGGAGGAGGAGTCCCAGCCAGAGAGGGAAGAGGAGATACTTCATCCGCGCTCGGGGACCCGCTCCCCCAAGATCCCGGTCGGGCGGAGGATCAGGACAAGAATCAGAATGACGAACGCGAAGATGTCTTTGTTCTCGGAGGAGATGTATGCCGCCCCGAGCGATTCCAACAACCCGAGCAGGATCCCGCCGAGCATCGCCCCCGGGATGTTCCCAATCCCGCCCAAAACCGCGGCGGTAAACGCCTTGATCCCGGCCAGATAGCCGATGGAAAAATTGACCAGCCCGTAGTAGATTCCGACCATGATCCCGGCCGCGGCGGCAAGGACCGAGCCGATCGCAAAGGTCAGAGCGATTACCCGGTCGGTCGGGATCCCGACCAGTTGCGCCATCGTCCGATCCTGCGCCGTTGCCCGCATCGCCTTCCCCAGCTTTGTCTTGCCGACGAAAAGATGGAGCCCCGCCATGATGACCAGCGAGGTGGTAATAATGAATCCCTGAATCGAGCCGACGGGAACCGCGATCGGGAAGACTTTGTCGGCCGACCCCTGCGTCAGCATCACCAGATTCTGAAGGAAGATCGAGACCCCGATCGCCGAGATCAGCGGGGCCAGGCGATGCGCCCTTCGAAGCGGCCGGTATGCGACCCGCTCCACCGTGATCCCCCAGCCGGCGCAGAAGATCGCAGCGGCAAGGGCCGCCAGGCCGAGCGCCGCCCAGAGGGGGAGCGACAGAGGTGCGACCAGGAGAAGAAAGATGATCCCGAAGTAGGCCCCGAGCATATAGATCTCGCCGTGCGCAAAGTTGATCAGTTCCAAAATCCCGTAGACCATCGTGTAGCCGAGGGCGATCAAAGCGTAGACCGCTCCGAGGGTCAGGCCGTTCACCAGTTGTTGGAGGAGCATTACAGGACGCTAGGCGGCGGGCTTCCAGAAGACGTCGAAGTCGCCGTTCTTGACGATCCAGACGACATAGGGCGATTTCAGCACATCCCCCTTGGGATCGAACTGGATGGTGCCGGTCGCCCCTTCGAATCGGATTCTGCGCAGCGCTTCAATAATATTTTTCCCTTCGCTGCTCTGCGCGTCTTTAATCGCGGAGAGGAGGACATTCGCGGCGTCGTAGGCGTAGACCGCGTACGGGGCGAACCGCTTCCCGTGCCGGGCACTGTAGAGGTCGAGGAATCGTTTTGTCTCGGGGCGCTCCGCCGGGATGTCGGCGAACGTCAGATAGGTCCCCTCTGCCGCGGGGCCCGCGATCTTGACGAACTCCGGATCGATCACGCCGTCGCCCGACAGGATCGGAGCCAAAAGCCCGAGCTCTCTCGCCTGCTTTGCGATCAGCCCCCCTTCCGGATAGATCCCGCCGAAGAAGATCAGTTCCGGCTTCAGCCCGGAAAGCGAAGTGAGAACGCCGCGGAAGTCCTTATCCCCCTGGATGATCCCCTGGTAGGAGACGACCTGAACCGAACCTTTGGAGAGATCCGCAAGCCAGCGCTTGAACTCGTCGGCAAGCCCCTGGCCGTAGGTCGTCTTGTCGTGAAGGATCGCCACCCGCTTTGGCTTCAACTGATCGACCACGAAGCGGGCCGCGACAAGCCCCTGCTGGTCGTCCCGACCGCAAATCCGAAAGACGTTCGGAAGTTGTCGATCGGTCACCTGCGGATTGGTCGAGGCGGGGGTAATCATCGGGATCATCGCGTTTCGGTAGACCTCGGAGGCGGGGATCGAGGAGGAGGAGTTGAAGTGGCCAACCACTCCGGCAACACCGAGATTGACCAGTTTGTTGGCAACCGAGACCGCCTGCCTCGGATCGTGCTGATCGTCGGCGACCTCGGCCCGCACCCTCTTGCCGAGTACGCCCCCTTTGGCGTTCCACTCGTCCACCGCCAGGGAGACACCGATCCGAAGGTCCTCACCGAGTTTGCTCTGATCCCCGGTCATCGGCCCGGCCACCCCGATTGTGATCTCGTCGGCTCTCTTCTGGCAGGCGGGGGACAGGAGTGCGAACAGGAACGCCAGCGACGCAAATCGCACCGCAACTGCGAACATCATGAGTTTATAGCATAGGGGCTAAACCTGATTTAAGCAAACTCCATGCCTCCTCGAACAGGGGTTTTAAACTATTGACGCCTAGAGAATCCTTGATAGGTTTCTCTTGTCTTGCACCCGTCGACTCCGGATGGACTGGCCAAAGGTGGGACGGGGATGGAGGCGGCCCGAAGGTTGCATAAGTAGCGCCGAGGGAGAGGCGCGCTCCATCCCATGCCGCTCAAGACAAAAGAAAGAGGGATAAAGATGCCGGACCAGGAACAGCTTGCCGAGGGAAAGACGCTGGTGCCGGAGATGGAGATCACTGACCGCACGTACCCGGCGGTATGCCCATCTGTCGGCCGCCGCTTGCAACTTGCTTGATTGAGAATGAGTCGCCTGAAGCCGCACGGGCTGCCGATATGAGACAGAGGAGGTCCTTTGATCGCCAACCTGCTAAAGGAGAAGAGAAAGAAAGAGAGCTCATTTACGTCCCGATCCTCCACACCACAAGCGACATGGGGATGCTGGCAGATTCGATGCAAGAAAAGTACATCAAGAAGTTCGGTAAAACGAAGTGGCGCGAACATGTCCAGGGGATCGGCGAGATGTGGAAGGAGATCAGGCGAAAAATGAGACGTCTCGATCTCTCTTACGAAAAGGTCAAAGTGTATCAGGACGGGCTCCCGATCTGTGATAAGGAAAAAGAGATCATCGCCGAGCTGGCAAAGAAAGGGAGCCCCAATCATAAACTTGTCCAGTGGATGATGCGCCAAGGAGCCGTCCTTGTCGGGACGGAGGAACCGAAACTTCTCGTACGGGAATACAATCACTTGAAGAGGATCATGAACAGCAAAAGGCGCCAAGAGCGTGAGAGGCTGATCCATGAGTTTGAGAAAGAGAGTCGGGATCTGCTCACAGAACGGGACACGTGGATCGGTAAACAGATCGATGCAACGCTGAAACAAGGAGAAACGGGTGTCCTCTTTATCGGCCTCCTCCACCGGGTGGATGAAATGCTGCCGTCAGACATTAAGGTACACTACTTGATCCATCAGTCTCCCATCCCGCAGAAGTTTTGAGGCGGAAATGACGGCGTCGGATAAGAGGGAAACAGGGGGGGCGGAGTTGTCTTGGTTTGACGATATTCAGGCCCGGCTAAAAGGCGAAGAAAAGGAGCCCCCAAAGGGAAGCCTGATGGCGACCAGAGCGGATAGCATCGTCGACTCCCTCCCTTTTCCCCTCCTTCTCTGTGACAAGCAGATGACAATGATCGGTGGAAATCAGGCCTTTAAACACCTCTTCCGATTACACAACAATGCGATAGAAGGGAAAAGCCTCTTTTCGATCCTTGGCAACGCGACCAGGAGTCTCCACCAACCCAAATTCTTAGAAAAGGGGAATCCAAAGACTTTGGAGGGGACTTTCCCAAAAATAGGAAGAAGGGTCTTCCACGTTTTTATGCGGACACTTCCTCGCAAGGGAAAGGTGGAACGGCTTCTGCTCTTTCAGGATGTGACAACAGAAAAGGATTTGGAGCAGAAGATTATTAATAGCCGGCAGGACTTCCTCGCCATTCTTGACGGGATTGACGATCCGATTGTGATGATCAACAAGGATTTCAAGATACGTCGGGTCAACAGCGCCATGGTGAAGACCCTAGGGGCTGAGTCGTACAACGACTTTATCGGCAAGACCTGTTATCGGAAACTTCACGGTCTCCAGGAGGTCTGTCCCGGATGCCCCGCCGGTGAGACATTTGCCACGGGGCAGAGGACGACACGTACGGGTCTCCTGGAAACCAAGCCCCATGCCGAGGAATTTGTCTATCAGATTAATTCCTACCCCTTAAAGGACCCCTCCGGAGAGGTAACGGGGATCGTTGAGATCTACCATGATCTTGTAGAGACCATACGAGTCGAAGAGGAACTTTGTGAGTCGGAGCGAAGTCGGATCACCGAGGCATTGGCGGCCGGTGTTGCTCATGAGGTCCGAAATCCCCTGGCCGTCATCCAGTCTAATGCACAATATTGTCT
>CAZSHZ010000149.1:0-13979 GCA_964606955.1 uncultured Nitrospirota bacterium
GCGGGGCCTAGCGCAGATCACGAACCGTAACTTCGTGAGCAAGGATACGAACCTGGACGACAATACCCATCCGAAGCCGAATCTTGCACAGACCTTCTCCCGGGTGGAGACGATGCAGGTTCGCGACATGGTCACGGGGGAAACCGAGACGATTTCCGTCAGGTTTTTAGGGAATGTCGTCGACGATCCGGCGGCGCTGGCAGAAAATCCCAATCTGACCTCCTTCTCGGTTTTTGACTTCGACTTCAACTCTTTCGCCGGAGAGCATATCTATGTCCTCAACAACGTCTGCTTTTCCTCGTACGGCCGGATCCTTTTCCCTCGCGCCGTCGGCTACTCGGCGGGGGTTCTCAATCGATTCTTCTCTGCGAAGATCGGCGCCGCGCCGGCGGGGAGCGATCTGAAGATCACGAATCAAGGGGAGGGGGCCCTGGCGGGCGAGGTCTCGGCCTATTACGATTCCTCCGGAGTCCGAAAAAAGGGGGGATCATTTTCCGTTACGCTCGGCGCTGGTCAGGCGACCGATGGAGCGATCTCATTCCCTCCAGGAATCACGCGGGTCCTGGTCGTCTTTAAAGGGACGCATGGCGGCGATCCCGCCGTCGCCGCGATCTGGATGTCGCTTTCCAATCCAAACGCCTTCCAGTTCGTCAAAATCATCGTTTCGGACGACAACAATGGAAGGTTCCGGTTGACCGACCTGGGAGACGTCCTGAACCCGATCACAAAAATTAAACTGTACGACTATGTCCAGTTGGAGGAGACCTACCGCGTCCCTCCGGCAAAATATCTCTTTATCTTCGCCCTCTATGAGGCGGATTTCCTGTCCGAGCGGAACTTGAGCTCTGTGGAGGCGAAGATCCGCTCCCTTGATGAGATCCGACTAAGGAGATATACCGCGAATCACATCCTCCAGGAGATCAGGCCGCGCGGGGGGACCTATCCGAGCCCGGTGCGCCGGGTGCGGGCATTGGATTTGGGGAGCCAGATTTCGATCTTCGTGTCCTGGGATACCACGGGAAACCCGGCAAAGATCGCCTACGCCGATCTGCTGGAGCTCTACAACAGAAAATACTCGACCGGGAGGATCACGTTCCGGGGCAGCACACTTTTCTCTCTCCCGACTTTCCTCTCCAAACCGTCGACCCAACTGGCTTATCTGGAGTATGAATTTCACGAAGCCATCTTCTCTTATTTTGAGACCGGTTATTGCAGGTCGATCACCTCGACCGGCTGTACCGGTTTCGGCGACGATCCGGCGAGGGACAAAGTGAACGGTCCCACACTTCCCCTCTTCACCCTCTACTCCTTCTTTACCCCCACGGGTCAGCAACTCCTCGGGCTGTTCGCCGAGTTCGGCGGGTGGCCGATTTTTTGATTGACAATTTCAATCCCATTCCGATATAACCGGCGAGCAGTCTCAGACAGGAACCCGGCTGCGGGGAAGATGGTGAAAATCCATCGCGGTCCCGCCGCTGTAACCGGGGACGAAACCCGATCGCCACTGTCGGCAGCCCGAAATGGGGCGAAAGGCCGATGGGAAGGGGGGGAGTAGGATGAACCGGAGCCAGAAGACCCAGCCGGGGTCCCGAACGAGCCTCACGGCTTCGAACGAAAGTCACGGAGGTGTCCATGCGAAGATTACTCCCGACGGCAGTCGCCGTCTTTCTCTCTCTTTCCACGCCCGTTTTTGCCAATCCCCTCGGTTGGGGGGCTGATCCATCCACCGCCGCCGCAGACGATCCATTCGTCTATGTCGGCAATCGCGATTCCGGCGATGTCGTCATTCTCGACCGCGCCACAGACAAGATTATCCAGCGGATCTCCCAGATCCCCACTCCGCACATGCTCTCGGTTACCCCGGATCGGAGGTATCTCCTTGTGACGAGCACCAAAGGGAACGCGGTCGCCCTGATCGAGCGGCCCGGATCGCCCCGCGGGGTCCACCGCCTGATCCGCTTAATCCCGGTCGGCCTCAAACCCGAGCATATGAATTTCTCCCCCGACGGAAAGCTCGCATTCGTCGCCAACCATGGGGATGCGACCGTGTCGGTGATCTCGTTGCGGAACTTTTCGGTCGCCGCGACCCTCCCCGTGGGGAAAGAGCCGGAGAATATCACCTTCTCGCCGGACGGGGCGCGGGCATTTGTGGCCGGCGCCGGATCGTATGAACTGACCGTCATTGAAACAAAGACCTTAAGACAACTCGGCTCAATTCCGCTCGGCGGGGGGCCCGCGGCGGCCGCGCTTCGGCGCCAGAAGAATCGGGATCCGGTCGGGGCAGGGATCGTCGCGATTCACCCCGGTGGCCGTCTGGCTTTCGCCGCCCACGCCGACGGCGGCCAGCTCTATCCGATCGACCTTGCCGGCGATTTCCGCTCCCCGTTGCCTCTTTCCCCGATTTTCGCGGGCGACGGCGCGCGCCAGCCGACCCTGTCGCCGGACGGAAAGACGCTTCTGATCGCCTCGGATGGAAGACTCGGAGTTTTCGACACGATGCGGATTTCGATGAAGGCTCTCATTCCGCTCGCAGGCGATATCACCGGGATCATCTTTTCTCCGTCATCGGACAGGGCCTATCTGGTGAATCGGGGTCGCGGCGCAATCACGGTTGTTGACCCGATCGCATCCAGAGTGATCGCTGAGATCCCGGTCGGGAAAGGTCCGGAGGTCGCGGCCCTTTCACCGGATGGAAGGACGCTCTATGTCGCAAACGGCCGGGACAATTCTCTTGCGATCGTGGATTTGAGCGGCGGGGAGTCCTCTCCTCGGGTGAGGCGGATCGATGGAATCGGAAAATTTCCATGGGCGGTGGAGATCGCCGGAGGGGGGAACTTCTGCCACTGACGGCCGAAAAAACCTATACGACGGCGGCCTGGGCGGCGTGGGGGTGCCGGCAGGCGGCGACACTCCTCCCGGGAGTCGGCGCATTTCTCCACTCTGATCTCCCCCTTCCGGCTTGCGGTGGAATCGCCGTCTTGGAGCGGCGGCGCCGGGTCGTCACGGTTGAAATCTTCCCCGAGCTTCGGTCTCCGCTCTCCGGTCTTGTCCTGCGGATCCGGGCAGCCCGTGGAGAAGGGAAGATCGTTGCCGGACGGGGGATTGGACGGGTGGGGACGACCGCATGGGGAACCCCTCTGCAAGAGGCCGCGATCAGCCCATCGGCGAGGAGATTGATCGCCGCTGCGGTTGCGCCTCGCCTTGTCTCGCTGACCATCGAGAGCCCCAACGGGGAGGAGATCGCTCGCCGGACTTTAAACCCGATCTACGGGATCCTGGGAGGAATCGGAATCCTCGGAGGGGAAGGGATTCTCGGTCCCCATGACGAGGCTCGAAAAGAGACACAACGGAGGCTGCGCGCAGTCCGGGCCCCCGAAGGCCGAGCCTTCGGGGTGGAGTGAGAGACCTGCGCGCGGTATAAACATCGGGCATCAAATCGGCACCCTTTACGGAATCGGCGTCGGACCAGGCGATCCCGGGCTGATCACGGTCAAAGGGCTTTCAATTCTTAAGAGCGTGCCGGCGGTCTATGTCCCGAAATCAAGGGAGGAGGCCGGCTCATTCGCCCTCTCGATCGTCGAGGGCTATCTTGATCGCTCGCGGCAGGAGGTGATCGACCTCGTCTTCCCGATGTGTAAAGACCGAGAGGGGCTCGCCTCTTTCTGGGATCGCTCTGTCGCCCTGATCGCGGAGCGGCTCGAGCGCGGCCTTTCCGTCGCCTGCATCGCGATCGGAGACCCGCTTCTTTACAGCACATTTACGAATGTTCTGGAGCGGATTCTGCAACGCGATCCCAACCAGCCGGTCGAAATCGTGCCTGGTGTCACCTCGATCTCCGCCTGTTCCGCGCGGGCGGGCCGCTCCCTCGCCATCGGCGATCAACGGATCTCGATTATCCCTGCCACCTATCATCCTAAGATCTTGCGGGAGGAGATCGAATCCCATGAAACGGTCGTGTTGATGAAGGTCAACCGCGTCATGGACGAGGTGATCCTGCTCTTGCGCGAGATGGATCTCCTCTCTTCGTCCATCTTCATCTCCCGCTGCGGGACGCCGCAGGAAGAGGTCGTTACCGAGATCGAGACGCTTGCGGGCCGGACACTCGACTACCAGTCGATGCTGATCATACATCGGAGGCGCAGTGCGTAAGTCGGGTCCCGTCCCCCTTGAGGCAAAGGTCTACTTTGTCGGCGCCGGGCCGGGTGATCCCGATCTGATCACGGTGAAAGGGGCGCGAATCCTTGCCGGGGCGGATCTCGTCCTCTATGCCGGCTCGCTCCTTGCGCCGGGGATGCTGGCGGCCTGCCGTCCCGGGGCCGAACTTCACGACTCCGCGAAGATGACCTTGGAGGAGATGGTCCCGTTGATGGCCTCTGCCGTCCGGCAGGGCCGCTCTGTTGCGCGGATCGCCTCGGGAGATCCGACGATCTATGGGGCGCTTCATGAGCAGATGGAGGCGCTGGACAAAGCAGAGATCCCTTACGAGATCGTCCCCGGCGTGACCTCGGCAACCGCGGCGGCGGCGGCCCTTGGGATCGAACTGACCGTCCCAGATATCGCCCAATCGGTGATCCTTACCAGGCTGGAAGGGAAGACAAAGATGCCCCAGGGTGAGAAACTCTCCGACCTGGCGCGCCACCAGACCACCATGGTGATCTTTCTTTCGACGCAAAACATCCGGGAGGTCGTCGATGAACTCATGCAGGGATATCCGCCGGAGACCCCGGTTGCGGTCGTTCAGAAGGCCTCGTGGGGGACTCAGGAGAAGATCGTGCGGGGGACGCTGGCCGACATCGCCGAAAAGGTGAAAAAGGCGAAGATCGTCTGGACCGCCGTGGTTATTGTCGGCGCTGCGGCGGGGCGGGGAAGCGCCGATGGCGCGCGGCTTGCCGGGAGGCGATCGCGCCTCTACGCCCCCGATTTCTCCCACGGCTACCGCCAGATGGCGGAAGGGGACACGTCCTAGCTTATGACTTCGGCCCTGATGGTCCAGGGGACCGGATCGCACGTCGGGAAATCGCTTCTAGTCGCCGCCCTCTGCCGGATCTTTCGCCAGGATGGGATTTCAGTCGCCCCCTTCAAGTCGCAGAACATGGCGCTGAACGCCTATGTGACTCGGGAGGGATTCGAGATGGGGAGGGCGCAGGCGACGCAGGCCGAGGCCGCCGGGATTCTCCCGCAGGTCGAGATGAACCCTCTTTTGCTGAAGGCGACCTCAGATACCTCGGCGCAGGTCATCCTCATGGGGAAGGTGGTCGGGAACATGGGGGTGAGGGAGTATCGCGATTTCAAAAAGCGTGCATGGCCGCTGATCGAGGAGGCCTACCGAAGACTGGCCGCGCAGTATCAACTGATCGTGATCGAGGGGGCGGGGAGTCCCGTCGAGGTGAATCTCGTCTCGCACGATATCGTCAACATGCGCGTCGCCGAAATGGCGAAGGCGAAGGTTCTTCTGCTGGGGGATATCGATCGGGGCGGGCTCTTCGCCTCTTTTGTGGGGACATGGGAGCTTCTCTCCCGCGGCGACCGGAAGCGGGTCGCGGGGTTCATCGTCAACAAATTTCGGGGCGATCCGACCCTACTGGAAGAGGGATTTGCGTTTCTGTCCGAGAGGACTGGTTGGCCGGTGCTGGGGGTAATTCCATTTCTCCCCGATCTTCGCCTCCCGGAGGAGGATGGCGCAGGGATCCTGGACGGGAGAGGCGATTTTGCGCATTCCAAGGAAGGACTCCGGATCGGCTGGATCCCGCTCCCACACGCCTCCAACTTCACCGATCTTGATCCCTTCCGGTTTGAGCCCGGGGTATCGGTCGTTCCGGTCACCTCGCTGGCGGATCTGGACCAAAGCGACCTGATCTTCATCCCGGGGACGAAAAATACGATAGAAGACCTCTTCTGGTTGCGGAATCGCGGTTTTGCGGATCGGATCACCTGGCTTTCGGCGAAAGGGAAGTGGGTGATCGGCATCTGCGGGGGATATCAGATTTTGGGCGAGCAGATCTCCGACCCGGACGCCGTAGAGGGGGCCGCCAGAGAGGAGAAGGGGATCGGGCTCCTTCCGGTCTCAACCCTGTTGCGCCCGCAGAAGACGACGACTGAGAGTCTCGCAACGCTCTCCGAGGATGGGGAGCGGTACTTCGGCTTTTCAGGGACAGTCTCGGGCTACGAAATTCATGCCGGGGAAACCTATTCGGCGGAGCCGCTCTTCTTCATTAAGCGCCCCGGGGGGAACTCGGGCGACGGGGCCGCCCGCGGCCGGGTGTTCGGGACCTACCTTCACGGCCTGTTCGACAACGACGATTTCCGCCGATCCTTCCTGAGAAGGGTTGCGCCCGACCGGCCGGTCGAGCATGAGGTCTCGTACCGGCGGGCCAAGGAGGATGCGCTCAATCGTCTCGCCGCCGCCGTACGCGCCTCGCTCCGTCTGGAGGCGGTCTACGATCTCATCGGTTGAACTGGCAATCGCGTTCGCCGCCGACTGGGCATTCGGAGATCCGCCGGGTCTTCCGCATCCCGTCCGCTGGATCGGAAAGGGGATTGAAATCGGGGAGAGGTGGCTCTACCCAAAACGGCCCGATGCCTCGGTCGGCTCGCGTCGCGCCGTTGGAGACCGGCGCGCAATCGTAAGAGTGCGAGGGGCGCTCCTAGCGGCCGCCGTTGTTCTCTTAACCTACTTTACCGTGGCCGCCCTGATTTACGCGGCTGGAAACCTCCACCCGATCGCCGGTTCCGTTGTGACGATCTACTTTGCCTATGTTTCCCTTGCAGCCCGCTCGCTGATGGAGGAGGCAAAGGGGGTCGAGCGGGCGCTCGCGCGCGGCGATCTCGAAGGCGCTCGGGAGCGGCTTTCGCGAATTGTCAGCCGGCGCTGTGCGGATCTCTCCGGCGAGGAGGTCGCGAGGGGGGCGGTCGAAAGCCTGGCCGAGAACACGGCCGACGGGATCGTCGCGCCGCTCTTTTACCTCGTGATCGGAGGCCCCCCCCTGGCCATGGGATACAAGGCCGTCAGCACGCTCGATTCAATGATCGGCTATCGAAACGACCGCTACCGGCATTTCGGCCTGGTCGCCGCCAGGCTGGATGATCTGGCGAACTTCGCCCCTGCGCGGCTGACGGCCCTTCTCATCGCCCTCTCTTCCGGCGCCAGCTGCCGAGAGGCGCTTCGGACGGCCGCGCGCGAGGGGAGAAACGACGACAGCCCGAACAGCGGATTCCCGATTGCGGCTGCGGCGGGGGGATTAGGGTTGAGGCTGGGAGGGCCGACACCGTACTCCGGCGGGATGGTGGACAAACCTCATATCGGGAAGGCGCTCCGTCCGCTTGAATGTGCA
Source organism: uncultured Nitrospirota bacterium (assembly GCA_964606955.1). Classification (GTDB taxonomy): domain Bacteria; phylum Nitrospirota; class Nitrospiria; order SBBL01; family CAZSHZ01; genus CAZSHZ01. The sequence goes on from CAZSHZ010000149.1 coordinate 7,332, forward strand.
AGCATTCAGGGGGCGCGCCGGCTGATGACGCGGGCTTCTCTGGCCGCGGGAATACTCGGCGCGGTTGTGCTGGCGCTTCGCTGATGGCCCTCTTCCCTCACGGTGGACAGGTCTATGCGGCCGCCTCCCGTCTGGGCATCCCTCCTGAAAAGATCTTGGACTTCTCCGCCTGCATCAACCCGCTCGGTCCCCCTCCGGCCGCAACCGCCGCGGCCCGCCGGGCACTTCGGCGGATCGCCTCGTATCCGGACCCATTCGCCACGGAATTGGTTTCGGCGCTCTCCCGTCATCTCGGCTTCCCTCCTGATTGCTTTCTCGTCGGGAACGGATCGACTGAACTGATCCATCTGATTGCGCGCCTCGCCTCCTCGGGGCGGGCCGGGATTTTCGTTCCGACATTCTCGGAATATGAGCGAGCGATCCGGCTCTCGGGCGGGAGACCCGCTCTCCTCGATTCCTTCTCAGTACGCTCTCTTTTAAGCCGGGATCTTCTCTTTCTCTGCAATCCCAACAACCCGACCGGGCGCCTCCTCCCCAAGCGGGAAGTTCTTAAGATCGCCGAGCGTTGCGGCGGGATTCTCGTCGTCGACGAAGCGTTCATAGACTTTGAACCGGCCGAGTCGGTCATTGCGGAGGCGGCCGACTGGTCGGCGAGGAGGAGGGTGGTCGTCCTCCGCTCCTTTACGAAGTTTTACGCCCTGACCGGACTGCGGGTCGGGTATCTCGTCGCCGCGCCGCAGTTCGTTTCCCTCCTGCGCAAGCGCCAGGAGCCGTGGAGCGTCAATATCGCCGCCCAGGCCGCGGCCGCGGCTGCTTTGGGAGATAAACCCTACGAGGAGCGGACTCGGAGGCTGATTATGGTGGAGCGCGGAAAACTGGAACGCGATCTATCCGATCTCGGATTTTTCCCGATCCCCTCCGCAGCCAATTTTCTCCTGGTCAAGGCGCCCGCCCCCTTGTTGACTCCTGACAGGCTGAGAAGAGCGGTCGAGCGGCTCGCCGCCGAGGGGATCCTCATCCGAAACGCCGCCGATTTTCTCCCCCTCCCCACCGGCCACTTCCGGCTGGCGGTCCGAACGGGGAGGGAGAATCGGGTCATGCTGGCAGCGCTCTCCCGAGCGATCCGTTATTTATAAGTGGCTTGCGCCCCCTCCACCGGCTCCGCCGTTGGGGACCCCGGACGTTCCGCCCACGCCCCCACCCGCCCGACAGGTTCCCTTCCGCCTCATTTACTGCCGGATTTTCAGGAGCAGGTAGGCCCCAACTGCCAGGAAAACGATGTGGGCGAACCAAGCGGAGAGCGCGGGAGGAAAAACGCCGCTCTGGCCAAGCGTGATGGAGAGCGAGAATATCATGTTGTAGGCGACGCTGAGCAAAAGCGCGAATCCAAGTCCGCGGGCCAGCCCGCCCTGCCGGGGCTCTCGCAGACCGAAGGGGATCGCGGCGAGGACCATTACGAGATTCATGAAGGGGAACGAGATCTGCTTCTGCAGATCGACCCTGTAACGCGTTGCATCCAGGCCGTCCTGTTCCAGTCGCTCTACGTATCGCCTCAACTCCCCCAACTGCATCTCATCCGCGCGCACCTCGATCGGCTTGAAATCGTCGGGTGTTTTGGCGAGAGAGAGCGATAGGTGATTGAACGGCTCGTTCTTTAAAGTCCCGTCGGGAAGAAACTGGCGTTTGACTCCGGACAGGAGCATCCATCCGCCCGCCTCGTAGCGCATCTCCTTGGCCTCGATCTCTTCAGGAAGGGAGAAGTCCTGGGTCAGGCGCAATACGCGGACGCCGTACATCCGCTTCAGGTCCGCTTCGATCAACTGAAGGTTAAAAAAAGTGTATCGATCCGCACGGAACCAGATCCGGTTCTGCGCGAAGTCGGAGAGCCGCGGTTTTTTTTCGATGACGATCTCTTTGACATACTTGGCCTGTCTCCGGCTGGCCGGCACAATCGACATGTTTGCAAGAAAGAGAATGGTGGAAAAGCCGAGGCCGACCAGCGCGATCGGCACGCAGAAACGGACGACGCTGATGCCGCAGGAGCGAATCGCGGTTATCTCATTGTGGCGCGTCAGGGAGCCGAGCGTCAGAATGGTCGAGACGAGAAGCGCGAAGGGGAAGACCTCCAGCAGGATGACCGGGATTTTCAGGATAAAATACTCGACCACCGGAGCGATACCCGCTCCGGCCTCGGCGAACTTCCCCATCCTTTGGAAGAAGTCGATGGCCAAGTACGCGATGGAAATTACGCCGAGAGAGGTGAAGATCATCTTTAAGTAATCCCGGAGAAGATAGCGAAACAACAGGGTCATGCGCGCTGGGGCAGTACGAGCCCCTCCCGATAAAGGCCCCAAAGGAGAAATGCGGCGAGCAGCCCCAGGATGACGTCGGGAAAGAGCGCGGCCGCCAGGGGCGGAAGAAAGCGCGCCGCAACCAGGAAGTCCCCGAAGGTGTTGAGGATGTAATAGCCCGCGAGCGTGGCGCTGCCGAAGGTAAATCCCACAAGCCGGGTGGCGTGCCGCCCGGCAAGGATGCCGAGGGGGGGACCGATGAGGCCGAACATGACGCACGCCAGGGCAAGCGCGTACTTTTTGTAATATTCCTGAAGGAGCCGGAGGTCTTTCGGGTCGCCTCGAGCGGCGATCCGGCGACGGATTTCCGCCGGCCCCGGCTCTTCGACCAAGCTTGCGGGGGAGGCGGGGATGTCCAACTTCAACTCATACGTGGAGAAGGTGATCCGCTGGTAGCCTTCTTTCTCTCGCGTCTGCCGATGGATGCTCCCGTCCTCCAGCCGGAACAGGACGCTGTTCGACTCGATATCTCCGACGACGATCCCTTCTTTTGCGATCAGAAGAACCGGCTCATCCGGGTTCCGGGTGTCCGAAATGAGAATGCCGCGCAGCAGGTCGAAACGGGGGATCTGGTCCACATAGATCAGCATGTTGGGGAATATCGCGTTGAAGGTCCCTTCCTCAATTCCCGCCGCAGCGCGCGCCTTCAAGACGGCGGACGAGATCTTCCGGAGAGTCCGCCCGCTCCAGGGCTGGGCCGAGAACCCCAGGAACAGGGTTGCGGCCATCGCCAGAAGGGAAAAGAAGAGGGCCGGCCGGAGGAGCCGTCCCGTGGAGACGCCGGACGCGCGAAGGGCAAGGATCTCATTATCCCCCGCGAGCCGATTGAAGGCGATGATCGCCGCCGCCAGAACCGCCATCGGGATCGTCAGAAGAAAAAAGGAGGGGAGGACAAGGAAAAAGATCTTCGTGACCAGTAGGGGGCCGACCCCTTTGTTGATCAAGAGTTCCATGAGCCGCAGGAGCTGGTGCAGGAGAATCAGGAGCGTCAGAAGAAAGAGCGAGAGCGCGAAAGGGATCGAGAGTTCTCGAAGAAGATAACGGTCGACCGTCGACACCCGGTTCATCATAATGGAGCCTCCTTACTTGCGCAACCGATAGGCGATTTTGGGGGCTTTTTTCTTTCCGGTTTTTTGACAGCTCTCCAAGTCTATGATATTTTTTCAACATTTCAGGTGTCGGACCGGACCCAGATCATCAACAGTGCCCAGCAGTTTGCCGCGAGGGGACAGGTCGATCGGGCGATTGAGACATGGCAATCGCTTCTCGCCGAGGCCCCGAACGACGGCAATATCTTCAACACGGTCGGCGATCTCTATCTGAGGAAAAACGATCCCGCCAAGGCGATAGACGCGTATATTCAGGCGGGGAACATCTTTGAGGCCGGCGGGTTCGAACTGAAGGCGATTGCCGTCTACAAAAAGATTATCAAACTGGACCCTCGACGGTTCGATATCATCGAACAGGTCGGAGACCTCCATGCGAAACGCGGGTTTCAGGGCAACGCGGTAGAAGACTACCTGAGGGTCGCCCAAAATCATGCCGCCGCAGGAGACGCTCGGTCCGCCTTTCTTATCTATCAGAAGATCCTCCGCCTCGATCGGGAAAATGTGAAGTTACGGCGGAAGATCGCGGAGGAGCTGGTGAAGGCCGGCCTCCGGACTGAGGGGGCGGCTGAACTGGTTTCGGTCGGAGAGCTCCTTGCAGAGCAACAGCACCCCTCGGAAGCCGCGGAGTTTTTTTCCAGGGCGCTTGAGGTGAATCCACAGGAGACGCGCGCCCTGTCCCATCTTTCCCGGATGGGACTCGCAACGCTCGATCCTCAGCAGCGTTTTGCCCAGGCGGAGGAAGATTTCAGGGAGGGGAGGATCGATGAAGCGGAGCGAACGCTGAAGACCCTTGTTGAGAAGGAGCCGGAAAATTCGCTCTATCGCGCTCGTCTGGCGGCGCTCCTCGTCTTCCGGGGAGATCTCTCCGCTGCCTTCTCCCATTACCGAGAGGCGGCAAAGACTGCAGCGGCCGCCGGCGATATCCGGCAGGCCGAGAGCCTCCTGCGTGACTATCTTGCGGTCGATCCACATCTTCTTTCCGCCCGGCAGATGCTTGCGGAGATCTATGAGAGCGCGGGCAGAACCGATGATGCCGTCTCCCAGTACGGCGCGATGGCCGAGGAGCTCCTTTCCCAGAGATTGGGGGAGGAGGCCAAGACCGTTCTTTCGAAGATGCAGCGCCTCTCGTCCGACCATCCGGCCGTTGGAGCGCTGTCGCAGAAAATCAATTCCATGTCGGGGTCGGTCTCCGTGCCCCCGCCGGGCATTCCTTCGAATGCGCCGCAGCAGGACCAGGAGGCGGCGGAAGGCCTGCTGACCGAAGCCGAGGTCTATCTGAAGTACGGGCTGTTTGATCGCGCCCTCAAGCTGTATCGAGAGGTCCTCGAAGTCAACCCGAATCACCGGCTTGCGCACGAGAAATTGAAGGAACTCTATGAGGCCGAGGGCCTCCTCGATCAGGCTGCTCAGGAGGCCCAGACCCTTTCGCGCCTTTATGGGCAGGCCGATCCCGCGCGCGCCCGCGAATATTCGCAGGAGGCGATCAGTCTGAACCCCAGAGGCGGCCCGGTGGGAGGAAACCCCGACTTCCTGTACAAGAAACCAACTGAAACCGAGGTCCTGGGCGGCACTCCCCAGATCGCAGATCAACTTGCTGAGGCGGAGTTTTATATCGGCCAGGGGATGACCGAGGAGGCGAAGAAGATCCTTCGGGAGATCCTGGCCGCCCATCCCCCGTCGAGCCCGCAGGTGGAACGTGCGCGCGAGCGACTGATTGAAATCGAGGCGCGCGAGGGGCCTCAAAAGGATGCCCCGGCTGTTCTGGCCGAGACAATTCGGGAAGGGAAATCACCCTCGGGGACGAAGGCCGATCCGGGGACTCACTTTGGTCTTGGGGCTGCCTATCGCGAGATGGGGCTTCTCTCGGAAGCCATTTCGGAACTTTCGCAGGCCGTCTCCGAAGATTCAAAGATGCATGAGGCCGCCATCCTGCTCGCGCAGTGCCAGCGGGAGAAGGGGATGACGCGCGCCGCGATCGAGATCCTTCAGGAGGTGATCGCCGACTCCCGCGCGGCGGCGCCGGTCCTCCTCTCAGCCCGGTACGAACTTGCCGATCTGCTTGAACTCACCGAGAAAAAGAACGAGGCGCTCACGCTCTGGCGGGAGATCGCTTCAGCGGCTCCGGATTTCAGGGACGCGGCCCGCCGTCTCGAGGAACTTTCCGGGACGTTGAAGGCCGCCCCGCTTCCGCGCAAGGACGCCTCGAAAAAAAGGATCTCTTACCTGTAGTGGACTATCTGGGTTTCTACGACCTGAAGGAGCAGCCCTTTTCGATCGCGGTCGACAATCGTTTCTATTACGACAACAAGTTGCATGCAGACGCCCTGATCAAATTGAAATACGCGGCGGAGCATGCAAAGGGATTGGCCGTCGTCGTGGGCGAAGTTGGAACCGGGAAGAGCACGCTCGCGCGCCGGATGCTGGAGGAGTTGGACGAGGAGAAGTTCGAGTCGTCGCTTCTCGTGGTGATTCACTCTTCCGTGACCTCGGAATGGCTGCTAAAGAGGATCACGGCCCAACTCGGGGCGGAGCAGACCGGAGCCGGCGGTAACAGCACCGAACTGATCGGAGCGCTCTATCGGCGTCTCGTTGACCTCCACAAGGCGGGGAAGAAGGCGGTTGTCCTGGTCGATGAAGCGCAAATGCTCAGGAAGAAAGAGGTCATGGAGGAGTTCCGCGGGATCCTCAATATCGAGATCGACGGCCAGAAGCCGGTTACGTTCATCTTCCTCGGTCTCCCGGAACTGGACGACACCCTCGCCCTCGACCCGCCGCTCAAACAGAGGGTCGCGCTTCGCCTCTCTCTCGGCTCTTTTACGCCGGAGATGAGCGCCGACTATATCCGCTACCGCCTCGAGGTGGCCGGGGCCCGTCGTGAAATCTTTACCCCGGCGGCGGTCGCCGCGGTCCATCTGCACGCTCGAGGGATTCCAAGATTGATCAATACGATTTGCGATAATGCGCTTCTGGAGGGGGCCCTCCGAAAGAAGGGAATCGATCCGGAGATGATCGCAGAGATCGCCTCCGATCTGAGGCTCCAGGAACCGAAGGGCCCTTGATGAAGGTCCCCCTCCTCGATCTCACCGCGCAGTTCGCTACCATCGAGCCGGAGGTCAAAAAGGCGGTCGACGCGGTGTTTGCCTCCCAGCGGTTCATCCTCGGCCCCCAGGTGAAAGAGCTGGAGGAGG
>CAZSHZ010000150.1:0-16134 GCA_964606955.1 uncultured Nitrospirota bacterium
CGAGGCATTAGTCGAGGAGAGACGTCGCGCCACGGACCCGGCGGACGGCGAGGCATTAGTAAAGGAGAAACGTCGCGCCCCGGACCCGGCGGACGGCGAGGCATTAGTAAAGGAGAGACGTCGCGCCACGGACCCGGCGGGTAGTGGGGTATTAGTCGAGGGACGTCGCGCCACGGACCCGGCGGGTGGTGAGGCATTAGTCGAGAGACGTCACGCCACGGACCCGGCGGGTGGTGGGGCATTCGCTCAGGAGAGACGTCGCGCCTCGGATGTGGCGGTAGCGGAAGATCCCGTCAGAGCCTCGTTGTCGTTCGGCCGCGACCTGATGCTCGTCCCGGTGGTCTCCACGTTCGCGGCATCTGCGGTCTCATTCGTCTGGGGGATGTTCCGGATGTTCCAGCACCTCGGGACGATGGTTGGCGGCATAATCCATCCGGGGGGAGAGAGTGCTGCCGTAGCGTCCGTCCGGTTAATCGAAGTGCTCGACGGGTTTCTTCTCTCCACGATCCTCTATATTTTCTCGGTCGGGATGTACGAGCTCTTCATCGGAAAACTGAACCTCCCGCGCTGGCTCATCACCCGCAGCCTCAACGACCTGAAAGAGAAGCTGGTCTCTGTCATCGTGATCGTCATGGGGGTCAATTTTCTGGAGCACCTGGTCCACTGGGAACATGCCCAGGATATGCTGATGTTCGGAGGGGCCATCGCCCTTGTCTCCACCGCGCTGTTGAGTTTCACGTTCCTTGCGGCCCGCGAGGAGCAGGAACGGGAAAAGCGCGAAACGCAGAACCACGAGAATCGCTAGAGGAGGATGCCACGGAAAAGCCGGCACCGCCCAAGAAGCGCTGCATGATCTGCGCGAAACCCTCGGAAAGCACGATCTGCGAACGCTGTAACGAGAAGATCAAAGAAGAGCAGAGAAAGGGCCAGGGCTAGGAGATCAGGCGCTCGGCGATCTGCACGGCTTAAAGGCGCCTTACTTTCTCCGCTATTTCGTGAGCCTTCTTTTCATTATATCGATCGATTCTGTCCCTGATTAAAAACAACTCAATCAAAGCGACAATTGAGGGGATGAACGTCTGTAGAAATGGTGCGCGCCGAGGAAGCCAAGAAGCAGCGTGAGTACAAAACCAGTTGTTCTGCTTTTGTGGACCTGGTTCATCTCCGACTGAAACATCGTTCGTTGCGAATCCGTCATCTGTTTCATCAAGGAGAATTCATCCATGTGACGAGATCAGGCGCTCCGCGATCTGGACCGCGTTAAGCGCCGCTCCTTTCCTCAAATTGTCCGCGACAACCCAGAGGTGCAGACTGTTTGGCGCGCTCTCGTCGGTTCGGATCCGGCCGATGAAGACCTCATCCTTTCCGGCCACGTCGAGCGGGGTCGGATAGATCCGGCGCACGGGATCATCGAAGACGATGATCCCCGGCGCCCCGGAGAGGAGCGCCCGCGCCTCATTCGGCGCGAGAGGTTTCTCCGTCTGAATCGTGACCGATTCGGCGTGGGCCCGGAAAACGGGGACCCGCACTGTGGTCGCAGTCACGGCGAGGTCGGCAATCCCCAGGATCTTGCGGGTCTCTCGAATGATCTTCATCTCCTCTTCGTTGTACCCGGTCGCTCCGTCCGTCGGCCAGTCGACGATGCAGTTGAACGCGATCTGCTCCGAATAGACGCGGCGCTTGGGTTCGCGGAAGGCGAGGATCGCCCGGGTCTGATCGAGCAGTTCATTCATCGCCTCCCGCCCCGTCCCGGAGACCGACTGGAAGGTCGTGACGATTACCCTTTTCAGGCGGGCCGCGTCGTGCAGCGGCTTGAGCGCCACGACCAGTTGCGCGGTCGAACAGTTGGGATTGGCGATGATCCCGGAGTGCCTCGCGGAGTGCCTCGCAAGCACGTCACCGTTGACCTCCGGCACGACGAGCGGGACCCCTTCGTCCATGCGATAGGCGCTCGAATTGTCGATGACCACCGCGCCGGCCGCAACCGCCTTCGGCGCGAACTCGCGGCTGATCGACGCGTCGGTGGCGAAGAGGGCGAGATTGACGCCGGCAAAGGAGTCCGCCGCCATTTTGGCGATCTTCAGGTCCCGTTCTTGGAATATCGCGGAGGAGCTGGCGGAGCGCTCGGAGGCAAAGAGGCGGAGCTCCTCGATCGGGAATTTCCGTTCCTCGAGGATTTTGACCATCTCCTCCCCGACCGCGCCGGTCGCCCCGGCGACCGCCACGACGTACCGGCGAGCGTCGGGCTTTGATTGCCCCAAAGACGCGGTCTTTGGGGACCCCGGAATCCGCGCGAGCGCCTGAGGTCTAGGGGATGGCTCGGAAGGGGACTTGTCCCCTTCCGCCTTGTTGCGTTTCACTGAAGCCCCCCTCCTACTCCGCGGATCAATTTCTCCTCTTTAAGGTACCTTACGATCGGGAGGGCGCAGCGCCGGCAGAGCCAGAGGGGAACGCCGTCGACCCTCAGGAAGAGTTCGCCTCTCCCCGTGAGCAGCCCTTCGCCGCACTTCTGGCAGGCCGGTTTTTTCATGAGCGTCTCCTTCGGGCCCGGACCGCTTCGGCAACCCGTTTTCCCATCTCTCGGCAGCCGATCACTTTTCTCCCTCCGTGGAGGTCGCGGGTGCGATACCCGGCGGCCAGCACCACGGAGACGGCCTTCTCGACCGCGTCGGCCTCCTTGGCCAGATCGAACGAGTGCCTGAGCATCATCGCGAGACAGAGGATTGTGCCGAGCGGGTTGGCGAGGTCCTTTCCCGCGATGTCAGGGGCGCTTCCATGGATCGGCTCGTACATCCCGCGACGGGGAGCGCCCTCTTTCGGCTCTCCGATGCTGGCTGAGGGGAGCATCCCGATGGAGCCGGTAAGCATCGCCGCCTCGTCTGAGAGGATATCGCCGAACATGTTCGTCGTCACGATGACGTCGAACTGTTTCGGGTCGCGCACCAGCTGCATGGCGCAGTTGTCCACGTACATATGCTGAAGCGCCACGTCGGCGTACTCCCGGTGGACCCGCGCAACGACGCGCCGCCAGAGCTCGGTCGCCTCGAGGACATTCGCTTTGTCCACCGAGGTAACCGACCTGCGCCTCTGACGGGCCAACTCGAAGGCGACCCGGGCGATCCGCTCGATCTCCGGCGTCGTATAGACCTCCGTATTGATCCCGCGCTCGATCCCCCCCTCAATCTTCTCGATCCCGCGCGGCCGGCCGAAGTAGATCCCGCCGGTCAATTCCCGGACCACGACAAGATCGGTTCCCTGCACGACGGCCGGCTTTAGGGTTGAAGCCGCGGCAAGTGATGGGAAGAGCCGAACTGGACGGAGATTGGCGAAGAGCCCGAGCTGCTCCCGCAACCCCAATAGAGCGCGCTCAGGGCGGATCTCATAGGGGAGAGTCTCCCACTTGGGACCGCCGACCGCGCCGAGGAGAACGGCATCCGCCTCCTTTGCTCCCGCGAGGGTCTCCTCGGGGAGGGGGTGGCCGACCTGGTCGATCGCGGCGCCCCCGACGAGATGCTCCTTCAGATCAAACTTCAGGCCGAATCGAGAGGCAACCGCGTCCAGCACCGCGACCGCCTGCGGGACAATCTCCCGCCCGATCCCATCCCCGGGGAGAACCGCGATTCTCATTTTCATCGGATCAGGCCGGCCTTCCGAGCGTATTCAAAGACGTTCCCCGCCCTTAAAATCTCCTCGACGTCCCCGAGCGGCTTGAGCCGGAACGATCGGCCGCTCGCCGGATGGCGCAGGATCTTGTTCGGAAGATCGATCTCCACCTGATCGCCGGTCGCTACCCGCGTAATCGGCTCCGCAGCCTCCAGTGGGAGGAAGAACCCGCCGTCCACCGCGTTCCGATAGAAGATCCGGGCGTACGACGCCGCGACCACCGCCTCTACCCCTGCGATCTGGAGGGCGACCGGGGCATGTTCTCGCGAGGAACCGCAGCCGAAGTTCTTTCCCGCGATCACCACCTTGTAGTCGGAGAGGTGGGACTCTTCCCGGTTGAAGCGGATCCCCCCCTTCGGGAGGCCCGACTTTGCGTCGGGGACGCCGGAGAAGACGTAGCGGCCAAAGTTCTTCCGCTCCCCCGGGTCGGTGAGCGAATAGACGAGGTGCTTTGCCGGGATGATCTGATCGGTGTCGATATTATCGCCGAGCACGAACGCCGGGCCCGAGATCCGTTCGGCTAGCAAAGGAAATCGCGGGGGTCGGTGATCTTGCCCGTAACCGCCGAGGCGGCGACGGTGTAGGGAGAGGCGAGAAAGACCGAGGCGCTCTTGGAGCCCATCCGTCCCGGGAAGTTCCGGTTCGTCGTGGAGATGCAGACCTCGGATCGATTGAGCCGTCCAAAGGTATCGTCCGGGCCGCCGAGACAGGCCGCGCAGGATGCCCCCTCCGCGATCCGGGCTCCTGCCTCCTCAAAGATTTTCCGCAGGCTGACCCCTTCGTACTCCTCGTCGAGCCCGCGCATGATCTCGGAGGTTGCGGGGACGATAAAGGTGTCGATCTTTACGCTTTTGCCTTTGAGGATTTTAGCCGCCGCCCGAAAGTCGGTCATCTTTCCCCCGGTGCAGGAACCGATGTAGGCGCGGTCGAGCGGTGTCCCGCTCAGCTCGCGGACGGCGGCGCGGTTGTCGGGGGAGTGCGGTTTGGCCACCGTCGGCTCGATCTTGGCCGATTTAAAGCGCCGGATGGAGTGGTACTTTGCCCCCGGATCGGACTGCAGCGATTCGAACGGTTTCCGGGTCCGCTCCCGGACGTATCCCTCCGTGACCGCGTCGGGCGCGATCACCCCGTTTTTCCCTCCCGCCTCGATCACCATGTTTGTGAGCGTCATCCGCTCTTCCATGGAGAGGGAGTGGACGCCGTCCCCCGCGAACTCCATCGCGCGGTAGGTCGCCCCATCCACCCCGATCTCGCCGATGATGTGCAGGATCAGGTCCTTCGCCATCAGATACGGGGGGAGCGGCCCCTCGAACTCGAAACGCATTGTCTGGGGGACCTTGACCCAGAGTTTTCCGATCCCCATGACCAGCGCGGCGTCTGTATTGCCGATTCCGGTGGCGAACTCGCCGAAGGCGCCGGCCGTGCAGGTGTGCGAGTCGGTTCCGAAGAGAACCTCTCCCGGCCGCGTATGCCCCTCCTCTGGAAGCGCGATGTGACAGACTCCCTTATAGGCCGGGGTGCCGACATCATAGAAGTAGGGGAGATCCTGCTCCTTGACGAATTCGCGCAACAGATCGACGTTGCGACGCGCGTGATGGTCCGAGGTGAAGATGTAATGATCCGGGATGATAACCACCTTCTCGCGATCCCAAACCTTCGCCTTCGCCCCGAACTCGCGCTTGAAGATGGAGATGGTTCCCGGGCCGCAGATGTCGTGCGTCATGAGGATGTCGGTATCGACCCAGATGATGTCCCCCGGCTCGACCGCCTGGCGGTGGGCGTGCCGGGCCAGGATCTTTTCGGTCAGGGTCATCGGCATATCAGATACCCTTGGCGTGCGACGTCTCCGAGGTTGGGGGGGTGGGTTCGGGAGGGGGCTTTCGCCCCAAGCGCTCGGCGCTTGGGGACCCCGGAGCGCCCCCTCCCGCCCGCTTACGCCGCCAGTAGGCGAGCTTGTTGAGCGCATTGATATAGGCCTTTGCCGAGGCGATGATGATGTCGGTGTCGGCCCCCTGTCCGATGACCGTCTTCCCCTCCTCCTCCAACCGCGCCGTCACCTCGCCGAGGGCGTCGGTCCCCCCGGTGATCCCGGAGACGTTATAAGAGAGGAGCCGGCTCTTCGTTTGAGTGACTGCCGCGATGGTCCGATAGGCCGCGTCGACGGGCCCGTCCCCCTTTCCGATCATCCGGACTTCGCGTCCCTCCACGGCAAGCCCGACGGTGGCGGTGGGCGCCTGCTCGGTCCCGCTCTCGATATGGAGGAAGAGGAGACGGTAGGTTTCGGGGATCCGGTAGACCTCCTCCACGACGATCGCCTCTAGGTCCTCGTCGAAGATCTCCTTTTTTCGGTCCGCCACCTCTTTGAAGCGCTCGAACGCCTTATTGATCTCCTCGTCGGTGAGTGAGAAACCGAGCTCCTCAAGTTTTTTTCGGAATGCGTGCCGGCCGGAATGCTTGCCGAGGACCAACTTGTGCGACACCAGCCCGACCGTCTCAGGGGTCATGATCTCGTAGGTCCGCGTATCTTTAAGAAGGCCATCCTGATGGATTCCCGATTCATGCGCGAAGGCGTTCGCCCCGACGATCGCCTTGTTCGGCTGAACCACGATCCCCGTGATCGAGGAGATCAGGCGGCTCGCCTTGTGAATCTCTTCGGTGCGTATCCGGGTCTGGGCGTTGAACAGATTTTTCCGGACCCGCAGCGCCATCACGATCTCCTCCAGCGAGGCATTTCCCGCCCGCTCGCCGATTCCGTTGATCGTGCATTCGACCTGTCCGGCCCCCTCGGCGATCGCGGCCAGAGAGTTTGCGACCGCCAGGCCGAGGTCGTTGTGGCAGTGGACCGAGATCACGGCGCGGTCGATATTGGGCACCCGGTTTCTGATCATCCGGATCAGCTCGCCGAACTCCGAGGGGATCGCGTACCCGACGGTATCGGGGATATTCACGGTGCGCGCTCCCGCCTCGATGACCTTCTCCAGAACGCGGCAGAGAAAATCGTCTTCGGAGCGGGTGGCGTCCTCCGGAGAAAATTCGACATCGTCGGTGTGGCGAAGGGCGCGTCGGACGGCGGAGACGGCCGCCTCGATCACCTCCTTGGGCCGCAGCCGCAATTTGTGCGCCATGTGGATCGGGGAGGTGGCGATGAACGTATGGATGCGGGCGCGCCGCGCCGGGCGAAGCGCCTCAGCCGCCCGGTCGATATCGGCATCCCTGGCCCGGGCGAGCGCCGCGATGATCGGACCCTCTTTGGCGTTTTCTCCGGCGATCGCGCGGACGGCTTCGAAGTCGTCTTCCGAGGCGGTCGGAAATCCCCCTTCGATCACGTCGACATTCAAGCGCGCGAGCTGTCTTGCGACGGTCAGCTTCTCTTCCCGGTTCATCGAGGCGCCGGGACACTGCTCCCCGTCGCGCAGGGTGGTGTCGAAGATCCGAATTTTGCGCGTCGCCATCGTTATCCCCACAACTCGGGATCGGTGATTTTGTCTTCTTCCCGCTCTTCCCGTTCGATTTCCGCCCGGCCCGGAAAAAACCTGCGATAAAGGGCTCGGGCCGGCCGTTCCATCACCCCCGAAAGGAGGTAGAGCGAAGAGAGCGCGAAGAGCACGGCCTGGGGGGCGACCGCAACGAGCATCAGCAGGAGGATGGCGGCGACGAGCGTATGGAACGGCTTCTGTTGCCGTAGGTTCAACTGCTTGAAGCTCCGGTAACGAAAATTGCTGACCATCAGAAACGCCAACAGGTATGTCAGGATCAGCGAGAAGAACGGACGAACCTCGCGGCCGAGCCGAAGGATATGATGATCGAATATCACCAGCGTCGCGATCAGGGAGGCCGCCGCCGGGATCGGAAGACCGATGAATCCGCCCCAGTTGGATTTTCCCGACTGCACGTTATATCGGGCCAACCGCAGCGCGCCGCAGACGATAAAGAGAAAGACCGCGATCCAGCCGAGCCTCCCGTAGGCGTTCAAGGCCCAGGAGTAGATCAACACCCCGGGGGCGACGCCGAAGGAGACTAAATCGGCCAAAGAGTCGTACTCCAGCCCGAAGCGGCTGGAGGCGCGGGTCAGGCGGGCCAGTTTCCCGTCGAGCGTGTCGAGGACGCCGGCAATGAGGATCGCGATCGCGGCGGAGATGTATTCGGCGTTGAAGACCGCAATGACCGCGAAGACGCCGCAGAAAAGATTGCCGCTGGTAAAGAGACTCGGGATCAGATAGACCCCCTTGCGGGAGTAGCGTCCGATCCGGCTCATCCGATCACCCCGATGACGCTCTCCCCCCCTTTGACCCGGTCGCCCGGACGGACGCGAATCTGCGTGTTGGGAGGAAGGTAGAGATCGACCCGAGACCCGAAGCGGATCAGTCCGAACCGCTCTCCCCGCCGGAGAATATCCCCCTCTTTTACCCAGCAGACGATCCGGCGCGCGATCCATCCGGCGATCTGCACGCAGACAAGACGCCGGCCGCTTCCGGCCTCCAAAAGGAGGGCGTTCTGCTCGTTCTGCATTGATGCCTTCTCCTGCTGGGCGGGGAAAAACCGTCCCCGATTGTAAAAGATCGCCGCGATCCGGCCGGTGTAGGGGATCCGGTTGACGTGGACATCGAAGATTGAAAGAAAGATGCTGACCTTGACGGCGGGTCCGTCGAGATATCGACCGCGCTCCACAGGGGAGACGTCCGTCACTTTTCCGTCGGCCGGCGAGACGATCAGCCCCTCACCCTCCGGGATCTCGCGCAGGGGATTACGAAAGAAGAAGGTGCAAAAGCCGGAGAGAAGCGCCAGGACCAAACCGACGGAGCGCAGGCCGAACCCCAAGGCGAGGGCGGCAAGGCCGGCAGAGCCGAAGATGAATGGAAATCCTTGCGCCGCGATAGGAAAATTACGGGTCATACGGTCTCTTCTCGGGATCTCTTCTTGGAGCGCTTCCGTTCAGTTCTTGTTCCGGTCGACCAGCTTTCCTTTCGAAAGCCACGGCATCATCGCGCGCAGTTGCGCCCCCACCTGTTCGATGGGATGCTCCTGTCCCCGCCTCGAGAGGGCGTTGAAGACCGGTCGCCCCGCGCGGTTCTCCAGAATCCACTCCTTGGCAAAGGCGCCGGACTGGATCTCGGCGAGGATCTTCTTCATCTCCACGCGGACCTTTTCGTCGATCAGCCGGGGCCCGCGCGTCAGATCGCCGTAATGGGCCGTATTGGAGATCGAATAGCGCATATTCGAGATCCCTCCTTCGTAGATCAGATCGACGATTAGCTTGACCTCATGAAGGCACTCGAAATAGGCCATCTCCGGGGAGTATCCCGCCTCAACCAGGGTCTCATACCCGGCGAAGATCAGCGAGGTGAGCCCGCCGCAGAGAACGCTCTGCTCGCCGAAGAGGTCGGTCTCCGTCTCCTCGCGGAAGGTCGTCTCGATCACGCCGGCGCGCGTCCCGCCGATCGCATGCGCGTAGGCCAGCCCGATCCTGCGGGTCCGGCCGGAGGGGTCCTGGTGGATGGCTAGGAGCATCGGCACGCCGCTCCCCTTTGTGAACTCTGAGCGGACAAGATGCCCGGGGGCCT
Organism: uncultured Nitrospirota bacterium; assembly: GCA_964606955.1. Lineage (GTDB taxonomy): Bacteria > Nitrospirota > Nitrospiria > SBBL01 > CAZSHZ01 > CAZSHZ01. The sequence goes on from CAZSHZ010000150.1 coordinate 9,225, forward strand.
TCGGGGCCACCATGAAGACGTTGATCTGGGGCCTGGGCACGACCTGCCCGAAATGGATGTTGAACCCGTGCGCGAATGCTAGGAAGGCTCCGTTCTTCAGTTGCGGACCGATCTCGGATCGATAGAGGTCCCCCGTCAATTCGTCGGGGGTCAGGACCATCACGACGTCGCTCTCTTTGACGGCGTCGGAGACCGGAACCACCTTCAGCCCCGCCTTCTCGGCTTTCTCCCACGATTTCCCCTCCCGCAGGCCGACGACGACGTGCAGCCCGGAGTCGGTCAGGTTCTGAGCGTGGGCGTGTCCCTGGCTCCCGTAGCCGATGATCGCGATCTTCTTCCCTTTCAAGACCTTCGGGTCCGCGTTTTTTTCGTAGTAGATCTTCATTGGGCCCCCTTATGCCTTGGCGCTCTTTGCCGTTCTCTGATCCGCGACCGTCTTGACCTCTTCCCGCGCGATCGCGATCCGACCGGTCCGGACGATCTCCTTGATCCCCAGCGGCCGCAACAGATTGATGATCGCCTCGATCTTCTCCGAATCCCCCGTGATCTGGACGGTGTAGGTATTGGGGCTGGAGTCCACGACGCGGGCGCGAAAGATATCGACGATTCGGAGCGCCTCGGCGCGGTCCTCCGCCTTGGTGTTGATCTTGATCAGGGCGATCTCCCGGGCGACATAGTTTTTCTCGGTGAGGTCCACCACCTTGATCACGTCGATCAGCCGGTTCAACTGCTTATTGATCTGCTCTAAGATCCGCTCATCCCCATCCGTCACGAGCGTCATCAGGGAAACGGTAGGATCGCCGGTCGGGGCGACCGAGAGGGAGTTGATGTTGAACCCCCGCCCGGAGAAGAGGCCCGCCACCCGCGAGAGAACCCCGAATTTATTTTCGACCAGGACCGAGATGATGTGTTCCAACGATCCCCCTTACGCCATGCTGATCGATTCTTTGCTCTCTTCTTTCTTCGCTCCGGAGGGCTGCGGGGCCGGATCTTCAAACAGCATCTGGTGGTGGGCGCCCCCCGCCGGGATCATCGGATAGCAGTTCTCGGTCGGATCGACCTGCATATCGATCAGGACCGGCCCATCGGTGGCGAAGCCTTCCCGTAGGACCCTCTCCACCTCCTGAGTCTTGTTCGTTTTGAAGCCGCGGAGGGTATAGGCCTCAGCGAGCTTCACATAGTCGGGGAGATCGCCCAGATAGGAGCCTGAGTAGCGGCCGTTGTAGAAGAGCTGCTGCCATTGGCGGACCATTCCATGAAATTTGTTGTTGATGATCACGACCTTCACGGGAAGGCCGTGATTTTTCGCCGTCGCGAGCTCCTGAAGGTTCATCTGAAAGGAGCCGTCCCCGGCGATGCAGACCACCTGCCGCTTTGGGAACGCCTTCTGGGCGCCGATCGCGGCGGGGAGCCCGAACCCCATGGTCCCGAGACCGCCCGAGGTCAGAAAGGTCCGCGGCCGGCCGAGGTTGTAATACTGGGCGGCCCACATCTGGTGCTGGCCGACATCGGTGACGATAATCCCCTCGGGGCTCATCAATTCATAGATCTTCTCGATCACGTACTGGGGTTTGGGAAGCGGGCCGTCGTTACGGTAGGTAAAGGGATGGTCCCTCTTCCACTGCGCGATCTGCTCCACCCAGGGCTTCCGCATCTCTTTGAGGTTTCCGTTTCCGCCCGCCCGAAGGAGCGGGTTCAGCTCTCGTAGGACCGTTTTGACGTCGCCGACGATCGGGATGTGGGTCTCCACGTTTTTGCGGATCGAGGTCGGGTCGATGTCGACATGGATGATGGTCGCGTGCGGGGCAAACTCGCTCGTCTTCCCGGTCACGCGATCGTCGAATCTGGCCCCGAGGGCGATGATCAGCTCCGCCTCGTGCATCGCCATGTTCGTCCAGTAGCCCCCGTGCATGCCGAGCATTCCGAGCGAAAGGGGATGGTCCGAGGGGAAGGCGCCCAGTCCCATCAGCGTGACGGTCACGGGGATCCCCGTGATCTCTGCGAGCTCGAGGATCTCCGCCGAGGCGTCGGAGAAGACCGCTCCCCCCCCGATGTAGATGACCGCGCGCTTCGATTTTGAGATCGCCTCGGCCGCCTGCCTGATCTGCCACTTGTTCCCCGTCAAGGTCGGATTGTAGCCGCGGATATAGACCTTTTCTGGATACTTGAACTCGGTCTTCGCCAGCACGACGTCTTTCGGGAGGTCCACCAGTACCGGTCCTGGGCGTCCCGTGCCGGCGATGTAGAACGCTTCCTTGATCGTCTGCGCGAGGTCCTCAACGTTTTTCACAAGATAATTGTATTTCGTGCAGGGCCGCGAGATCCCGACCACATCCGCCTCCTGAAAGGCATCGTTCCCGATCAGAGAGGTTGAAACCTGTCCGGTGAAGAAGACGACCGGGACGGAGTCCATATAGGCGTCGGCCACCGCGGTGATGACGTTCGTCGCCCCGGGGCCGGAAGTGACCAGGCAGACCCCCACCTTTCCGGTTGCCTTGGCGTACCCTTCGGCCATGTGCCCGGCGCCCTGCTCGTGGCGCGCCAGGATTAGATCGATCTGTTTTTCATCAAAAAGGACGTCGAATTCGGGAAGATTGACCCCGCCGGGGAGGCCGAAGATGACTTCGACCTGCTCTTTCCTCAGCGATTCCAAAAAGATCTGTGCGCCGGTCAATTTCATTGCTTCTCCCATTAGAGGCTTGGTTGAAGAATTTAAAATTTATCACATTTTTTTACAAATTACCATCTATTTCCCGGATGATCGGGGATTACCGGCTACGGCTGAAGGGATCGCCCGGTGAGACGGGAAAGTCCGCTTTCTGAATAAGGACGGAGGCGGTCCGCTCGGTCGTTAAGAGGACCATCCCCTCGGCGATCGGCTCGTCCAAAAACGGAAGTTTTTTCCGGCTCGAGACAAGATTGGCGGCCTTCTTCTTGATCATTAATCGATCTCCCGCAACAAGGCCGTTTTCCCGGCCTCGGTCGACGAACACGATATCAAAGGTGGCGCTGTTCGTTTTCAGGAAGAGCGACTCGACGACGACCCCCTCCCTGGCCTCCCCCTCCCCCCGGGGGCCGGACTGTTCCCCTTCGGTCCCTTCGCTCTTCAGCTCCAGCAGCAGATCTCCCGACGTGATCGCGTCGTAGGCGGCGGTGACCACGCCGCGCGGGGGGGCTTCCTGCTCGACGCGTACCGCCCCGAGGATCGCCACGAGATACCCCAAGACCTTTTTATTTTCCGGGTGGCGGATCCGTCGGACCTTCCGTACAACCTGGTATTCTCGGTCCGCGCGGAGGTCGCCCTTCAGGAAGACCGGATCGCGAAGCGAGAGGAGGTTGCGTCCGTCGAGCGATCCCACGATCTTTCCGGCCGCCTCGAGCGAGGGGGCGACGAATCCGGCCCGACGCACCAGATCCGGATCGAGCGCTGGAGCCGGGGCCGTTGGGACAAGAGGAGCGCTTTGCTGAGATCCCTCTGCGACTGCCGCGGGGACCTCCATGCTCCGAAGCGAAGCCTCACCCTCCGACTCTGGAATCAGCAGGCGGTCGCCCGGATAGATCAGGTCGGGATTTTTTATCTGCGGGTTGAGCCGCCGGATCTCCTTCCATCGGAAGGGGCCCGAGAGAAATTCTTCGGAGAGATCCCAGAGGGTGTCCCCCCTTTCCACGACGTAGGGAGCGGGCTCCTCGGATTTCCCAACTAGGGGAAACAGGGTCAGGAGCGCCAGCGCAACGAAGAGAGAGCGCACGAGGCGGAAAATAGCATAGCGCCCGGCGTTGTCAAGAAAAAAAAGGGTGTGTTAAGATCGGCCGATGAGACTCCTCGCTTTGGCCCTCCTCCTTTCGCTCCTCTCGTGCAGCAATCAGCGCGACGTCCTCTCGATCGCGGTCCATCCCCTCAATCCGGATGTGATCTACGTCGGCACCACCGGAGGGGGGATCTATAAAAGCAAGCGGAAAGGGGAGGACCTGGCGCCGATGAACCGGGGCCTCAACGGCTTCAACGTCCAGGCGATCACCGTGAACCCCGGAATCTCGTTCGTGGTGTATGCGGGTACGTTCGGCGACGGAGTCTACCGGAGTGTTGATAGCGGGGCCTCTTGGATTCAGATCGTCACCGGCCTCGGGGACAATGTCGGAAGCATGACCATCAACGCCATCCTCGTCGATCCGGCCAGGCCGGAGACTCTCTATCTCGGGACCAACATCGGTGTCTTCAAAAGTCCTGACGGCGGGGGATCGTGGCAGCAGATCAGCACCGGGATCGGGAACCGGTATGTTGTCTCCCTCGCCCTCCACCCGCGCGACGGGTCGGTTCTCCTCGCGGGGACGAACCAGGGTCTCTACAAGACGACCGACGGCGGCCAATCGTGGAACCTGATTCATCCGTCGCTCAAGCCGGTCGCCTTCAACGCGGTGATGATGGACCCGACGCGAAGCACCACGATCTACGCGGCGACGAACAGCGGCGTGATCAAGACGATAGATGGCGGCTCTAACTGGGAGGCGAAAAACAACGGGCTTCCGAGCCGGTTCGCCGCGGCTCTTGCGCTCGACCCGAAGAGCGGAAGGATCTATGTCGGAACGACCGACGGCGTCTACCGGTCGGTCGATGGAGGGGAGCAGTGGGAGGCGCGGGGGAAGGGTTTGAGGCGCCCGGCGGTGCGCACTCTTGCCTTTTCTCCTTCCGGCACGCTCTATGTCGGAACCGTCGGGGGATTCTATAGAAGCGACGACGAAGGAGAGGCGTGGATCCCGCTTCGCCACGCCTCCTGACCGCCCTCCTTCTTCTCGCATCCATCGCCGCCTGCCGGAGGCCCACCGCGTCGCTCTTCGGCCAGCCGCTGAAGATCCCCGTGGGAGCGGGGCCGGTCGCCCTGGCCGCGGCCGATTTCGATGGGGACGGCCGGATTGATCTGGCCGTCGCCGATTTTCTGGGAGGGAGGGTCACCCTGTTGAGAAACGGAGTCTCCGGCTGGTCACAAGGCAAGGAGATTCAGGTCGGCGAGCAACCGATCGCGCTCGTGCCTGGGGACCTGAACGGGGATGGAAGGAGTGATCTTGCAGTGGCGATCCATAGCGGCCGGCAGGTAGTAATCCTGGATGGAGACGGCCGCGGAGATTTTTCTCCCCCGAGGGGATTTGAGGTGGGACAGAATCCGACCGCGATCGTGGCCGCCGATTTCAACGGCGACGGCGCGGCCGACCTCGCCACCGCAAATCAGCACGGCTCTGATCTCTCGCTCTTGTTCGGTGATCGGAGCGGCCGGTTCTCTCCCCCACGGTCGTTGCCGTTCCCCGGCGAGCCATTCGGTCTGGCGGCCGCCGATTTTAACGTGGATGGGAAGGTCGATCTTGCGGCGACCGATTTCGCCGGAGGCCGGGCCGTGATCTTCTTTTCGGATGGGCGCGGGGGATTTCCACAGACGGAGGAGATCGCGGTGCCTGGCGGGCCGGTCGCGGCGGCGGCGGCGGATGTGACGGGGGATAAGATTGCGGACCTGCTTATTGCGGCGCAGAACGATTCCGAACTGGTCATTCTGTCGGCGACCGGAAGCGGAAGGCTATTTCGTCTAGGAGGGATTCCCCTCGGCGCGGAGCCAAAAGCGGTGGCGGTCGGAGATTTTAACGGGGACGGTAAGAGCGATGTGGCGGTCGCGGCAGGGAGGACGGTAATCGTGCTGCTGGGAGATGGGCGCGGGCACTTCAGCATCGACAAGACTTTGATGGAGACAACGGTCATCGGTTTGGCGGCGATCAGGAGAGAAAATGGCGATCGGATGGATCTGGCGGTGGCCGGTTTCGGGTCGAATGCGGTTTACATCCTTCGCGCGAATTAGCCTCCTCCTCCTGGCGGCCTCGCTCTTCTTAGCCGGCTGCGACCCATTCCCCGCGATGGAGCCGATCAAGAAACCCGAGGGGAAGCCGGGGTGGAAGGCCCAGCAATCGCCGACCTCCGAGCCTCTCGGGGCGGTCTTCTTCGTCAACCGCAAGATGGGATGGGCGGTTGGCAGCGGCGGGACAATCCTCTGGACGAGCGATGGAGGAGAAAAATGGGCGCTTCTGGAGTCGGGGACACGCGCGATCCTCGACGCGATCTTCTTTCTGGATGAGAAGAATGGATGGATTGGGGGGGATCGCGGGACGCTCTTTCTGACGACCGACGGAGGGGAGAGCTGGGAGAAGATCGCCACCGGACGGCGCGAGACGATCTACGCGATTCATTTTTTGGACGCGAAGAACGGCTGGATCGTCGGTTCGCGCGGGCTGATCGCCAAGAGCGCCGACGGCGGAAGAAGTTGGGTTCCGCAGGTGAAGGAGGTGGGGCCGTCGCTCACCGGCGTCCATTTCGTCGACAAAAACATCGGATTCATCTCGGGGGACCGCGGGCTGATTTTTAAAAGCACGAACGGAGGGAGGAGCTGGGAGCGGGCAGAGACGAATACGGTGCAGGACCTCACCCGTCTCTTCTTCCTCTCGCACAACGAGGGGTGGGCAACCCTCTCGGGCGGCTCCGTGCTCCGGACCTCCGACGGCGGGAAGCGCTGGGAGTCGGTCGCCACCGGAGGCCCGTCGTTTCTCGCGGCGCTCTTCTTTATCGATCCGAAGAACGGCTGGGTCGGCGGGGCGAACGGGATGATCTACCATACCGAGGACGGCGGGGGGAGGTGGACCCCGGAGGTGACCGAGAGCGACGAGTTTATCTTGGGCATCTTCTTTGTCGATGCGAAGATGGGGTGGGCGGTTGGGACCACCGGGATTATCCTGCATACAGACTCGGGGGGTAGAGGGTGAGAATCTTTCTCTGCGACCTCTGCGAGGCGGTGATGCTGGAACTCCACTGCAAACTGATCTGCACCCGCTGCGGATATACGCGCGACTGCAGCGACCCGTAACAAAAGAAACCTAG
>CAZSHZ010000151.1:0-2528 GCA_964606955.1 uncultured Nitrospirota bacterium
GCCTGGGCCGGAAAGCGGCTCCCGACCGAAGCCGAATGGGAAAAGGCGGCCCGGGGATCGGAGGGGCACGAGTTTCCCTGGGGGGATTTTTTTAGCCCAGAGCGGTCGAACAGCGGCTCGGCGGGAAAGGGGAGAGCGCTCTTGGTCGGCACCACTTCCGGGGACGTAAGCGTCTATGGCGTCCGCGATCTGGCGGGGAACGTGATGGAGTGGACGGCCGATTGGTATCGGGCCTATCCCGGCTCGGATTATTTGAGCCCCGATTTTGGCGAGAAGTTCAAAGCGGTCCGGGGCGACTCGTACGGCGACGGCGGCCACTACTATCTTCCCCTCTTCGTCCGCTCCGCTTATCGGCAGAATGTCCCGCCGGAGGAGCGCTTCGGATTCATCGGTTTTCGCTGCGCCCGCGACTAAGCGGAGAGCGGCCCCGCCTCACTGGGCGTGGTTGGCGGGATCGACTCCGGCGAGCCGCGCGGGATTTCCTCCCAGCACCCTGACCATCGTCTCCAGATTCTCCAGCATCATCCCGATGTAGGTGTGCCGGGGATCGTCGGGGCCTCTGGGGAGGTCGTCGTCCCGCAGCGTTGCGATAAACTTCACTTGCCCCTCTCTTCCGATCTGTTCTAAGACCTTGCTCGGAAAGACCTCGGAGCCGAAGATCGCCGGGACCTTCTCCCGCCTCAACTGATCGATCAGGGCCGCGACGTCGCGCGGCAAGGGCTCGGAAAAAGAGGAGGGCTGGATCGCGCCGATGACCTTCATGCCGTATCGCGGGGCGAAATAGGCGAACGAGTCGTGATAGGTTAGGAGTTTTCGATTCCGGCTGGGGATGGTCGAGACGGCGGAGAAGGTTGCCTCGTCCAGCCGCTTCAACTGGCCGATGTACTGCTCCGCATTTTTCCGGTAGAGGGGCGCCCCGGCCGGATCGATTGCCGAGAGGGCGTCGCGTGCAAGCTCGGCATAACGGATCGCGTACGCGACATTCAGCCAGAGGTGCGGGTTCGGATTCCCCTCCGATTCGGGGAAGGAGAAGTCGAAGATCCACTCCTTGCGGGAGATCGTGTTATCTGCAAGCTTCAAGACCCGCGCGCTCTTTTTCTTATTCGCGGCGACCAGTTTTTCGGTCGGCACCTCCAGGGTCAGGCCGTTGAGGATGATCAGATCGGCCGACGCGATAAACCGGATGTAGGAGGGGGCCGGCTCGAACGTGTGCGAATCGGTCCCCTCGGGGATCAGGCCGTGCAGATCGATCCGGCTCCCGCCGACGTTTCGGACGATGTCGGTGATCGGCGCGACCGTCGTCAGGATCGCCGGCCCCGGCGGGGCGGCCGAGACCGCTCCCCCTTGCGCCGTGAGTGTGACCAGAGCCAACAGTGACGCGATGACAGCGTGTTTCATGGTTGTCTCCCTTTAAAAATGGACCTGGCCGCGCAGGCCCCAGATGTAGACGGCGCCGGCCGAGGGGTCTCCGGCCGGGTTTTTGATCATCTGAAAATCGGGCGTGAGATGAAATCCGAAGGCGCTCCCGTCTCCGGTCATTACCCACTTGTAATAGATCTCGGCATACTGCTCGGCGCGCCCGTTTCCGGTCGCCTCCTCATAGGGGCCTCCGGGAAAGACGACGCCGTAGCCGAGCGCGAGCTGATCCGGGCGTGTCGGCAGAGGTGAGAGGACGAGCCCGCCCGAAGCGGCCTGGCCGAACTGTGCGACGTTCTCATTCTGGTTCCCCCATCGGGCCCACGCCCCGAGTCGATCCGAAAGGCGCTGATCGAGGCTGATCCCCATACCGATATTCTTCTCTCCGACGGGGACCCGGTCGGCCTGCGGGACGAGAGTGCAATCGGCGAAGAGGAGAGGATCACCGGTGCTGCGGCAATGGGGGGTGCGTCGCTGCCAGGCCAAGAATCGATAGGTTCCCTCCTCTCCTGCGGGGCGAACTTCTGCGCCGATCTCTCCCGCGAGGAAGGGATCGTCAAATAGATCGGTGTAGTTCCCGTCCCCTTCGAACCAGCCGGCCCTGAAAAAGATCCCGTCCCTCGGATTTGCGGTCAGGATCAGACCGGGACCGAAGAAGTTGACGCTCCCCCCCCAGTCGATCGTGATGCTGTTGTTGAAATGCTGGGCGAGGTACTGGAAGGTCTCCTTGTTGGAAAGGTTGTTCTCGTCGAAATAGGAGGTCAGGTCGATCTGGCCAAAGGTTACCCTGATCGCGTCGTTTGCGAAGCGGTGCTCGTAGCGGGCCTCGTTCAGATTGACCTGGTCCGGGTTGGAAAAGGTCTCAACGTCGTTGTTTGGGCCGGTCAGATTCCCGTCCGGGTTGGTGAAGAGGGGGGGAATCCGCGCAAGCCCCGCCCCCTGCTGCACGTCGAGCCTGAGAAGAAACGATCCTTTTTCCCCGGCCGGAGCCTCCAGAAAGAGATCGGCCGACATCTCCCCCTCGCCGCGACGGCCGCCGAACCGCTCCGGATTGCGCAAGGTCCCCTGAAGAATTGTGGTCAACCCCCCGCTGATCTTGGCGCCGGCCAGCG
>CAZSHZ010000152.1:0-3974 GCA_964606955.1 uncultured Nitrospirota bacterium
ATCGAGCATCAGAAGCATCTGTCCGCCGCCGTCCAGATACTCCTCAAGCGATTTTTTCTCCTCCGGGAGGAAGGGGCGCGTCGGACCGGCGACCACAAGGACCGCCGCATCCTGCGGGACCTTCCCTTCGGAGAGGAGGAGGATCTTCTTCACCTCGAATCCCTGCCTCTCGAGCGCCTCCTTCGCGTGGGAGAGGCCGAGCCGCTCGCTCTCCTGAAGATCGCGCTCCTGGTGCCCCTCGGTAAAATAGATCTTTTTTTTCGTCTCGCGCGTCACCCGGATCAGCGCTCCGGTCAACTCCTGCTCCGAGAGATTCTTCAGCGTGACGGACGCACTCTTGGAGGAGCTCTTCCCCATGGCCTCGACGATGACAGAGTCGTATTCGGTAATCCCATAACTCTTCGCGACGGCCGGGCTTCGATCCGGATCGACGAACTGATACGAGATCTTCGCCGAGCGATACCGATAGGATTCGAGAAGATCCTGGACCTGGGGCCGGCCGGGGCTCCGGTCGGAATAAAACGCGGTGATCCTGATGTCGCGCGACAACCCCTTCAGAAGTCCCTCGGTCTGGGGGGAAAGGGAAAATGCGCCCGAGGAGGAGAGATCGATCCTTCCATGATGGCGATAGAGGAGAAAATTTGCGATCGCCAGGATCGTCGCGAACAACGCGACCATCAGGATGCTGTTTGCGCCGAACTTTGTGGAGCGGCGCGTAGAGAAGGAGCGCAAGGCCTCGAAGTGGAAGATGAAGAAGAGAATCAATAAAAAGAGCGCCGAGACCAAAAGCGCGGTCACCGGAAGAATCTTTTCAGGGACGATCAGATAGAGGAACAGCCCCGAAAGCGCAAGGGCCGCTCCGAGGATCCCGGCCGCAATAGAGAATCTCTTCAAGATTTCCATCGCTGCGATTCGACCACCCGGTGGGTCAAGAAAAGCCCCAAGATCATCGCCGATAGAAAATAAGTGACGTCCCGGCTGTCGATCAGCCCCTTCGTAAAATTGTCGAGATGTTCGATAATCGAGAAATAGCCGGCCACCGCTCCCCAAGCCCCTCCCCCCGCCGCCTGGGCCAAAATCCCGATCAGCCAGAGGAAGAGGAAGATCCCGAGCGAGACCGCCGCGGCGATGATCTGGTTCTCCGTCAGGGAAGAGGCAAAGAGCCCGAAGGCCAAAAAGAGAGAGCCGAGGAGGAACATTCCGAGATACGAGGCCGCCAGCGGCTTCCACTCGACCCCCGCAAAGAAGGACATCATGATCGGAATGTGAAGGGTCGCCAAAAGGAGGAGGAGATAGACCAAGACCGCCGCCAGATATTTTCCCATGACCAACTCCGTGACGGAAATCGGCGAGGTCAGGAGAAGCTCCGCGGTCCTTGCCTTCTTCTCCTCGGCGAAGAGCCTCATCGTGAACATCGGCATGATCAGAAGGAGGACCACCGCCGTGTTCAGGAACGTCGGCCGGAAGAGCGACTGGTGCAGGTTGAGTTGCGGAAGGACCCCCTGGATCTGCATCGTCCGGATCGAGAGCTCGGAATAAACCGAAGCGATCCGGAAGAAGAGAAAATCGGAGATCAACAGAAATACCCCCGCGACGACATAGAAGATCGGCGAGATGAAGTAAACCCTCAACTCCTTCCCGGCGATCGTCAGGATATTATGCAAGGTTCTCCTCCGTGGTCAGCCGGAGGAAGACATCCTCGAGCGTCATCGTGATCCCCTTCAGTTCGCGCAGGCCCGCCCCGCTTTCGACCACCGCTCGGGCGACCTCCTCCCGAATGTCCCGCCCCAGTTCCGCCTCGACGATCAGCCCCTGCTCCCCCTGCGGAAAGATCGCAAGAACGCCGGGGAGTGCGCGGACCTTCTCGGCAACGGCATCGGAGGGACGGACCCACTCCACCTGGATCTTTTCCGAGCGCCGCAACTGCGCCGAGAGGCGCTCCTGCGTATCGACCGCGACGATCCTCCCCTTGTTGATGATCACCACCCGCTGGCAGAGTGCGGTCGCTTCGGGGAGGATGTGCGTGGAGAGGATAATCGTGTGCGTTCCGGCGAGCCCCTTGATCAGTTCGCGGATCTCGATGATCTGCTTGGGATCGAGCCCGACCGTCGGCTCATCGAGGATCAGGACCTCCGGATTATGGACAAGCGCCTGCGCCAGCCCCACCCGCTGACGGAACCCTCGAGAGAGATTTCCGATCAGCCTTTTGATGACCGGCTCCAGGCCACAGCGCGGGACGACCGAGTCGATGGCGGAGGCGACGGCCCGGCCCCGGATCCCCTTTATCTTGGCGGCGAATCTGAGATACTCCAGAACCGTCAACTCGTTATACAGGGGAGGGGTCTCGGGAAGATACCCGATCCGGCGTTTCACCTCGCGCGGCTGCTCGAAGACATCATACCCGGCAACGATTGCACTCCCTGATGTCGCAGGGATAAAGCCGGTCAAGATCCGCATCGTTGTCGTCTTTCCGGCGCCGTTCGGGCCGAGAAAGCCGAGGACCTCCCCTTTCTCCACCCGGAAGGTCACATCGTCGATTGCAGAGATCTCGCCGTAGCGTTTGGTCAGGTTTGACGCGGCGATCACAGCAGAAACCGATTCTATTCATTCGTGGACGGCCCGTCAACCTGCAATCGCTCGGCTCCCGGCTCTCCCTCCCCCGGTACGCTTGGCAAAAACCCTCCCTTTTTTGTTGATTTTGCGAGCCGCTTCGGATACCATCGCAAAACCTTTTGCTAAAACCACCTGAAAAAGGAGCGGCGATGAAGTCAAGATCCCTCTTATCTTTCTCATTTTTTTTGGCGGCGATCTCTGCCGGCGCATTCCTCTATGGCTGCAAGCGGGGGCGGAGGGGACGGCGGGGCTACTACACCGCCTACAACGACCTCGGCGGCCACTCAATCGGCCTCTGCGGCTTCGGCGGCCACTAAATCAATCATCAACTCTCTCGGAGTAGGATCGCTCGGAGGGGGTGTTGGAAAACCGTCGGCGGGTCTCAGCGACCCGGCGAAGATCCGCCTTGCCCTGGCGGCGTACAAATCTTCGCTCTCCAAGCCGAGATTCAAGGTCACCACCATCGGCCCTTCCAATTGCTCAGGTGGAGGGACGCAGACCACTACGATCGATGACAAGGATACGACGACCAAGAACGACGACGACTCGATAACAATCGTCGCAGACAACTGCGTGGCGACCTCCGGAACCCTAACAATCACCACAAACGGGACTTCCAAATTTGAACCGACCACAACCGGCTCCCTCATATCCGGCCTCCTCACGACCTTCACGAATTTCTCCACAAGGGAGGTCGACTCCTCCTCCGGGAAGGTCTTCGAAAGCAGTTTCAACGGAACGCTCGCCCTCTCCGAGTCCGGGGATCTTAGCGATGGCTTCTTGACAAACGCCACCCTGACGATGACCCTCACCTCCTCTACCAAGGTGGATGCAACCGGGGACGGGACCTTTGAGGTCAACGAATCGTTCACAGCGAACAATTTCATCCTCACGATCGCGGAGTCGGGACCTACCCCCTCCCCCACTACCATCGGGATCAGCGGTTCGATGAGCGTAACCGACAATGTCACGCCGGCGAACGACTTCAGCTCCAGTTTCAGCGATTTTACAATGGTCCTGACGCCTGACACGAGAGACGGCGTCAATGGGGAAACCTTCTCGATCAACGGAACGGTCGCCGTGACCTCCGCCTGCGTCACCGCGACCTTCACGCTAAGCACCCCCTCGAACGCCCTCCCATTCATCCCCGACGACGAGGAGTGCCCGGTGGATGGAAAGATCGTCGTGACGGGGGGTGAAGCAAGCTCCACCGTGATCTTCACCTCAACGGCTGGTGCACGGGTCCAGATCGACGAAGGGAGCAACGGGACGATCGATGATACCTTCACCGATTGCGAGTCTGCGGAAGTCTGCGCCTAGAACAGATGGCTTGAGAGGGGCGGTGGGATAAACCCGCCGCC
>CAZSHZ010000153.1:0-1557 GCA_964606955.1 uncultured Nitrospirota bacterium
CGAAGATTGGGGAACCACCCCGCGCGCGATCGACACCGCTCTTTCGGTGGCCGACCGGTTCGACGTCCAGGTGGCGATCCACAGCGACACCCTCAACGAGGCCGGTTTCGTCGAGGCGACGATCGAGGCGATCGGGGGGCGAACGATCCACGCCTATCACACCGAAGGGGCGGGGGGCGGTCATGCGCCCGACATCATCCGCCTCTGCGGCGAGCCGAACGTCCTCCCCGCCTCGACCAATCCGACCCGGCCGTTTACGGTCAACACAATCGACGAGCATCTCGATATGTTGATGGTCTGCCACCATCTCGATCCGTCGCTGCCGGAGGATGTCGCCTTCGCCGACTCCCGAATCCGTCCGGAGACGATCGCGGCGGAGGACATCCTGCACGACCTGGGGGCCTTCTCGATTATGGCGTCCGACTCCCAGGCGATGGGACGGGTAGGGGAGGTGATCCTCCGAACCTGGCAGACGGCGAGCAAGATGAAGGAGCAGCGCGGCCCGGCGCCGGGGGACGACCCTGAGAGCGACAACTTTCGGGCCCGCCGGTATATCGCAAAGTACACGATCAACCCCGCCGTCGCCCACGGGATCGCCGACGAGGTCGGCTCGATCGAAGTCGGGAAGCTGGCCGACCTGGTTCTCTGGAGGCCGGCCTTCTTCGGCGTGAAGCCGGAGCTGGTGGTGAAGGGGGGGATGATTCTGCAAGCGGCGATGGGGGACCCGAACGCCTCGATCCCGACGCCGCAGCCGGTCCTCTATCGGCCGATGTTCGGCGCCTTCGGCGGCGCGCCGTATGAAAACGCGATCACCTTTCTCTCTCAGGCGGCCGTTCAGGCCGATCTTCCCCGGCGGCTCGGTTTGAAGAAGAAAACCCTCGCCGTCCGGAACTGCCGAAAGATCGGCAAGCGGGAGATGCGGCTCAACGACCTCCTTCCCCGGATGGAGGTCAACCCGGAGACGTACGAAGTCCGGGCCGACGGCGTCCTTCTTCGATGCGAGCCGGCTCAAAAGCTTCCGATGGCGCAGCGTTACTTTTTATTCTGAGCGTGAAATGTCGCAGCCTCCCTTCTCTTCCCAGGCCCTCTTATCGTTGTTGCAATGGTGCGACTCCTTCTTTCCAACCGGCGCTTTTTCTCATTCGTTTGGGTTGGAGTCGGCGGTCCAAAGGGGAGCGGTCTCCGACGGCGAGAGCCTCCGGCGATGGGTTCACGCCAAACTGATCCACGCCGTGATTCCCTGCGACGGCGTGCTGCTCTGTCAGGCCTATCGGGCGGCCGATCGAAAGGACGCCGAGGCGGTTGCGCGGGTCGACGCCGAAGGATTTGCGATGCGGCTTCCCGCGGAGTTTCGGGAAGGGGGAAGGATGATCGCGATCCGGTGGCTCCAATCGGCGGCGGAGCTCTATCCCTCCCCCTGGACGCTCGCCTGTCTGGAGTCGGCGCGGATCGGCGCAATTCGGGGAGATCCCGCCGTCGCCTTCGGATTGGCCGGCCAGGGGGCGGGCATCCCTCCGGCGGAGACATTGCTCGGCTACCTCTATATGATCGTGTCGG
>CAZSHZ010000154.1:0-10937 GCA_964606955.1 uncultured Nitrospirota bacterium
CCCCCCTCTCTTTCCCCAAGGAGATTCGTCCCGACAGCGCGTTCAATACTCCGCCTCATCTCCGCCATGCCGATATGGGAACTTCCCTGATGGGATGGGATGACCAGCAGAACGATCAGGCTCTTCTCTCGAAAACGGGAGATCGCCTCAAGGCGCGCCTGGGCGAGACTCTCTGTCATGAGGATCAATGCGACCTCAGGGTCCAGGGAAAGCCTCCGCAAGATTGGTTCGACATCAGCCGCGGACTGTACAGGGATCAGCGCAACACCGACACCTCGGAATCCAATAAGGAGCTCCTTTTCGCCCACAGCCACGATCTTATATCTCGGCATAGGTCTCCCTCACGCGGACTGCAAGAAGCGCCGGTGATAGTCTGTTCACCCGTCCTCCGACGCTGAGTTTTAGGTTAAAGAGTTCGGTGGTCAATCCCACAAGATATCCAAAAACCCGTTCGGGGCCGAATGGGATACTTTTCGCCGGTTTGACCTCATGCAGGAGATGATCGTCTGTCACCTTTCCATACTCCTTCAAGCCCTCGCGGGGAGATCCTCGAAAGAGCCCCTCCCCAACGTCGGCAGGGAAGACCTCCCGACATATCCGAGCCCACTCCTCCATGGGAGAACGGGCGAGCGTCACGAGCAGGTGATTGTCCATCGAGCCCCGTAAAAAAAGGGTGAGCAGCTTTTCTCTGTCGCGTCCTAAGAGAAGAGTCCGCCAGACGACTTCGAGTCCCTTCACGAGCTGATACCGGCGGACCCAGGTGTCTATCAACGGACTCCCCAGCTGCCGGGCGATGTCGGACAGATAGCTGAGGGAGGCACGATCGACAATGAAATCAATACTCCCGCCGGCCTCTTTTTCTCCCCGCAGGCGTTCCTTCAGGGAGAGGACTGTCTTGATGAAGATCTCGGGGAGGTCGGTCTCTCTCTCATGCCAGAGTTGGTCCCATTCGTTCTCCCGGATCCTCCCTAGGAGATGGGATTCCCAAGGCAGCCCGAGGACCTTCTCCTTAATGTAATTCTTCAGATTGAGAAAATCGTATCGTGATTGGAACAGCTCACAGACCAGGGGAAGAGGGCAAAATCTCTTGATATCTGTCAGCCTCTCCAGGTAGGAGAGACTGATCTGCCTCTCCCACGTGAGGAGATCCTCCTGATGAGCAAAATAGTCCCGGAGCGGTGAATCGAGAAGGGCATGAAACAGATCGTCCCCCCCCTCACAGGCGAGGAGTCTTGCAAAGAAGCGCCTGGGGAGCAGCCTGCTCTCCAAGACACTGACCCTCCCACTTACATAACACCATTCATCGAGGTTTTTCATCAAAGAGTTCCTTTGCAATGTTCGGCGTGAGTTCTCCCCGAAGGTCTGCGATCAGGGTGTCCAGGGTACAATCGACGTCAAACTTCTCCGTCTTCAGAACGAATCCCCCGGTGATCTCCACGGGGTCCGGGCTCAGGGCAATCCGGGCCTCTGTCTTCCTGGGACGATTGATCCTGTCCATCCCCCCCGGACCGATCCGCTTCAGATCCCTCTCATTGACAAACAGCTCACCGGGGTGATCGGGGTCGATGTTCCGAATCCATTTCTCGAGCAGGGAGAGATACCTCTCATCAGGGGAGGCGATGATGTCATCAATCGCCTGGGCAAAGATCCGATCGAGTATCTGATTTTTTACGGCTAGGAGCTGCATCCGATACCCCGCCCCCTTAAGTGTGATCTGTCGAATTTTCTCTTCTTCGAACTCCGCCTCACGGGTTTTAAGTCTCTGCTCAAAATCCTTTTTGAGGGCGGCCCGGGCAGATTCGGTCTTCCGCCTCACATTCTCCTCCGCCTCCTGGAGGATTGCCTCTGCCTCTTTGCGAGCCTTTTCAAGAATGGAATGTTTGATCCTCTCGAGGGACATCGTCACGGCGCGGGGAAAGATAGCCCTCCCTCTTTTGTCACCCAGAGGATGAATAAAACTGAGGCCAGGAGGGCAATGACCGCGTAGGTTTCAACCAGGGCCGGGAGGATAAGGGCGCGACCTAACTCCTCGGGCCGTTTCCCCGTATAATTAATGGCGGCCGCAGCGGTCTCCCCCTGGGCAATCGCGCTCTTCCACTGGACGATCCCCATGCCGGCCCCGATGGCCAAGAGTGCGATGCCGACAATCGGGGTGACAACGATGTTCCCGGTGATGAGTCCGCTTTGCAGGGCAATCATGATAGCGCAGATGAAGCTGTAAAAACCCTGTGTCCCCGGGAGGACAATCAACACAAAGAGCTTTCCGAAAAGTTCCGGTTTTTCAGAGAGAACGCCTGCCCCCTGGGCCGCGGCGATCCTGATCCCCTGGGCCGACCCCACCCCGCCGAGGGCCAGTGCGAGCATCGCCCCGATCACGGCCCACCCGATCCCTGTCTCGAGAAAATAGACCCGAAGAAGTTCGTCCATCGGTGTCACCCCCTATTTGACGATCTGGACCCTTTTGCTGGAGAACCCGAACGGCTGAAATCGTTCCGCCCCCCCCTCGTAAAACCTCCCAAAAAATTCCAGGAAGATTAACCGGGCGGGATGGACAAATGACCCGATGATGCTGACGAAAAAATTAAAGAGGTGTCCGACGATCAAGGCCCCCACAAAGAGGATCAGTCCAACGACCCCAAAGGGCTTAAAAAAATTCGCCATGATGTTAAAGGCCAGGGCCACAAGGGAGGTGGTTAACCCGAGGGCGAGCAGCCTCGAATAGGAGAGGATGTCCTGAACAAAGGTCATGCACCCATAACTTCCCACGATCCCGTACAGGCTGATAACCCCTGTGACCCCCTTTGCAAGGAGAGTGCTCTCGTTCCGTCCCTGGGTGAGGATCAGTCCGACCGCCCCGAGAAGGAAGAGTGTCATTCCGGACCGGAAGAGCCAGAGAGGGATCCGGAGGAATAGAGGGGTCACTGTGACAAGAAAACCAGGGAGGGTAATGAGCCAGAGTCCCCCGTCATAAATCGCAGCGGCCCTCTCCCCTCTTTTGAGCTCTCGATAGATCTTCAGGGCAATCCCATAAAACTGGTTGATCACCCCAATCCCTAAGGCCGCAATCAAGGCGATGACCGGTTTTGAGAGAGGGTCTATCACAACAAAGGTCTGCTGGAGGCGCAAAAGGAGGTTATTCTCCCCCAGGTACTGCGGCGCATAGAGATCGCCGGCCCAGCTCCCCATCAGAGCGCCGAAGATCGTCGTGCTGATCCCCGCATACAGGAAGAGCAAAAAAAATCTCTCCATCGCCTCGTGGCCAGCAAACTTCCTCATCATCCAGTAGGACAGACCCGTTAAGCACAGACCGTAGACGACATCGCTGAAACAGATCCCGAAGAAACTCAAGAATGTCACCGTGATAAAGGGGGTCGGGTCAAAGGAGAAGTAGTCCGGGAGACCGAACATATCAATCAAGAGTTGCACGGGCCGGAAAAAGGGATGCAGACGGATAGAAACAGGAACGGGCTCAGAGGGAGTGGGATCCCGATACAGAGCGGAGACCCCGGCAAACTCCCGGCGGATGACCTCATCGAGGAGGGGGATCTCCCTTTCTCTCACATACCCGGTCACAACGAAGACCCTCTTTGAGCGAGCCACGTGAGCGCCGGAGAGGCCTTTTTCCCTCTCGGCTTCATGATACCCCAACAAGGCCGTCACCCGTCGCGCGTGGGGTGAGAGTGTCATGGCCTGATCTTTCAACGCCTTTTCTCTCCTGACACACTCCTCCCTCTCCCATTGCAACGCAGCAATGCGCGTCGAGATTGTCCCCGTGATGTTTGGAAGAGGGATCTCTCTCACGCCGTATCGCTTCAGGAGTTTTATGACCTCCCCTGTGTCCTCAAGAAGGCAAGCGATGACCACCTTCCTGTCCCTCTTTATCGAGGAGAGGACCTGCCAGGTCATCAGATCCTGTGCGAGAGGATCAGTCGACAGGGCTTTCCATTGATCAGAGGGGAGACATCCGCAGAGGACCTGCACCTTTTTCAGCTGCGTGACATCCTCCGGAGGAAAGGGGAGATCGGCAAAATGGGAGAGGGTTTTGATCTCCTCTTGGATCTGCGGGATCCTCTTCTCGACGCCAGAGTACTCCTCCAGGATCGACCGACAGGCATGATAGAGGGGTTCGATCTCACAGGTTGAGAGGATCTCCCTCATCTCTGATTCCGTGACAGAGAGAGGAACGGGAAAAAACCCTTCAAGGAGATCCGCTTTTCTGTCGACCAGTTTTTCAAAGGTTGCCCCAATCGTCCGAAGCTTTTCAAGGATCGGTTCTTCTCCCTCGCCGAGGCTCCCCCCCAGGCGGTGCAGGCCATACTGCTGAAACTGAGAGAAGGCGTCTGTCATGTGGAGGACCGCGAGCCGGTAGAGCCTATTGAGAAATTGATCCACATCCTCAGAGGGAATCATCAGGGTGGCCTTTTTGACCTTCTCTATCGCCACCTCACTCCTCGCACACCCTCTTCACAACACGTTCCACCATCCGACTGAGTGTGGCCTCGTCCATTCTGCGCAATCTCTCGCATGCGTCTTCGTAATGAGCCTTCAATTGCCTCTCTTCCTCCCCCTTCTGGGTCTCGAGGCGGCGTTTTATCTCTTCGACCTTACGATCATATTCTCTCTGATATTCTAATGCGATTGTCTCTCTCTCTTTTTCGGCCCAGGCCTCACGTTCCGTTGCCTTGCGCTGCGCCTCCCGCACGATCTCCTCAGCCTGCGCCTCGATCTTTTGAATCTCCGCGACGAGAGATCCCTCATCCATGGGCTGATATTCGCTCCACGCCTGGCAATCGTAGCGGAAGGCTTCTTCCATGCGCCCAACCGGCCAAAGTAGAGTGCTCTTCGGGTATGGGGGCTGCGGTTCTGCTCATGAGGGATCAGCATACACCGTCAGGGGGCCGGCCGAAACGCAGCGGCGATCTCGCCGGGAAGAAAAACACCCCGTTCGGTGATAATCCCTGTGATGAAGCGCGCGGGCGTTACGTCGAAGGCGGGATTGAAAGCGGGGACATCCGCGGCAATCACGACCCCGCCGAACTCGGTGATTTCCTTGGGATCGCGCTCCTCGATCGGGATCGCCTCCCCATCCGGGAGCGAGAGATCGAGCGTCGAGGAGGGGGCGGCCACGTAAAACGGGATTCGGTGCTCCTTGGCCAGGACGGCCACCGTGTAGGTCCCGATCTTATTCGCCACGTCTCCATTCGCGGCGATCCGGTCCGCCCCGACGATGCAGAGCTGGATCCTCCCTTTTTTCATTAAGAATCCCGCCATGCTGTCGGTGATCAGCGTGACCGGGATCCCGTCGGCGGCGAGCTCCCAGGCGGTTAGCCGCGCCCCCTGGAGAACGGGACGGGTCTCGCCGGCGAAGACCGCGATTTTTTTCTTCTCCTCCCAGGCTGCCCGGATCACGCCGAGGGCGGTCCCGTAGCCGCCGGTCGCAAGCGCCCCCGCATTGCAATGGGTTAAGACTCGGTCTCCGCTGTTCAGAAGAGGTGCGCCGTGCCGTCCGATCGCCCGGTTCATTTCCAGATCCTCCCTGTGGATCTTAATCGCCTCGGCGGTCAGCGCCTGCGCCAACTCTTTAGGCGAGCCGGGACCGATCTCCGCCGCTCTCCGTTTCATCCTTTGCAGGGCCCAGACGAGATTGACGGCAGTGGGACGGGTAGCGGCGAGCCTCTCGCAGGCGCTCGACAGATCCGCGGCGCGTCCCATGCGGAGGGCCTCGCGCGCCTCTAGGGCGACCCCGTAGGCGGCGGCGATCCCGATCGCGGGGGCGCCGCGGACGACCATCTGTCGGATTGCGGTTGCGACGGAATCAGGATCGCGGCAATCGAAGAAAGAGATTGCGTGCGGGAGCTTCCGCTGGTCGAGAAGCCGCAGAATCCCCTCTTCCTCGCGCCATTGGAGCGTCGGGACCATCGGAGCGGCATTGTAGCAAAAGAGCCGATAAGATCGCCAGCGACCGCGTTGACTTCATCTATCTGCCCTGATAACGTACAAGCCTCCGTGATCATCGGCGTTGCCAAGGAGACGATCGATCAGGAATTTCGGATCGCCCTGACCCCTGCCGGAGCGCGCGAGTTGAAAGAGGCCGGCCATAGGATCCTAGTCGAGCGGGGAGCCGGTCTCGGGAGCGGTTTTTCCGACGCGGACTTCCGGAAAGCAGGGGCGACCCTGGCCAATCGGCGCAGGCTCTTTTCCCGCGCCCAGATGATCCTGAAGGTCAAAGAGCCGACCCGCGCCGAGGCCTCTCTTTTGGGGCCGGAGCAGATCCTCTTCGCCTTCCTTCACCTGGCGGCGAACCGTCAACTGACGGAAGAATTGATCGAGCGCCGCGTCACGGCGATCGCGTACGAAACGGTTGAGAGCGTGGACGGAGCGCGTCCGCTTCTTTCTCCGATGTCCGAGGTGGCGGGGAGAATGGCGGTCTTAATCGGCGCCTATCTTCTCCAGAAAGGAGAAGGGGGGAGCGGGATCCTGATCTCCGGAATTGCCGGAGTGGAGAGCGGCAGGGTGGTCATTCTCGGGAGTGGAGTCGTGGGGAAAAACGCGGCCCGGATCGCGCTGGGGCTCGGTGGGCGGGTGATCGTCCTATCCGACCGGCCGTCCCAGTTGGCGGCGCTGGATGATCTCTATCTCGGACGGGTGATGACGGTGGCGGCAAGGAGCGAAGCGGTTGAGAAATGGATAGAGCACGCCGATCTCGCCATCGGAGCCGTTTCGGTATCCGGCGAGCGGACGCCGATGCTCGTTTCTCGGAGAACGGTCGGACGGATGCGGCCCAGGTCGGTGATCGTTGATGTTTCGATCGATCAGGGGGGCTGTTTTGAGACCTCGCGGCGAACGACCCACTCCGATCCGACATTTATCGCCGAAGGGGTGCTCCATTATTGTGTTCCGAATATCCCCGGCGTCGTGCCGCGGACCTCGACGATCGCTTTAACGCAGGCGACCTTGCCGTATGTGAAGAAGATCGCGGCGCACGGCCTGTCGCGGGCCGTTGAACAGGATGAGACGCTGGCGAGAGGGGTAAACCTTCGCGACGGGAAGATCGTTTATCCCGCGCTGGCGCGGGCCTTCTCCGGTGTTAGATCGGACTAGACACGGTTTGATCGGGGCGTAGCGCAGTCTGGTAGCGCGCTTGGTTCGGGACCAAGAAGTCCCGGGTTCAAATCCCGGCGCCCCGACCAGATGAAACGTGGGGGAGTTGGAGGGGAAGTTTTTTGCCCCGCCGATGGCGGAGCAAAAGAGCCGACCTCCAATTCCCCTTTTAGGCTTGGGGGTACGATGCCGCCGAACATGCCGGCGTCAGGAGGGACAAAGCATGGAAACATGTCTTATTGGCGAGGAAGCCGGAGAGCACTTCACCCTGCGCGAGGTCATCCGGCTCATGGTCGAGCTACCCTCTGTGTCAATATGAGTGAGACACAGTCCCCCAGGAAGTTTAGTGTAGAGGGCGAGAAAGGAATTGGGGATGCGTTCATCGAATGTCATGGCAGTTCCGGCAGAGCACTGGAAGGAGGTCGAGGTTGTGGCCAAGGCGACGCGGGTCACAGGCCCGCGCGGCTTTGCTTGATACCGTTAGGTCGCGTAGAATTGACGTCGTGAGCGCACCGCCAGGCGTACTCGAGCGAGGGCAGTCCCTCGGGGAAGAAATCGCGAATAGCGTCAGCCACGGTGTGGGACTCGTAGCAGCGCTCGCGGCTACCCCGTTTCTCATCGGGCATGCGGTGAAGAGCGGCGGTACGGCATTCATCGTGGGCGCGAGCATCTTCGCCGCGACGATGGTGCTGCTGTACCTTGCCTCCACGCTCT
Source organism: uncultured Nitrospirota bacterium (assembly GCA_964606955.1). Taxonomy (GTDB): domain Bacteria; phylum Nitrospirota; class Nitrospiria; order SBBL01; family CAZSHZ01; genus CAZSHZ01. The sequence continues at coordinate 7,816 of CAZSHZ010000154.1, forward strand.
ATCACGCCCTACCGCGCGGCAAGGCCAAGCGCGTGTTTGAGGTCATCGAGAACAGCGCCATCTTTCTGTTCATCGCCGGCACGTACACACCGTTTACCTTGGGCGTGCTGCGCGGTGCGTGGGGGTGGACGCTAATCTGGCTCGTCTGGGGCTTGGCTGTTGTCGGAGTGCTCCTCAAAACGATGGGTGGGGTGCGCCCGGCTCTCTCGATGGTTTTGTACTTGGGCATGGGGTGGCTTATGGTCATCGCGGTGCGGCCGCTCTGGCTCCGGGTGCCGTTGTCAGGGCTGGTGTGGCTTCTACTGGGCGGCGTCGCCTACACGGTAGGCGTGGCGTTCTTCGCGGCGAAGCGGCTACGCTATGGCCATTTCGTTTGGCACCTCTTCGTGCTCGCCGGAACCACGTGCCACCTCATCGCAGTCCGGTTCTACGCGGCCTGACAAGTCCGTTAGGCCACATCGTCGGCGCCGTCCAGGGGTCAGTCAGTTCCTTCTTACCCGAGCGAGGCATCCGCCAGGTCGGACAGATTGGCTTCCCCCTACTAAACCTGCTATAACTCTCGCTGGAAAATTAATTCTGCGACCATTTTTTAAATCGGGATCCGGGAATGCGGGCGGCCCACCGCCAAGGGGATTTGCGGCGTAAACTACTGATTGGAGTTTCCGGCGGAGGGAATTGCGCCCTCGTGGATGCCCGGCAGGCCGAGAGGGTGGGCGGGGCGATCGCCGCTGCGGGTGGGATTCTGGTCTGCGGGGGTCTGTCGGGAATCATGGAGGCGGCCGCGAAAGGGGCTCGGAAGGCCGGGGGGCTGACGGTGGGGGTGCTCCCCGGTGACGACCCCGAAACGGCCAATCGGTTCATCGATATCCCGATTCCAACCGGTCTTGGGCATCTCCGCAATCCCCTCCTGGTAAAGATGGCCGATGCCCTGATTGCGTTCCCCGGCCGATACGGCACTTTATCGGAGATTGCCTTTGCCCTCCTCTACGACCGTCCGGTGATCTGCGTGGGGGGGGCGGGAAAAAGGGGGGGCGCTTCCGGTTCCGACGCGGTCCTGCGACCCTGGGAGATCGATCCGCGGATCCGACATACGGACGATCCGGACGAGGCGGTCGCCTGGGCGTTCTCAGAAGGGGCGCGCCGGTGCGAAGAGAAAAGATCTTTGTAGAGGGGTTCGTGCAGGGGGTGGGTTACCGCCACTTTTGCGAGATTCATGCGGGGCGGCTGGGATTGTCGGGCTGGTGCCGGAATCTTCCGGACGGGCGCGTTGAACTCGAGGTGGAGGGAGAAACCCGTGATCTTGAACAGTTCGTCGGCAAACTGGCTGAAGGTCCCCCCCGGGCTCGGGTGATAAAGACCGATCGGAGAGAGATCCCGGTCCTGGGGATCAAAGGATTTACTTGCGAAATTTATCCCAATCCTTAAAATAGCGACGATGCCTCAAAAATGGGACGAGCCGAAACGGGAGCAGGAGGAAGAGCCGCGAGAACGCTTGGATGCCCCCGTGGATTCCCAGATGTCGGAGCTTGATACCCTCAGGGTCGATGAACAGGTCGATGGGGAGAAAGGGCCCGAGAGGAAGGGGCCCGAGGAGAAGGAGCCTGAAGAGGAGGAGAAGGATGAGCGGAGGGGCGGGCTCGATTCGGTCCGCTCCTACCTGAAAGATATCCGGAAATCGGCCCTCTTAACTGCGGATGAGGAAAAGAAACTGGCGCGGCGGATTGCCCGGGGAGACCCGGAGGCGCGGCGGAGGATGATCGAATCGAACCTGCGGCTGGTTGTCTCGATGGCGAAACGTTATATGAACCGGGGTCTCCCGTTCTCCGATATCATTGAGGAGGGGAACATCGGCCTGATGAAGGCGGTGGAGAAGTTCAACCCGCGGCTCGGCTTTCGGTTTTCCACCTATGCCTCCTGGTGGATCAAGCAGTCGATCGATCGAGCGATCATCAACCAGGGGAAATTGATCCGTCTTCCGGTCCATGTCGTAGAGCGGATCAATCATTATCTGTCGGTTCTTGAGCAGTTGGTGCAGGAGCACGGGCGTGAGCCGACCCGGCGGGAGATCGCCAAGCGGATGCGCAAACCGATAGCAGAGATTGAGCAGACCCAGCAGCTTCTTCGGAAGACCTACTCTCTTGAATCGCCGATCGGTGCCAGCCAGGAAACGACGCTGAAGGACGTCATCGAGGACTCAAAGCAGATCTCTCCCGCGGCGCAGGCGGAGGGGATTGATACCCGGGACGAGATCCGCGAGTGGATGGTGGGCTTAAAGCCGAATGAGCGGCAGGTGATCATCCTTCGGTTCGGTCTCGAGGGGGACGAGCCGCACACGCTCGAGGAGATTGGAAAACTTTTCGGGTTGACCCGGGAGCGGGTCCGGCAGATTGAAGCAGTTGCCTTGGGGAAACTTCGAACGATCATCGCGTCACGGACGATCCGAAAGGATGAACTTTTATGATCGACCTGAAGGGGAAGATCCGCCAGGTCCCCGACTTTCCGAAGGCGGGAATCCTCTTCTACGACGTGACGACCCTTCTGCAGGACCCTCTCGCCTTTCGGGAAGCCCTCGACCGGATGGAGGGGGGGTTCGCCGGGAAGGGGGTCCAGAAGGTCGTCGCGGTCGAATCGCGAGGCTTCATCCTCGGCGGGCCGTTGGCGGATCGCCTCCATGCCGGTTTTGTCCCGGTTCGAAAGCCGGGAAAGCTTCCGGCGGAACGGTATGAAGAGAAATACGATCTGGAGTATGGAACGGATACTCTTGCCATCCATAAGGACGCCATCTCTCCAGGGGAAAAGGTGCTGATTGTCGATGACCTCTTGGCGACCGGTGGGACGGCCCGGACCACTGTCAGCCTGGTCCGGCGGCTGGGCGGTGAGATCGTCGGAATGGCCTTTTTGATCGAGCTCGCCTCCCTCGGGGGCCGCGCCAAGTTGGACGGGATTCCGGTCACGACCCTCATGGTCTACTGATGTCGATCCCCCATCTCCCTCGGATCTTGAGAAGCATTCCGGACGGCATCGTCGTCCTCAACGCGATGGGGATGGTTGTCTACGCGAATGCGGCCCTTCGGGAGATTACCGGCGTCGATTCTCTCCAAGATCTTCTCAAGCCGATCCGT
>CAZSHZ010000155.1:0-15808 GCA_964606955.1 uncultured Nitrospirota bacterium
CCCCTTTGTCGAACGGCTATCACGAGTTTGCCGCCCGTTCGGCCGTCGAGTCTCCGCGACGACGCCGGGGGCTGATCGTTCCGGTCATCCTCTTCTTTGTAACGCTCTTGACCACCCTTCTCGCGGGCGCATACCAGCAGGGACCTATCCAGAAGCTCGCCGATCTCCTTCGAGGCGTCCCTTTTTCATTTACCCTCCTCACGATTCTCGGAATCCATGAAATGGGCCACTACTTCACCTCGCGCCGCTACGGCGTCCGGACGACGCTCCCTTTCTTTCTCCCCGGTCCTCCCTGGTTCCCGTTCGGGATCGGGACCTTCGGAGCCTTTATCCAGATGCGCTCTCCGATTCTTAGGCGGAGGGCCCTTGTCGACATCGGCGCGGCCGGACCGATCGCGGGATTCATCGCCTCCCTGATCGCGGCGACGGTAGGATTGAAGCTCTCGCAGATGGTTCCCGAAGGGGGCTCATTCACGATCCGGCTCGGCAATCCTCTGATCTTCAACGGCCTGTCGAAAATCCTCCTTCACCCTGCCGACGGGCAGGACGTCCTTCTCCATCCGGTGGCATTCGCCGCCTGGATCGGTTTTCTCGTGACCTCCTTGAACCTCCTCCCGATGGGCCAACTGGACGGCGGCCATATCAGCTACGCATTGGTCGGCCGCCGGTCGGCCCTGGTCTCGCTCTTGACCGTTATCTTCCTCCTCATTCTGGCGCGCAGCGGCTGGTCGGGTTGGATCCTCTGGGCGGTGATCGGGACGGTTCTTCTGATCGTCGGCCATCCGCCGGTCGTCGATGAGGAGGTTCCCCTCGACTGGCGTCATCGGATGATCGCCTGGATCGCCATCGCGATATTGATCCTGACATTTATCCCGGTCCCGATCGAAATCGGGTAATAAAGCGGAAGGGAACTCGTCGGGCGGGTGGGGGCGTGGGCGGCGCACGCGGGGTCCCCACCGGCTCTGCCGGTGGGGCGACTCCGAGCCATCCCCTAGACCTAGAGCGCTCGCAAAGGATTCCGGGGTCCCCAAAGATTTCACCCCGGCGGCCAAGCCGCCGGGGACCCCCTCCCGCGTCTTTGGGGCAATCAAAGCCCGACGGGCGATCCAATCGGGGGGCCGCTGCGGCAGAGAACGACCGAAGGTCCTCACATACCCCCCGCGCCCCCGCGCTCGCGCGGGCAAAGCCCGACGCTCGCTCCCCAGTGAGCGAGGCGAGCGTGAGGGGGAGGCCGGTCGGCCTTCAGGCGCCCAGGTCAGCTTCCGGAGCGTTCGCGAGGTCTTCTTCCGTGAAGGAGAGGAAGACATTCGCGATTTGAGGATCAAACTGCCTGCCGGTCTCCTGCCGGAGCTCCTGCCGGACGATCTTAAGAGGGAGCACCTGACGGAAGGGGTGAGAGGAGAGCATCGACTCGGCGGCGTCCGCGACCGCCAGGATCCGCGCGGTCAGAGAGATCGCCTCTTTCCTAAGCCCCTGAGGATATCCGGAGCCATCCCACCGCTCATGATGCTGTTGGATCGCGTCGAGGACCTCGGGGGCCAGACCGATCGGGAGGACGATCCGGACCCCGGCCTCGGGATGCTCTTTTACCTGGCGGTACTCCTGGGCGTTCAGTTTCCCCTCTTTGGAGAGGATGATGTCCGAGCAGCCGAGCTTTCCCACGTCATGAAGGATCGACGCGAGAAAGAGGTTGTTCATCCGCATGGGGGGCAGACCCAACCTCCGTCCGATCAGCCCGGAGTAGCGCGCGACATCTCGGGAGTGGCCGCGCGACGCGACATCCTTCACCTCGATCGCAGCGACCAGGGCCGCCAGCGTCCTGTAATGGCTGTTCTGGATGGCGCGGTAGAGGCGCGCGTTGTCGATCATCACCGCCGCCTGCCCGCAGAGGATCGAAACCAACTCCACGTCCCCCTCATTAAAGGGGCGACCCGAAAGTTTGGCGAGATTTAAGACCCCGACGAGCCGCTTGTGCGATATGAGAGGGACGGAGAGCGAGGAGACGACCGAATCTCCGGAAGATTCGGGGCGGTGGTCGGCGGCTCCGGCGCGCAGGGCCAGCGCGTCTCGCCGCTCATCATAGAGCATCAGGGAGACTCGATCGGCCGCGATCTCCTTCGTGACGACCTCGACGACCTTGTTCAGCAGAAGATCAAGCTGTCTCTGTTCTCCCACAAGCGCACGGGTCACTTCGAAAAGCGGGACCAGAGAGTGCAGGCGCGCATTCTCCGTCAGCAGGCGATGCTTCTTGGTTGCATGCAACACCGTGGCGTGGAGTTCGTCGGGCGTGAACGGTTTTAAAACGAACCCGCTGGCGCCCAACTTCAGCGATTCGACGGCGGTGGAGACCGTTCCATGGCCCGTGATCACAACGACGATGATGGCGGGCTGCCGGGCCTTCACCAGTTTGATCAGTTCCAGCCCGCTCATTCCCGGCATCCGGATATCCGTCAAGAGGATATCGAACGGCTGCCCGGTGATCATGGCCAGGGCGTCCTCCCCCCCCTGCGCGACGCTGACGGGGTATCCCTCCCCCGTCAGGATCCTCCGGGCGAGCTCCGAGATGTTCCGCTCATCGTCGACGATCAGGACCTTCTCCTTCACCGGCCGCGCCAGGCGCTCTGCCCTTTGCCGACGGCGGCCGGAGCGACGGGAACCTTCACGGTAAACGTGGCGCCGCGGCCCGGCTCGCTTTCCGCCTCCAACCTCCCGCCATGCTTCTCGATGATCGAGTAGCTGACGGCCAAACCGAGGCCCGTCCCCATCAGCTCCCCCTTGGTTGTAAAGAAGGGGTCGAAGATCTTCGGGAGGTACTGAAGAGGGATGCCTGCGCCGGTATCCTGGAAGGAGATCCCCACCAGCGTTGCGCCCGTCTGCTCGGTCGGGAGGAAGGTCCGGATTATCAGCCGGCCTCCGTTGGGCATGGCGTCGAACGCGTTTTTGATGATGTTGATGAAGACCTGCTTGATCTGATCCACGTCGATGAGAACTCGCGGAAGGGCCGAGGCGTACTGTTCGACGATTTCGAGATTGCTCGTCTGCGCTTGATAGCGGACCAGCAGAAGCGTGTTGCGCGCGACCTCATTGATTTCCACCTCCTCCTTGCGCGGCTCCGAGGGCCGCGCGAAGTCGAGCAGGTTGCGGACGATGGCGCGTGAGCGGAGAGCTTCGCTCTCGATGATCTTGAGATCCTGGTAGTGCGGATGCGTGGCGTCCAGCCCTTTTAGGATGAGATTGGTAAAGCCGAGAATGCCGGTCAAGGGATTGTTGATCTCGTGGGCGACGCTCATCGCCAACTCGCCGATGGAGGCCAGTTTGGCGGACTGCATCAGTTGCTGGATCTGTACCTTTTTCAATTCGTCCATCTGCCGCTGGACCGCTTTGTAGAGGGCGGCGTTCTCGATGGCGGTGGCGGCCTGTCCGGCGATGATGTTCAAAAGCGCCAGTTCGTCGGGGAAGAAGGCTTCTCCCGATCGCTTCGGTCCGAGGATGAGGATCCCGATGAATTTGTCTTTGCGGAAGATCGGGACGACCAGTTCCAGCCCTAGCCGGACCATCCCCTCCGCGAGGGTCTTCTCGCTCCCCCCCTCGGCCGCCTCCATCAGTTCGTAGCGGACCGCCTCATGCTTGGGGGGGGTTTTGAAGTACCCCTCGGCCACATGGCGGTCGTAGTACTCCAGGAGAGGTTGCGGACGGGAGGTCAGCGAGGCGATTTCGGCTTGCGCCAGGCCGATCGGTCCGCCGGCCAGGATCGTGCCGTTCTCCTCCTCCACAACGATGACGGCCGCTTTCGTTGTTGCGAATGCCTTAGCCAGACGCTCCGTCACCGAGCTGAGGAGACGGTCGAGGTCGGTGATGGCGTTGAAAATGAGCGACAGCTCGGCCAGGAGCTGCTGGGGATCGAAGCCTTTCCTGAAGAAAAAACGATCGGTGATCCGCTGAAAGAATCGCCGAAGGGGCTCGAATCCGACGGCGACGAGGAACGATCCCACCAGAAGGCTCGCGGTCGACCCGATCCCTCCGACGAAGAAGCGCTGGGAGGCGAGGATGACCATCGTGTAAAAGGTCATGCTGGTGACCAGGAGAACGGAGTAGACGATCGTGCGGGAAAGGAGGATCCGGATATCCATCAGGCGGTGCCGGATGATGGCGTATGAGACGAACCCGACCAGCAGGACGGTAAACGGAGGGCCCAGCCACATCAGCTCCGTCCTCCCGAAGGCGGGGAGGAGGAGGTTGAAATAGACGCCGAAGGCCGTCGCCAGCGACGTCCCCAGGAGGACGTAACGGACCTGCATCTTCTCCTTCCCCTCCAGGCGGCGATATCTACGGAGGAGATTGATGAACGCGGCTCCCATCAAGGCGATGAACCCGACGGAAAAGAAGAAATAGTCGGCCATCCGATAGTGGATCCCCTTTCCCAATGGGGTGAGATCGACGGAGGCGATCAGAAATCCGCCCGGGAGGAGAAGTCCGAGGGTGATCGGAAAGGAGAGGATCAACCCCTGGATATAGCGGGGAACGGGTCGGACTCGTCGGGGAAAATGGAGGGAGAAGGTGTAAAAATTGCTGGCGATGAATGCGGCCGAAAGATAGGCGAACCGGATCGCACGTTCCGCAGCGGCGAGGCTGGTGGTCCCTTCATAGATCCCCTGCGCAAGCGACCAGAAGGCGACCGCGAGGACCGTGAACGAGAAGGAGAGGGTCGAAGGGGTCCGGCGGCTTGTCACAAGGATGAAGAGGGCGAGGCCGAAGTTTAAGAAGAACGAGATCAGGAGGATCGCGAAACGGGGATGGGAGAGGATCACGCGACTACCGCTCCCCCAATGGGGTCCCCGAAGGCCGCGCCTTTGGGGCAGAGATTGACGAAGCGCGATGCGGCCACGAGCGAACCGAACGATCGAAAGTCGGCCGGGACGATACCGATCTCCTGCGCAATCTTCTGCATCTGGGCCGCGAACTCGAGGGTCGATTTCCCCTCTACATCCTGGCGTCCCGTGCCGGCCCAGCAGAGGATGATCGCCTCGGCGAGGCATCCGAACAGTTCGTCCGGGTGGAGGAAACCGAAGTCGAACGGGCACTGCATCCCCGGAATGCGGGCGATCCCTCCCTCCAGAACAAGCACGTCCTTTCTCGCCTCCAGAATGGTCGGCGCGACGTTCGGCGGTTGGCTGGCGTCGATCACGACCGTCCCCGGCTTGAAATGGGTATCGAGCAGCGGAGGCCGGAAGGCGTTCGTGACCGCCACCACGAAGTCCACCTCATTCAGACGGCCGAACTCGGAGGTGATGGCCAGAGAAGGGGTGGTCCCGGGGTCAAGATCCCGTGCAAGGTTCTCCAATGCGTTCATTCTCCGGTCGATGAGGAGCAGCGAGCCGACCCTCGGGGCGATCAACTTGGTTACGAGCGACCCGATGAGTCCTGCGGCTCCCAACACGGCCACCTTCGCCTCCTTGAACTCCATCCCGACGTTGCGGACGGCCCTCTTAAGATCTTCGACGACGAGGACCGCGGTGAAGACCCTACCGGTGGTGATCACTGCGCTGACCGGATCGAGGCTCTCCCAGGAATCCCGGAGGATCGGGGGGATCAACCCGCCGAGGCCGATGACGTTCGGAGAGAGTTTATCGGCGACCGTGACCGTCCGTCTGATCTTTTTCCGCGCCCGCTTCGGATCCGCAAACATCTGTTCCGCCGTCAGAGGGCAGAAGAAGACGATCCCGGTCATCGGGTCCCCCTTCTTGGAGGAAAGTCCGGTGATCTTGGGTCCTGCGACCGGCCAGAGAAAGGGGAGGAGGAGCCGGATGAACCTATCGGGAAGATAGCGGGCAAACGGGAAACGTCGGGGCACGTCCGCCTCGTTTCGAGGATGGACGATAAAGATAAAATCGACCGGCCTGAAAAAAATGGGGAGGAGGCTTTTCGGCAGGAGGGAAAGGGCAAGATCCCTTAGAGTCCCCATGGAAGCTCGAACTATACAGCCTCCCGTCCTAACCTGTCAAAAGTCGGACGCTTTCGCTGCAGCAATCCCCTCTTTTTCGTCCACCCGCAGGAGGAGGGCCAGGCCGAGCAGAAAGAAGGGGAGGAGCGAGAGGACCGCCCAGCGATGGCTTCCGGTTCGGACGGCCACCTCGCCATAGAGCAGAGGCCCTAGGGTGGCTGAAACCTTCCCCATCAGCGAGAAAAAGCCGAAAAACTCCGCCGTCTTCGATGCGGGGGCGAAAAGGACGAGGAGAGAGCGGCTTGCCGACTGAGCGGAACCGATCCCCAACCCGGCGATCATGGCCAACAAGAAGAATTCGCTCTTGCTTTGGACCACGAAGGCCCAGAGGGAAATGAATGACCAGAAGAGCAGTGTCGCCACGATCACGCGGCGGGGCCCGAAACGGTCCACGGGGGAGGCGAGGAGGTAGGCCCCGGCGGCGGCGGTGACCTGAATGAGGATGAATAGAAGGATCAGTTCCGAAGTCGAGAAACCGAGGACGACCGATGCGAAAACCGCCGAGAAGACGATCACCGTATTAATTCCGTCGTTGTAGAAGAGATAGGCGAGGAAGAACCTCGTCAGTTGCCGGAAACGGGAGAGATTTGCCAGCGTCTCCCTGATCCGGCCGATCCCCGCGAAGAGCGAGAAGGTACCGGATTTGGGGCGATCTCTTAAGACGGCGAAGGTCGGGATCGAGGCGATAGCGAAGAAGAGCGCGGTGATCGGGAATGCGAGCCGTACGGCGGATCGATGTTCTTCGCCGAATCCGCGCCAGACGAAGGGATAGACCGCCGCAAGGGAGAGGAGTCCGCCGACATAGCCGAAGGCCCAGCCGAATCCGGAGACCCGTCCGGTCTCCTCCGGCGGGCTGATCTCTTTTAAGAAGGAGTCGTAGAATACCAGCGCTCCGTTGTATCCGACGTTGGCGAGGGCGAACAGGATCATCCCGGCGGCGCGATCGCCGGGACCGACGAAATAGAGAAGGCCGGTGGGGAGGATGCAGAGAAGCGTGAAGACGAAGAGAAAGATCTTTTTCCTCCCGGTCGCATCCGCCAGGGCCCCCAGCGGCGGGGAGAGGAGACCGACCACGATCATGGAGAGGGCGTAAGTCCGCCCCCAGAGCGCCTCGCCGCCGGGGGCGACGACCTGAATGAAATAGACCGAATAGACGACCGTGACGATGACGGTGGTGAACGACGAGTTGGCGAAGTCGTAGAAGGCCCAGGCAAGGAGTTCGCGGCGGGCGGTTTTCACGCCGCCGGGCTCATCCGGACCCGAGGCGGAGAACCTCGATCATCTCCTGATGGATCAGACCGTTGCTGGCGACGATCTGCTCCGGTTGATCAACGCGGAATGGGGCTCCGGAAAAATCGGTGACGTTCCCGCCGCTCTCCGTCACGATCAGCATCCCTGCGGCCACATCCCAGGGGTGGAGTTTGATCTCCCAGAAACCATCGAAGCGGCCCGAGGCGACATAGCAGAGGTCGAGCGCGGCGGAGCCGGTGCGGCGGACCGCCTGCGCCCGCCGGGAGAAGTTGGCAAAGTGATCGAGGTTGTTCTGTTCGGCCCGGCGGAGATCATAGGAAAATCCGGTGACCAGCAGCGCCTCGGTCAGCCGGCCGATCGAGGAGACATGGATCGGGGAGCCGTTGAGCGTCGCCCCCGTCCCCCTTTCGGCGATGAACATTTCGGGACGGACCGGATCATAGACAACCCCCAGCCCGATTTCGCCTTCGACCTCAAGCCCGATCGAGACGCAGAAGATCGGAAATGCATGAGCGTAATTTGTTGTCCCGTCGAGCGGGTCGATGATCCACTTAAACGGCGAGACCCCCTCCTTCTTGTGTCCCTCCTCAGCGAAGATCAGATGGTCCGGAAAGGCCGAGAGGATCGCCTCGACGATCACCTCTTCCGCCTGAAGATCGATATTGGTCACCAGATTCAGATCCCCTTTGTAGCCGATTTCGACGGTCGATTTCAGGCCGGTAAGAAGAATCTTCCCGGCGGCGCGGGCAGCGGCGATCGCGACTTTCCGGTACGCTTCTAACGACTCCACCGGAGCGACTATAGCATAAGGTTCGATTGTCCGGATCTGTTCCGGTCGGTATAATCCGCAAAGGATGGATCCGATCACGCATGGACTCTCCGGAGCGCTGGCGGCGGCTGCCGTTCCAGGATCTCTTTCCAAAAGGGTTGCCTTGATCGTCGCGGCGGTGGCGCCGGATGCCGGCATGCTCTGCCCCTTTGACTGTCCGATCACGCACTCCCTTTTCGGAGCCCCTCTTTTTTCTCTGATCCTCTCTCTGGCGCTCTATCTCTCTTTTAGACGTTCCATCCCCTTCACCACCCTCTATCTCCTTTCCCTAGCCGGGTGGCTTCTGCATATCGGGCTGGACGTCGCAGCGGTCGGAGGTGCTCCGCTTTTTTATCCGGTCGCCCGACAGACGATCTCGCTCGACCTCCTCTATACGGCCGATCCGTTGCTCGCCCTCTTTTTTCTCGTCCCACTTCTGGTTGATCGAGCCCGTCCTTCGCGGAGCGTTTCCGCGGCCCGCGGCGGCCTTGCCGTCGCCCTTATATATCTTGTCGTCCTCTTCGGCGCGCGCCATCGCGCGGTCCGGCTGGCCGAGGAGGCGGCGGTTGAGGCCGGAATCCGGCTTACCGGGGTGGCGGCGCGTCCAGAGCCGCTAGCCCCGCTTCGATGGCGGGTGACCATCACCACGCCGGAGATCTCGTATGAGAGTCGGATTCATCCCTTTATCGATCGTTCTCCGATCTTCGTTCCGGTGGAAGGAGAGAAGAACCGAGTCGAGTGAACCCGGTCCGCCGCCGCATTCTTACTCTGGCGCTCCCGGTTTCCCTCTCGGCCCTCCTGGAGCGAGCGGTAGTCACAACCGACATCCTCTTCGTCGGAGGGTTGGGGCCCTCGGCTATTGCCGCGGTCGGGATCGCGCAGTTGATCGCCGGATTCGCTCTGGCGCTCCTCTCCTGGCTCTCCCTCGGCTCCACCACCCTTGTCGCCCAACTCTGGGGGGCGGGGCGGAGAGAGGAGGCGATCAGGGGGGCCTGGTCCTCCTTTGTGGCGGGGATGGCGTTGTCGCTTCTCTTTGCGGCGATAGGAGTCCTCTTCTCGGCGTATGCACCCAGAATCGTCGGGGCATCGCAAACGGTCTCCCCCTTAGTCTCCTCCTACCTCTCCACCCTCTTCCTCTTTTTCCCTCTCACCTTCGCGGTCGATTTCCTTTCGGCGACGATGTACGGGATCGGCGATACCCGCACCCCCATGAAAGGGATTGTTCTGATAAACTTGATTCACGTGGGCGTTGCCTACCCGCTGATTTATGGAACCCCGGCCCTGGCGCTCCCCGGTCTCGGGGTGAAGGGGGCCGCCCTTTCGGCCGGGCTCTCGGAAATTATCGGCGGGTTTTATCTCTTTCGTCAGGCGCGCCGCCGAGGTTATCTCTGTCGCTCTGATTTCGATCCTCCCGCCGTCCGGGAGGTTGCGCGGATCGGACTCCCCCTTTCGGCCGATCGGCTGATCCAGCAGGGGGCGCAGATCGTCTATGCCCGCGCCGTCCTCTTTTTCGGGACGGTGGTCTATGCCGCCCACCAGATCGGGCTGGCGGTCGAGGCGCTCTCGTTTACGATCGGGAGCGGCTTTGCCACCGCCGCCGTCGCCTCGGTGGGTCAGAGCGTCGGCGCTCAGGAGATGCTCAGGGCGCGCGAGGAGAACAGGGAGGCGAGGTGTCTGGCCGTCTGGGTAATGGGTCTGATGGGGATCGGATTCTTTCTCTTTCCTCGACTCTTCCTGCGCCCCTTTACCTCGGATCCGGAGGTGATCCGTCTGGGGATTCTTTTCCTTAGGATCGTGGCCTTCCTCCAGGTGCCGCTGGCGATCACGATGGTGGTCACGGGAACTCTTCGCGGGGCCGGCGACACCGCTTTTCTCCTGCTGGTTGGGATCGTGGGGGGGTGGTGCGTCCGGGTCCCCCTCTCTATCCTCTTTTCTTCGCTTGCGGCACGTGGGTGGATTGGATTTCAGCCTGCGTTGACGGCGGTCTGGGTCGTCATGCTGATCGACTGGATCGTTCGGATGGGGCTGGTTCTGGCGCGATTCGGCTCCAAGGATTGGCGAGGCCGGCCGATGATCCCGATCCGGGTCCCCTTCGGGGATGGGGGATGAAACGCTTTGCGCTCATTCTCCTCCTCCTCTCCTGTTCCGAGAAAGGCCGCTCCGGCGCCGTGACGATCAAGCCGGAACTCTTCCGGGTCCCGGCCGGCGGGAAGTTCCAGTTTGCCGCGACGGTGAGCGGCGTCGATGATCAGCGGGTCGCCTGGAGCATCTCGCCGCAGCAGGGGTCAATCGATGAGGAGGGGGTCTTTGTTGCGCCCGATCCCCTTCCGATCAGCGGGATCAACCAGCGGATTGCCGTCACTGCGACGAGCGTGGCCAATCCCGATCTCTTGGGGACAGCCAGCGCGATCCTGGTTTCCCGGCAGGTCCGGGTCGATCCGCCGATCTCTGTTGCCCGTCCTGCGGCGGTCGCTCCCGCCGTATTCTCCTTCCCCCTTTCAACCGGACAGTTCCAGACGATCGACTTTAATGGAGACATCGCGTTTGATCTGGCGGCGGTCAGCCCCGATGAGGGGACGGTCACCCTCCTTCTCGGAGATGGAGAGGGGAGGTTTTTCACATATCCGGTTACGCTCCCCGGCGCGCGGCCGATTGCGGTTGCGGCGGGGGAGTTCTCCTCCGGCTCGGCCACCCTGGCTGATCTTGCCGTGGCCGATGCGAACGGCGCCCTCTGGCTGATCCGGGGGGTTCGCTGTTCGATCAAGCCGAGCCAGACGGTCCCGGTGTGCGGGGAAGGATCGTTTTCGCCGGTCGGGCCGATTCCGCTCTCCGGCAAAAGTCCATCGGCGATCGGCATCGGGAGTTTCGATTCGGACGACCTGATGGACATCGTGGTGGCGAATCTTGATGATCTTGCACTGTTCCGTGGAACCGGGCCGGGCGAGTTCAAGGACCCCCCGACCCTGCTGGACGCCGGCGGAAAAATCAGCGGGCTTGCGGTCGGCGATTTTGACGGCGATGGAAAGGACGACATCCTTCTGACCATTGATCGCGAGCTCTCTGCTGTCGCCTTTTTCTCTCGGGATTTCAGTTTTGAACGGGTCCTCTTCCCGCTGGCAAAGACGCCGATTGCCCTGGCCGCGCGGCCGGCCGCTATCCGCGCCGGGTTCCTCGTCCCGGCCATCTTCGTAACGATCGATTCCGACGGCGACCTCTCGGTCTACCTGCAGAAGGGGAGGGAGGCCTCGATCCGCGTCGGGACGCCCGGGAGCGGCCCGACCAACTGCTCCCTCTCGTCTGCGGGGAGAAAAGGGCTTGCGGTCGTAATCGAGGATTTCAATCAGGACCAGAACCTGGACATCGCGGCGGCGATGAACGGCTCCCTGATCCGGATATTTCTCGGCCGTGGAGACGGGACCTTCCCGGGATGCGTTGATCATTTCGTTGGGAGCGAGATTGTTTCACTCGCGTCCGGCCTGTTCGTCGGTTTTCAATCGGTCGGATTGGCGGCAGCGACCGCCGTTGATCAACGTGTGATCGTTCTCGTGAGCCCCCAGTTGGGGGCGCCCCCTTCTTGATTGCGTTTAAGATCATCGCCCACCGGGGGGCCTCCGGAGAGGCGAAGGAAAATACGCCGGCGGCGTTTCGACTGGCCGACGCGCAGGGCGCCGACATGATCGAGTGCGATCTGCGACAGTCGTCGGATGGAGAGATTGTCATTCTTCACGACGCGCGGCTGAAACGGGTTGCCGGCGACCCTCGGCCGATCAGCCGGGTTCTTGCCAAAGAGGCGAGAAAATTGGGGATCGCAACACTTGGCGACCTCTTCGGATCAATCCCGCCGGCGCGGGAGGTCAATCTTGAAGTCAAGACGGTGGAGCCTGCCCGGCTCTTGGCCGAGATTGGGAGGCTGGCGGCGATGGAGCGGGTGGTCGTCTCCTCATTTGATTGGCCGCTTTTGGCGCGCCTCCGTGATCTTTCGTCCAGTCTGAGAATTTCCCTTCTGTTTGAGCGGCAGAGTTGGGAGCGGGCCGTTGACCGCGGAAGGCTCCTTCGGGCAGAAAGCCTCTCCCCCCCAATCCGGAGGCTCTCTAAAAAGGGGATCGAGAGGGCCCACCGGGCCGGAATGAGGGTCTACTTCTTCACGGTCAATGACCGAAGGGGGGCCCAGCGGGTCATCCGGGCGGGGGGAGACGGGATTTTTACCGATTTCCCGGGAAGATTGAGGCGGGATTTGAAAAACCTTGCGCGCTCTTAAAACCGGGTGTTATGATGTGAGAGTGACAGAATCCCTCAGGCGGCCCGATGCCTCGGGGACGCGGGCGGCGCGCGGGCTGCTTACCCGCTCCGGGCTTTTCGAAAATTCCTTTCGGCTCTCGCCGAAACCGTTTCCTTTAAATTCCGAGGAGTTGAGCGTTCTGGAATGGCTCGGTCCGCTCCTTCTCGATTTTTACCGCGCCGTCAACCGGCTCTATCTCGATTCGGTCCGCGGGAGCGTCCCCGGTTGGGTGGCCGCCTATTTTGAAGCAGGGAAGCCGAAGGAGCTGATCGAGACCTCCCGCTACGGCAGGTTTAAGCATCATCTCCCTTTAGTGATCCGTCCCGATCTTGTCCTGACCGAGAGCGGTTTCGCCCTTACCGAACTTGATCCGGTTCCCGGAGGGATTGGGCTGACCGCGCTTCTGGCGCGGGCGTACGGGGATCGGGTGATCGGCGGAGAAGAGGGGATGATCGATGGGTTCGCATCCGCGATGGAGGAGGCTGCGGGAAAACCCCGGCCGGCCCTCGCCATCGTCGTCTCCGAGGAGTCGCGCGACTATCGTCCCGAGATGCGGTGGCTCGCCGGCGCGCTGCGGGAAAAAGGGTGGAATGCCGTGGCGGTCGCGCCGGAGGAGTTGAAGTTTTTAGATGGGGAGGTCTTGGCGCCTTTTCCCGATGGCCCGGCTCGCGTGGAGGTGGTTTACCGGTTCTTTGAGCTCTTCGATCTTCCGAACATTGCTGGGATCGACCCCCTCGTGGCGGCCGTGAAACAGAGGGGGGTCGTCATTACCCCGCCGTTGAAGCCGTATCTCGAGGAGAAACTTGCGCTTGCCTTGCTGCATCACCCGCTCCTCGAACCGTTCTGGACCGATACGCTGGGACCAGAAGGGTATCGGCGGCTACAGAAGATCGTCCCGAAAAGCTGGATCATCGATCCCAGGCCGGTTCCGCCGCATGCGGTGATTCCGGGGTTGACCTCAGGAGGAAAGGCGATCGCCGATTTTACCCTTTTGGCCCACGAGGGGAAACGGGAGAGGGAGCGGGTGTTAAAGCCGTCCGGATTTTCCGAACTTGCGTGGGGGAGCCGCGGGGTGATCGTCGGACATGATCTCTCGGAGGAGGAGTGGGGGAAGGCGATTGAGCGGGCGCTTGCCTCGTTCCCGAAGAGCCCGTATGTTCTGCAGGACTTTCATAAGGGAAAAAAGGTGACGGTCGAGTATGAGGAGGAGCCCAGCGGCCGAATGGTTGCGATGGAGGGGCGCGCCCGGATCTCCCCCTACTACTTCCTGGCGAACGGCGGTGCGCATCTCTGTGGGGTCCTTGCCACCATCTGCCCGGCGGACAAAAAACTCCTCCACGGCATGGTCGATGCCGTCATGGCCCCGGCTGCGCTTGAGGGGTTTGATCGGTGAAACTGTACGACCTTCCCGGATGCCCTTTCTGCAAGATGGTCCGCGACCGGTTGGACGAACTCGGGCTAAAGTATGAGAGAATAGAAGTCCCTCCGATGCGCTCCGCGCGCAAAGAGGTCTTTGAAGTCTCCGGGCAGTATACCGTTCCGGTGTTGGTGGAGGGGGAGGTTGTCCTTGACGATGAAAACAAGATTCTCCGATATCTCGATGAGAAGTACGCCCCGAGATAAGCGATGAACGACTGGAGAAGAGAGCTTCGCGAGTCGATCGAGAGCCCCGGGGAACTTGCCGACGCGCTCGGTGTGACGGTCGAGCGCCTCGAGGAGATCATCAAAAAATATCCGATGCGGATCACCCCGCACGTGGCGAGGCTGATCCGCGAGAAAGGGGAGGTGATCGCCCGGCAGGTGATCCCGGCTCCGGAGGAGTTGGAGGAGGATCCCCTCTTCCAAGCCGATCCGTTGAATGAGGATGGGGATATGCCGGTCCCGGGCCTGGTCCATCGTTATCCGGATCGGGTTCTCCTCTTCGTGACGAATCAATGCCCGATCTACTGCCGATTCTGCACCCGCAAGAGATTCGTCGGAAAACCGGGGACCCTCACCCCGAAACAGTTGGAAAGCGTGGTGGAGTACCTCCGCGAACATCCCGAGGTGCGGGACATCATCCTCTCAGGCGGCGACCCGTTGATGGTGGTCGATTTGCTTCTGGAGCGGATCTTAAAGGCGCTTCGGACGGTCCCGCATCTTGAGATCATCCGTCTCGGGACCCGCGTTCCGGGGACGCTCCCCGAGCGGATCACGGACGAGCTCTGTGCCATGCTCAAGAAATACCATCCGATCTATATGAACCTCCACTTCAACCACCCGGACGAGTTGACACCGGAGGTCGAGGCGGCCTGCGGGAGGTTGGCCGACGCAGGAATACCGCTCGGCGCGCAGACCGTTCTATTGAAGGGGATCAACGACGATCCGGAGGTGATGAAGCGGCTGGGCCAGAGGCTGTTGAAGGTTCGCGTCAAGCCCTACTATCTCTACCAGACGGATCTGGTCACCGGGACCGGGCATTTCCGAACCCCGGTTGAAGCCGGGTTCGAAGTCATCAGGGCGCTGCGCGGCCATACCTCCGGGATGGCGGTGCCGCACTATGTCATCGACGCCCCTGGGGGAGGGGGGAAGGTCGCGATCCTCCCGCCAGACACTCTCCTGTCGATCAACGAGAAAGAGGTCGTCGTCCAGAATTATGAGGGGAAGACGGTCGCGTATCCGCAGCCGGAACCAAATCCTGCGCCTTTCGCGGTCCCCTACCGCGAAGCGGAATAACCCCGCGAAGACTCCGATCAGCTGGTGGCCTGGGCTATGAGGGCCATCCGATGCACGCCAGGCAAGCGGTGAGGGAAACCCCTGGGCCCCCGGCGCACTGGTTCTGGGGCTCCCTGCGCGAGCTTCGCGAGCCGCTGGGCTTTCTGCTGTACTGCGCCTCCACGTATGGAGACGTCGTCCGGTTGCGGTACGGGATTGCAGTCGACGTTTTTCGACGGCAGCCTGGATCCGCCGGCTATCTATTGAACGATCCCGCAGACATCAAGCATGTTCTCGTGACCAACCAGCGCAACTATCCGAAGATGCCGATGCCCCCCGCCGGCCGGCAGGTCTTCGGCAAGGGGCTGATCACCAGCGAGGACCCTCTCCATTTGAAGCAGCGACGGATGATGCAGCCCTATTTTCACCGCCAGCAGATTGCGACCTATGCCGGGATCATGACGGAAAAGACAAAAGAGATGCTCGAGGGGTGGAAGGAGGGGGATACCTTCGATGTCGCCTCCGAGATGACGCGGCTGGCCCTCCTTATTGTCTGCAAGGCGCTTTTCAGCACGGAAGTGAAGGAGGAGGTGGACGAGCTCGGCCGACTCGTCACGATCGGCCAGTACCATATCACGAACCAGTACCGGTATCTTCCGGTTCCCGGGTTTATCCCGACCCGGGCAAACCGCGAGTTCTCCAAAGGGCTGAAGCGGCTGGATGAGACGATCCTCCGGATCATTCGGACGCGGCGTGCCGAAGGGGGAGGGGCCGA
>CAZSHZ010000156.1:0-2273 GCA_964606955.1 uncultured Nitrospirota bacterium
TTCCAAAATCACGGCGGAGGCGGTCCGGCGCGTCCCCGCGGCCCGCGGTGTCGTGCTCGACAAGCATGGGCTCATCACGTGGGGGAGGAGCGCCAAAGAGGCCTATCTTGAAACCATCCGGATGATCACGGCAGCCGAGAAGTTCATTGTGAAAAAGAGCGGCAGACCGGGTTCACGGTCCGTCTCGGGCGCTTTCAGGACCCGCTTGTCAGCCGTTGCTGTTGCCTCGCGGATCGCGCCGACTCTGCGGGGCGAGGTCAGCCGGATCAAGCCGATGCTTCTCCAGTTCGAGAACGCCCCCGAACTCCTCCGCTTTCTTGCCGACCCGCGCGCGGTCGAGGCCGCCGCCGGGCCTTTCACCCCCGATCATCTCATGCATATCAAGCCCTGGCCCCTTGTTGTCCCGGTGAAAGAGAAGGGAGATACGATCGCAGATCGGATCCCGGAGGCGGTCGAGGCCTACCGCAAACGTTATATCGACTACTTCAAGCGGTACAGGCCCGCGGCGAAACAGCTGACGATGCTGGATCCCAACCCGCGGGTCATCCTCATCCCGCGTGTCGGAATGTTCACCACCGGGAAGGATCGCCGCGCCTGCCGGATCGCCCGGGACATCTATCTCCACACGATCTGGGTCATCCAGTCGGCCTCAAAAATCTCCTCCTATCGCCCCCTCCCCCCGAAGGATCTTTGCGATTTCGAATACTGGCCCCTGGAAAATTTCAAACTGACCCTCCTCCCTCCGGGAAAAGAGCTCTCCCGTCGGATCGCTCTGGTCACGGGGGGGGCCGGGGCGATCGGCCGGGTGGTTGCCGCCCGCCTGGCGGAAGAAGGGGCGCATCTGATCCTCTGCGACATCGATCTTCCCGGGTGTGAGAAAGTCGCGTCAGAGATCAACGCAAGGTGGGGAGAGACTCAGGCGCTCGCCCTGAAGGTCGATGTCGCGAACGAGGAGTCGGTGAGAAAGGGCTTCGCCGACGCTGTTCTGGCCTTTGGGGGGCTTGATATTCTGGTCTCCAATGCAGGGATCGCCGTGAGCGCCCCGGTTGAGGGGTTGACGCTCGAGCAGTGGGAGAACTCGCTCGCGGTCAATGCGACCGGGCACTTCCTCGTCTGCCGTGAGGCGATGAGAATCTTCCGGCGGCAGGGGATCGGCGGAAACATCGTCGTGGTCGCCACAAAAAATGTCCTCGCCCCCGGCAAGGATTTCGGGGCCTACTCGGCGTCCAAGGCAGCGCAGGCGCAACTCTCACGGATCCTAGCGATCGAGGGGGCCGAGCAAGGGGTCCGCGTCAACATGGTGAATCCGGACGGGGTCTTCGAGAACTCCGGCCTCTGGTCGCCGCGCGTCAGAGAGGAGCGGGCAAAGGCCTACAACATCCGCGTTGAGAAGATCGAGGAGTTTTACGCGCAAAGAAACCTGTTAAAGCGAAAGGTGCTCGCAAGCGACGTCGCGGAGGCGGTGTTGTTCTTCGCCTCGGAGCGCTCGGCCAAGACGACCGGAGCGATGCTCCCGGTCGACGGAGGAGTCCGCGAGGCCTTCCCCCGATGATCAGCGGAAGGGGGCGGGCCCCCTTCCGAGCCGTCCCCCGTCAGCCCTGCTTCAGCTCCTTAATCTTTTTCTGTAACTCTAAAGAGAGCTTGTCGGTCGGCTTGAGGCGAATCAGGGCCTCCCACGCCTGAATCGCCCCTTTCCGGTCGTTTCGGTCGTTTAAGAGAATCACTCCGAGATTGTAGAGCGCCACGTCGTTGTCCGGGCTGGCCTTCAAGACCTTTCTTAACTCGGCCACCGCCCGGTCGATCAGCCGCTCCCCCTCCTTCTCCCTCGCCCCGTTCTTCATCTCTCTTCCGGAGCCGACCATCGACAGGCCGATGTTTCGGAGGGTCGAGGCCAGATCGGCCCGGACATGAACGTTCTCCCCGTCTACCTTGAGGGCCGCCTCATAGTATTCCTTTGCCTTTTCAAACCGCTGGATGTCGAAGTTGGCGTTTCCCAAGAAGATCAGCGCCTCGAGGTCTTTCGGATTTTTCTCGAGCCGCTTTTTATATTCCTGGATCCGCTGCATCACCTCGCCGCCGGGGAGGGGGCTTGCTTGGGGAGAAGGAGGAGTTTCCGCGCTCTTTGCCGGAGGATCGCCTCTGGAACAGGAGAGGAGGAGAAAAAAAAGGAGAAGCGGAAACAGCATCGGAGCGGCATCCTAACAACCGGGGGGAGAGGTGTCAATCAGAGAGCTTCTCCAGGCCGGGCGGCAATCGTAAAACCCTGACCCCAC
>CAZSHZ010000157.1:0-6944 GCA_964606955.1 uncultured Nitrospirota bacterium
CCGTCCCCTCCGCCGACCAGCAGGAGGGGAGGGGGAGAGCTTAAGAGGGTGGCCTGCCGGGCGATCAATCCGGCGTCGAACCGGCCGGCGGTCCGGACCACCTCGATCCGGCCGGCGAGGGGGCGGAGCTCCGGGAGGAGCCGGTCCAGCCAGTGGGAGAAACGGACGCGACCAGCCGCCGGATTGACGATAAAAAGGGCCGAGGCAAAACGGGGCAAGAAGCGGGCTACTCCTGTTGCAGACGGATGTCTGAGAAGAAAGACTCGGCGGAACTCTTCGTGTCGTTGGAATCGATCATCAGGGTGATTCCTCCCCCTTCCGGAGGCTCCTCGCCAAAAAGATCTTTATAGTCGGTGTAGACGTTTCTTCGCTCTTCGACCCACCCGCCCAACCCCTCTTTCCCCGAATGGAGAACGACATATCGCGTATTCGACGATTTTCGGCTGGTCACCTTCGTGCCGGCGGGCGTCGAGGAGTCCCAGATGTAGCCGACCATACGGCTGTTGATTGCGGCGGGAAAACGGGGAAACATGACATAGAGTTGCGCCGCCTGGTCATCTTTTGACTTTTCACGCACGTCTCCCCCCTCCGGTAGCCGCGTCACTTTCCACTTCCACCTCAAGACAGGTGTTTCCCGGATGTCGAATTTCTCCTCCCGATAGATTCCGAACGAATTTTTATCGCTTATCAGGTGGAGGACCGGGCCTCCACCTTCGCGGATGACCTCGATCTTTCGGCTTTTGCCGAACCACTGCTTGAGGCTCCAACCGGAAGGGATTCCGTCCGCATCCGGGACGCCCGACAGGTCGAAGGGGATCGTTCGGTTTTTCGCAACCGAGTTACTGCGAGCGTCAGGCGTTGCCTGCGCGAGCGCTTGAGGTCTGGGGGATGGTTCGGAAGGGGGCGCGCCCCTTTCCGCCTCATTTAAGACGGGGAGAAAAAAGAGCGGGAAAAGGAGAATGAGGACCTTTCGAGAGATCACAACTTCGGAAAATAACACAACCATTGTTGAAAAAAAAGCGATGCTGGTGTAGAAGAGACCGGCATGGCCGGACTCTTTGCCCTCCCCCCGTTGAGGGGGGAAACGGCTTCGAAAACCCTCTGGGCCGTCGGCGGTGGCAAAGGAGGGACGGGGAAGAGTTTCCTTGCGGCAAATCTGGGGATCGCCCTGTCGCGGCGCGGGAAACGGGTCCTTCTGGTAGACGCGGACCTCGGCTGCGCCAATCTCCATACCTGCCTCGGCCTGGACTACCCTTCCGGCACCCTTTCCGATTTCCTCTCCGGTCGGGTGAAAAATCTTTCCGATATTATCGTCGAGACGGAGGTCAAAGGGCTCCATCTTCTCTCAGGGGCCCAGGACTTTCTCGAGATCGCGAACCCGAAACATTCACAGAAGGCGCGGCTGATCCGAAGGATCGCGGAGCTCGATTTCGACCACATCCTGCTCGATCTCGGGGCCGGAACGGCCTTCACGATTATCGATTTCTTCCTCGCCGCCGATAACGGGATCCTTGTCCTTCTTCCCGAGCCGACCTCGATTGAGAACGTCTACCGTTTCATCAAATCGGCCTTCTATCGCAGGTTCAAGCAGGCGGCCAGGGAGCCGGAAGTGCGCGAGATCGTGACCGCGGCGATGGATGAGAAGAATGAGCGCGGGATTAAGAATCCGTACGACCTGATCGAGCATGTGCGAAAGATCGACCCGGCGGCCGGGGGCCGCCTCTGGGAGGCGGTCGGCCGCCTCCGTCCGAAACTTGTGGTCAATCAGGTCCGCAGCCGCGACGACATCACCCTCGGCTTCTCGATGCGCTCTTCCTGCTCGAAGTATTTTGGAATCCGGGTGGCCTACTCCGGTTATATCGAGTACGACGACCGGGTCTGGCAGGCGACAAAGGCGCGTCGCCCCCTTCTGGTGGACGCCCCCTTTTCGGCCGCCGCCCGTGGGATCGACCGGGTTGCCGACCATCTGCTGGCCGATCGGGAACTTTCGCTTCAATTTGTCCTTTCATGAAGCGATTTGCCGACCAGAATTTTTACGAGATCCTCGACATCCCCTATAACGCCGCGCCGGCGGAAATCAAAAGGGCATATGAGGTTGCCCGGCGGACGTTCGGGCCCGACAAGGCGGTCGCCTCTCCGTTATTCGAGGCATCGGATCGGGCGGCGATCCTCCGGAAGGTCGAGGAGGCCTTCAGGACCCTGATCGATCCGGTGCAACGAAAGAGATATGACGAGGCGCTCGCGATGGTGTTGGGTAATCCAGGCCCGCAGGAAAAACCGGCCGCCCCCTCCGACGCGCTTCCAGCCGGTTTTTATGATCGGGAGGAGATCTTGGGGTCCGAGTTGAAGGTCGTCCGCGAGCGGATGCGGATCTCGTTAAACGATATTGCAGACCGAACCCGGATCAGCCTTAGGCATCTGGAGTTCATTGAAGAGGACAACTTTCGCAGCCTCCCGCCGGAGACCTACATCCGCTCCTACCTGGGCCAGTATGCCCGCGCGCTGGGACTCGATCCCGAGAAGGTGATCCAAAAATTTCTCGCCCGTTTCCGCCGTTGGAAACGGGAGGAGGGACGGGAGATTACCCTCTCGTAACGGTTGAGATCGCCTCGACCGTGATGATTGCCAATCTTTTCAAGACCGGTTTCGGCGTTCCCAAAGGAGGCATCAGGACGATGATGTTTCCAAGCGGCCGGAGAATGGCGCCGCGGCGACGCGCCTCCATCGCAACCCGGTGCCCCATTCGGAGCCCAAGCGGATAGGGCTGTTTCGAGTCCCGGTTCTCCACCAGTTCGATCGCGGCAATGAGACCGCTGCGGCGGATCTCTCCGACGTGAGGGTGCCGTTTCAGCGGTTCTAGGAGCCGCTCCAGATATTCTCCCTTTGTGCGAACCTTCTGCAGGGTCCCTTCCTTTTCAAAAATTTTTAGGCTCGCTAGAGCGGCGGCGCATCCGAGCGGATTTCCCGTGTACGAATGGCCGTGAAAGAAGGTCTTGAACTCGGAATACTCCCCCTTAAAGGCTTCGTAGATCTCCTCCGTCGCCAGGGTCGCGCCCAGCGGGAGATAGCCGCCCGTCAACCCCTTGGCGACCGCCATGAGATCCGGGGTGACCCCTTCCTGTTCGCAGGCGAACATTGTCCCGGTCCGGCCGAATCCTGTGGCGACCTCGTCCGCGATCAGGAGGAGTCCATGCCTCGATGTCGCCTCTCGCAGACGTTTGAGATACCCAGGCGGCATGGTCAGCATCCCGCCGGCGGCGAACACCAACGGCTCGACGACCACCGCGGCGATCTGATCCGCGTTCCGCTCGATGGACTCTTCCATGGAGGAGGCGCAGGCGAGACGGCAGGAGGGGTAGACGAGATCCCAGGGACAGCGGTAGCAGTAGGGGGCCGGGAGGCGATCCACCGGGAAGAGAAGAGGGGCGTAGATCCCATGGAAGAGGGGGATGCCGCCTAGACTGACCGCTCCGATCGTGTCGCCGTGATAGGCGTTGGAAAAGGCGACGAAGCGGGACTTTTCCGGCCGGTCCTTGTGGCGCCAGTAGTGGAATGCCATCTTGAGCGCCACCTCCATCGCCGTCGAGCCGTTGTCGGAATAAAAGACTCGGGAGAGACCGGAAGGAGCGATGGAAACGAGTTTTTCGGCGAGTTCGATCGCTGTCGGATGGGTGAGGCCGAAGAGCGTGGTGTGCGCGACCTTCGAGAGCTGGCAGCGGATTGCCCGGTCGATCTCGCGCCGGCGATGGCCGTGGAGCGTGACCCAGATCGAGGAGACCCCGTCGATATAGCGGCGGCCGTCGATCGAGTAGAGGTACGGGCCTTCGGCCCGGTCGATGACCAGCGGCTCCTCCTTCTCCCACTCGGCCATCTGAGTAAAAGGGTGCCAGAGAAACCTCCGGTCTTTTTCGGAAAGGTCTTTTCGTGTTTTCGCCCGCATCTCCTTGAGAGGCCAAACGCTACCACATTTTGATGGTTTTTTGAAAACCTGTGTTATAATGCGAAAACTTGTTGATTATGGAGGCCTTATGCGTTCCCGCATTCTTCCTCTTTCTCTGCTCACCGCCGGAATTCTGATCGGTCTTGTCTTAAGCGCGCAACTCAGGCTTTTACCGGAGGGGAAGGCGGTCGGCGTAAAGGACAAGCCCCCCTTGATCGCGCCGGCGGAGCAGACCTTCGTCGAGGTGGCGAAGGAGATTACGCCTGCGGTCGTCAACATCTCTTCGACACGGACCATCCGCGGCCAGGAATTTTCCCCCTTTCCGTTCGAGGACCCGTTTTTCCGCCGTTTTTTCGGCGACGAATTTTTCGGGCGAAGGTTTGAGCCCCGCGAGCGAAAGGAGCAGAGTCTCGGTTCCGGGGTCATCGTCGATCCCGACGGATTGATCGTGACGAACAATCATGTGGTCTCCAAGGCCGACGATATCAAGGTTCTTCTCGGGGACCGCCGCGAGTTCAAGGGGAAGATCGTCGGGACCGATCCCAAAACGGACATCGCGGTTGTGCGGATCGAGACCCAGGGCCTGCCGACCGCCATCTGGGGGGATTCGTCCAAATTGGAGGTCGGGGAGTACGTCTTAGCGGTCGGAAATCCGTTTGGGTTGAATCAGACCGTGACGATGGGAATCGTCTCAGCGGTCGGACGGGCGAATGTCGGCATTGCCGATTATGAGGACTTTATCCAGACCGATGCGGCGATCAATCCGGGGAACTCGGGCGGGGCCCTGGTGAATACGCGGGGCGAGTTGGTCGGCATCAATACCGCGATCTTCACCCGCAGCGGGGGATACATGGGGATTGGGTTCGCGGTTCCGTCGAACATGGCGCGGCAGGTGATGGAGCAGCTTGTGGCCAAGGGGAAGGTCGTCCGGGGATGGCTCGGGATCTCCATTCAAGACGTCTCCCCGGCGCTTGCAAAGGAGTTCGGGCTAAAGGAGACGAGGGGGGCGCTGGTCTCCGACGTCCTTTCAAAGTCGCCGGCCGAGAAGGCCGGGCTGAAGAGAAGTGATGTGATCGTGGAGTTCGAGGGAAAGGCGATTGAGAACACGTCCCAGCTGAGAAATCTCGTCGCGCGCACCTCGGTCGGCTCAAAGGTGAAATTGAAGGTCGTGCGAGATAAGCAGTCGAAGGAGTTGGAGGCGACGATCGAAGAGCTACCCAAAGAGATCGTGCGATCGGAGGAGGAGGGCGAAGAGGGGGGCGAGAGAGAGAATCTCCTCTCCGGTTTGGAGGTTCGGAACCTGACCCCCGATCTTGCGCGGCAGTTGGGGATCAACGTTGAGCACGGCGTGGTGGTGACCCGCGTCGAACCCGACAGCCCCGCAGAGGAGGCCGGACTGCTTCGCGGTGACGTGATTCTCGAAGTCAACCGAAAGCCGGTTAAGGACCTAAAGGAATATCAGGAGGTGGTCGGGAAGAGCAAAAAGAAGGAGGGAGTACTTTTGTTGATTAACCGCCAGGGGCGGACCGTTTTCATTACCATTGCCCCATAGGGAGGAATGATGGGTGTCGGGGTCAATCTCACTCGTGTCGTTTTTATTCTGGTATCGGCGATCTGCGGTTTCGCCGTCTCTTCGGTCTGGGGAGCTGAAGAGGGGGTGTGGATCGGGTTGGTCGGGGGGCTCCTCGTCGGAGGGGGGATCGTGCTGCTGGAGCGGTCGATCCATCTGGCCGCGATGCGGAGGCTCTTCTGGGGATTTTCCGGGATGTTTGCCGGTGTTCTCTCCGCGGGCCTGGTGAATGTCATCCTTGGGGCGCGCTATCCCTTCTCGCTCGGCCTTCCGGTCCTCTTTGGATATATCGGCTTAATGATCGGCCTGCGGATGGAGGAGGACATCTCGTTTTTTATCGTGGGGAAGAAGGGCGCCTTCTCATCGAACAATAAGATTCTCGATACCTCCGTGATCATCGACGGGCGGATCGCCGATCTCTGCGCCACGGGGTTTCTTGAGGGGACGTTCATCACGCCGTATTTCATCCTGCAGGAGCTGCAGCACATCGCGGACTCCTCCGACTCGCTGAAACGGGCGCGCGGGCGCCGCGGGCTCGATATCCTGAATCGGATGCGAAAGATGTCGGAGATCGACGTGCGGATCGTCGAGGAGGACTTTCCCCAGATTCGCGAAGTGGATGCGAAGATTGTCGCGCTGGCCAAAAAGAGGAACGCCAAGATCGTGACGAACGATCTGAATCTGAACAAAGTCGCCGAGCTGCAGGGGGTCCACGTCCTCAACATCAACGAACTCTGCAACGCGCTGAAGCCGGTGGTCCTCCCTGGAGAGGCGATGCGCGTTTTCGTGTTGAAGGAGGGGAAGGAGTCGGGGCAGGGGATCGCCTATCTGGACGACGGAACGATGATCGTGGTTGATGAGGCCAAAAAGATGATCGGCAAGAACATCGATGTGGTGGTCACATCCGTGCTTCAGAACACGGCTGGCAGGATGATTTTCACGAAGGTGAAGGAGGGAGGGGAGGGCCACCACCCCCTCCCGGGGGAGCGTGAAGAGGCGCACGCCGTCCGGACCCCGAACGTCTGACCGTCCGGGGAGAAGCCCTAATTCAGCGAGCAAGGCGAGCGTGAGGGGGAGGCTCCATCCGGCTTTGCCGGTGGAAAGCGAGGATCCGGCTTTGCCGGTCCGAGCGCGGGGTGTGGGGGCATCGGAGGAGCGCGAAGCGAACCGCACGGGCCCCCACAGGTGATAGCCGCGACGTGAGCCCCTACAGATCTTCCCAGCGAGCAAGGCGAGCGTGAGGGGGAGGCTCCATCCGGCTTTGCCGGTGGAGGGGGCGACGTGAGCCCCTACAATCGATCGGCGGCGGTCGTGCTTGCGGCCGCCGGGATCGGGACTCGGATGGGCGGCTCAAGAAAGCAGTTCCTGATGCTCCTCGGCCGCCCCGTTTTTGTCCGGAGCCTGGAGCCCTTCTCCTTGATCGAGTCGATGGCC
>CAZSHZ010000158.1:0-3714 GCA_964606955.1 uncultured Nitrospirota bacterium
CTCCCTTCAGAAATCTTGTCACCGTGATCTACCCCACCTCACCTCCCCTTACAAAGGGGAGGAACCCTTTTATGCCCATTCTATGCGGCTTTCATGGCCGTCAACCCCTCAAATTTACCCACTCAAGTCCACGAAGAGCCAAAAAAAGTGGGGCGAAGTCAAGAAGATTTTTGGTCAGTCGCCCGGGCGGGCGAAGTAGGCGGCGAGGCCCACGGTGGCGGCCTCGGTTGCGTGGACCCGGCGGCGGGTCGGATCATTCACCACCAGCGCAGCGACCGCGATCTCGGGCCGATCGATCGGCGCAAGCCCCACAAACCAGGAGACCTTTCCGGGGGGATCGCTCCCCGTCAGCGATCCGGTCTTCCCCCCGATCGGAATATTTTTAAGAGAGGGGAACCCGGCCGGATCGAAGAACCGGCTCGACGTGCCAAAGAGAACCGTCTGGGCCATCATCTCCCGAAGGCGGCGGCTCGTCTCGGCCGAGACAACGGTCGCCAGGATCTCTGGCGTGGCGGAGTAGATCAATTCTCCGGCAGGCGAAACGACCCGATCAACCAGGACCGGCCGCGCCATCGCTCCGTCGTTCCCGATCGCGCTGCCGATGAGGGCCGCGTGGAGCGGAGAGAGGCCGACGGCCCCGAAGCCGGCTGCGGTCCGCGCGAGGGCTTCCGTGGTCCGATCCATCCGCGCCCGGCTGATCTGGACCGGAAGATCGAATGGGATCGGCTGATTGAAGTAGAAACGGTCGGCATAACGCATCAGCGTCGCCCTATCCAGATTCTTCAGCGCCGCCTTCGCGAAAGGGGCATTGGCCGACTTCGCGAGCGCCTCGGCAAAGGTGATCGTCTCCCGATCCCGCTTCGGGTCATCCACCCAATTCCTCGGTCCGAGCCGCCAGAGCCCGCCATGGAAATTAATCACCTCCTCCGGAGAGATCTTCCCCTCCTCAAGGAGCGCGGCCGCGGTTACAAGTTTGAAGATCGACGCAGCCGGGAAGGTCGAGCGAAGGGCGATCGAACCCTGTCGGGTCCTCCGCTTCCCTCGCTGGTACTCCACCATCGCCAGAAGCCTCCCCGAGCGCGGCTCAAGCGCCACGAACGATCCGTAAGCGACCCTCTCGGAGGCGAAAAACTTCTCCACCGCGCGATGGATCGAAGGGTCGAGCGTGAGGAAGAGACGGCTCCCGTCCGGAAGAGAAGCAGAAGGCGCCTCGCCGGCGATCTGGGAAAACCGGATCTTCTCGATCTTAACCGGGAGCCCGGCCGAAAGAACGGCCTCGGGGAGGAGTAAGAGAAGCAGGAGGAGGGCCCTACTCAACTTTGCCCCAAAGGCGTGGCCTTGGGGGATCCCCCTCCTATCGCCAGGCCCCCTCGCTTGACCTCTTTTCCCCCTTCGTTCTCCAGATTCGAGAGGTTTCGGTCGAACATCCGGAGGATCCCCCGCAGGCGATCGATCATCTCCTCCTTCTCCTCCCTGACCTCCACGATCTGCCGCTTGATCCGCGCCAGATCATCCAGCCCGCCGCGGAGAAGCTCTTCAGCGCGAAGCTCCGCCTCCTTGACGATCAGGGCGGCCTCCTTCTGCGCTTGCCCCTTCATCTCGGCAACGATGCTCTGGGCCGAGACGACCGCTTCGGAGAGGAGGGCCTCCTTCCGCCTCGCCTCCTCGGATCTCTCCTCGGCCGCGGCCAGGCGCTCGGTCAGTTCCAACCGTTCCCGCGTCATCTCTTCAAACCGGGCCGCCACCTCTTCCAGAAAACGATCCACCTCACCCCTGTCGTATCCACGAAACCGGGTCGTAAAGAGAACGTGACGTACATCCAGCGGGGTCAATTCGGACATTTGAACCTCCTTACTCATGAGATCCTCGCTGCGAACTGATAGAGGGTCTGCACCAAAAACCTCCTCAAAAATTCGACGATCAGGATCACGATTAAGGGAGAAAAGTCGATCCCCATCCCATAGGTCCCGAGGCGCCTGCGGACCGGATCGAGAACCGGCTCCGTCGCCTTGTAGAGGAACTGCACGACCGGATTCCAGGGGTCCGGGTTGACCCAAGAGATCAGCGCGCGGATGACCAGAATGATCGTGTAGATCCAGAGGAGGTTGTCGATCAGCCAGGCGATCGAGGAGATGAGGTTAGCCGCCACAAACATCAGAAACTCCTCCCCAACTCTTCCGAGCGCCGGGTGGCCCCCTCGACCGCGGCGATCAGCGCCGCCCGGATCCTCCCTTCCTCCAGGCGATGGAGACCGGCGATCGTCGTCCCCCCGGGAGAGGCGACAAAATCCTTCAGCTTTCCCGGGTGCTCCTTCGTCTCGAGAACCATCCGCGCCGACCCGAGCACCGTCTGGGCTGCGAGGAAGAGGGAGACATCGCGCGGCAGCCCCATCTTCACCCCTCCGTCGGCCATCGCCTCGATCATCACGAAGACGAAGGCGGGCCCGCTTCCGGAGAGCCCGGTGACAGCATCCATCATCTTCTCCTCAAGCAGCACGGCCCGCCCGATCGAGTTGAAAAGTTTGAGCGCCAGGGCGATATCTGCTTTGGTCACCCCTTTCCCCGGCGCGATCGCGGTCGCCCCTTCTCGGATCAAGGCAGGGGTGTTCGGCATCACCCGGATCACTCGCGCCCCTTTCCCGAGGATCGCGCGGATGCGCGCGATTGTGATCCCGGCGGCGACCGAGATGAAGAGGTGCCCGCTTTTGGCCTGGCCGGCGACCTCCTTAAGGAGATGATCCATCGTCAGCGGCTTGACCCCGAGGATCACCACGCTCCCGTGCTTCAACGCCTCCTTATTGTTCATGGAGGTGCGGATCCCGTAGGTCGCGCGAAGATAATTGAGGCGGTCGCGCGAGACGTCCGCCGCCAGGATATTCTTTGCCTTGAAGATTTTAGCCGAGAGCGCTCCTTTGATCACCGCCTCGGCCATGTTCCCCGCCCCCAAAAAGGAGACTTTCATCTCTCCCTCGATCTGCTGCGCGAACCGAAGATCGCCGTGCCGACACGGACCATTGTCGCCCCCTCTTCGATGGCGACCTCAAAATCGGAGGACATCCCCATGGAGAGGATCTTCAGCGGGGCCCCCTCCTTCCCATCGATCTCGAGGGCCAACTGCCGCAGGCCTCTGAAAAACGGCCGGGTCCACTCCGTATCCTCCACAAGCGGCGGAATCGTCAAAAGGCCCACGATCTCGATGTTCTCCAGGCGCCGCGCCTCCCGCATGAAGGAGAAAACGTCCACCCGCGCAAGACCGTATTTTGTCTTCTCCCCCGACAGGTTAATCTCCACCAGAATCTTCTGCCGGATCCGCCTCTTCTCAGCGGCCCGGTCAATCTCAACCGCCAAGCGGAGAGAGTCGACCGATTGGATCAGGTCGAAAAATCCGACGGCGTCCTTGACCTTGTTGGTCTGGAGGTGGCCGATCATATGCCAGGAGCATTTCCCCTCCATGTGGGCGGCCTTCCGTCTGGCCTCCTGCAGACGGTTCTCGCCGATGATCCCCACTCCCGCCGCGACGATAGCGTTGATGGTGGCCGGTGGAACCCCTTTCGTCGCCGCCACCAACGTGACGCCCCGGGGTTCGCGGCCCACCCGCGTCGCCGCAGCCGCGATCCGCTCCCGAACTCTCTTAAGGTTCTGAAGAATCTCACGCTCGGTCACATCCGTATACCGCTGATCATCCTCCCGCCTCTCTCCCCTTCCCCCTTCCCCC
>CAZSHZ010000159.1:0-9373 GCA_964606955.1 uncultured Nitrospirota bacterium
TCCCCTCCGAGGCCAACAGAAGAGAGAAGAAGGAGAGCAGAGGGACCGACAACAGCACAATCGATTTGCCCCTCCCCCGCACAAAGGGGAGAAGAACCGCCCCCAAAAAGAGAAAGAGAGCAGGATGAATAAAGTCAATCACCATTTCAGCAGGTTGATCTCATCGACGTTGGTGGTGGCTCTCCGGCGGAAGAGGACGATGATGATGGCCAGACCGACGGCCGCCTCCCCGGCCGCGATCGTGATGACGAAGAGTGCGAGGATTTGGCCGGTCAGTTGATTAAAATAGTGCGAGAAAGCGACCAGGTTGATGTTGGCGGCGTTGAGCATCAGCTCGATCGCATAGAGAATGATCAGAAAATTTCTCCGGACGAGGACGCCCACCATTCCGATGCAGAAAAGGGTGGTTGAGACCGCCAGATAGTAACCGAGCGGAATCGTCCCGGGGATCAGGGCCGGTCCCCCACCGCGACCGTCTCCTCGATATCCCGCTTGTCGGGAGAATCCGGAATCCCGCGGGCGGCCGCCTCTCCCGGCTTGGGAAGCTCCACATCCGGGACGCTTTTTGCCAGGACCAAAGCGCCGATGATTCCGCCCAGCAGGATGATCCCAACGATCTCGAACTGAAGGAGAAAGTCGTTGAAGAGGAGCACCCCGAGTGACTCGGTGTTCCCGCGCGTCCCCGGAAGCACCCCCGTCCCGCCGATCGGAGCCGCTCGGCGCGCGAGCGGGCTAAAGAGGAGCGCCGCAAAAAGTTCCGCCAGGACCAGCCCCCCGAAGATCAGCGCGACGAAATATCCGCGGTGGAGAAATTTCTCCTCGGTCTTGAGGTTTAGGAGCATCAGGACGAACAGATAGAGGATCAGAACGGCGCCCGCGTAGATGATGATCTGGATCGCGGCGACGAATTCGGCCGACAGGAGCACGAAAAGGCCGGCAACATGGACCAGGGCGGAGAGGAGGGCGAGGGTACAGTAAACCGGGTTGCGCAACCCGACGGTCAGGATCGCCGAGAGGATCAGCGCGCCCGAAAAATAAAAGAAGAAGAAGGAATGCACTACTTTACGTACGAGGGGAACCGGTAACGATACTGGCGGGACTCTTCGTCGGCCTCTTCCTGATGATGGGCGACCAGATACCCCTTCGCTTCTTTATAATGCTGATCACCGATCTCGTAGAGCCTCTTTTTGTCGAAAATCAGCGTCCTCTTGTCATGCGTGGAGTATTCGTAGAACTTTGTCATCCCGAGCGCGTTCACCGGGCAGGCCTCCACGCAAAACCCGCAGAAGACGCACTTGGTCATATCGATATAGAACTCCGGCGCCCAGCGGACCAGGGTCCCGTTTTCCAGGCGTTGTTCCCCGGAGACGACTTTGATGCAATGCGAAGGGCAGGCGACTTCGCAGAGATCGCAGCCGACGCAGCGCTCCTCCCCATCCTCGTAGCGGAGGAGGCCGAGCGCGCCCCGGTGCGCATCCGGGATCACCCGCTTCTCACGGGGATACTGAAACGTGACCGGTTTGTGGAACATATGCCGGAAGGTCTGCCGTAACCCCTGGCCGATCTCCTTGAAGAGGACCTTCGAAATCAGTTCCCGCGCGGTCACGGGGCCGCCTCCTGCGCCAGCGCCGCCGCCATCATCTTCCGCTGGGTCACTTCGACGCCGACCGGGCCGCTCTTGAAATAGGGGACAGCCGTGACCGGATCGACCGTCGCCGCAAGAAGATCTTTGACCGGGATCTCGGTGAAGTGCTCCGGCCAGAAGAGGAGACCGGCGGGGAGGCGATCGCTCACTTCGATCGGGACCTCCACTCGGCCGGAAGGAGAGACGAGGCGCACGATATCTCCGGACGATACCGCCAGCCTCCGCGCGTCGTCGGCAGGGAAGAGGAGTTCCCCTTTCGGGTCGATCGACAAAAGAGCGGAGTCGCGCGTGGTCATTTTGCCTGAGTGATAGATGATCTGCCCCAGAACCAGTCGGTAAGGATACTGAGAATTGTTCTCCTCCACGATAGGGATCCGGTATCGCGAGGCGATCCGCGCAAGATATTCTTGTGAAATTTTCGAGGCGTCGGCGCCCGACGGAAGGTTCCGATAGTAGCCGGGGATCGCAGTTCCGATCTCCTTGCGGATCTCCTCGACCGACTTGTAGGCGAGCGGCCGATTCATCTTCTTTGAGATCTCCACAAAGATCCGCCAGTCCGGCTTTGCCTCCCCTTTGGGATCGATGGCGGGGGCGACCCGGTTCACCTTCCCCTCCACGCTGGTGAAGGTCCCCTCTTTCTCCGCGAACGTGCAGGCCGGCAGGACGAGATGCGCCAATTCGGCCGTCTCGGTCAAGAACGGATCCTGGACGATGACGAACTCGATCTTGGCCAGGGCCTCTTCGGCGCCGAAGGACTTCGGGAGGGTGGCGACCGGATTCTCGCCTACGATGTAGAGCGCCTTGATCTCGCCGCGCCGCGCCCGCTCCAAGATCTCGGGGAGTCTGCCGCTCCTCCCGAGCGCAAGCGGCTCATTCCAGATTTTTGAGAAGCGCTCGCGCGCGGCCGGGTCGTCTACGGAGACAGGCCCCGGGAAGAACTCGGTGACGCCCCCCATCTCGACCGCACCCACCTCGTTATTCTCCTCCGCGATCGGATTGATCCCGCAGCCGGGCCGGAAAAAGAGGCCGAGCGCCAGCCCGAGGTCGATCACATTTTCCACCGCGGCGTATCCGGGCCGGTGCGAGAGGATTCCCTCCCCGAAGAGAATGATCGTCCGGCTCCCGGAGGCAAGGATTCCGGCGATCTGTTCCCACCGCTCTTTCGAAACCCCCGTCGCCCGCGCGAGTTCCTCCCAGGCTCGCGTTCCAGCCGCTTCTGAGAGGGCCTGCAGGGCGCCGGCGGCTGGGGCGGCGGATCGGGCGTGTGTCCAGCCCTTTTCGAGGACCGCCTTGGTCAGCGCCTGGAGGCCCGCCCCCTCGCTTCCGGGAAGGATCGCGACATGCTGGGAGAGTGCCGCCATTTTGGTTCTGATCGGATCGATGACAACGACCTTCGCGCCGCGAAGGGAGAGGGCCTCCTTCACCCGAAGCGACATCACGGGATGAGTCTCTGTGATATCCGAGCCGACGATCAGGATTGTGTCTGCAAGCGCGATATCGACGAAGCTGTTTAAAAAGCCGGGCCGCGCCCCGAGCGCCTCCCGCATCGCCGCAACGGCGTTCATCAGCCCGTATCTTGGGGTCGAATCGATCTGGTTGGAGCCGAGGACGCATCTGAAGAATTTCTGAAACAGATAGATCTCCTCGTTGGTGCAACGCGCGGAGATGAGCCCGGCGATCGCGTCCGGCCCGTGCGCCGTCTTTATTTCAAGGAGCCGGCGCGCCGCCGTCGGGATCGCCGCAAGCCAGGGGATCTCAGCCAGCTCGGTTCCGCCGTCCGCCCTCGGCCGATGCATCCGCGGGCGAGAGAGGCGGTCCGGCGAGGCGACCAGTTGGAATCCGAAACGGCCCCGGACGCAGATCCCCCCGTGCCCCTCCCCCGGTTTCACCTCGAGCCCGAACTTCGTCCGATAGGAGAGCGAGGAGGTGACCCGCGTGATTTTCCCCGGCTCGCTCTCCAGGGTGATGGCGCAGCCGTCAGAGCAGTAGGTGCAGGTCGTCTCAGTCTTCTTCAACTGCCACGGCTTGAACGTGTACTTTGAGAACTTGGAGACGATCGCGCCGACCGGACAGACGGCCAGGCAGTCGCCGCAGAACTCGCAGAACAGAGGGGCGCCGCCGTGCGCTCCGACGTGGGTCAGGCCGTCCTTCTTGTAGAAGGCGAGCGCGTCGATCATCTGCACCTCTTTGCAGACGTTGATGCACTGCCCGCAGAGGATGCAGCGCTCCATATTAAAGTCGAGGCCGGGAGAGCGGATGTCCTCGGGGACCTGCTTCCGCTTCCCTTTTTTGATGTCGTAGACCCCGAGCTCGTAGGTCATGTCCTGTAACTCGCACTTCCCATCGGCATCGCAGACCGGGCAGTCGAGCGGGTGGATGACCAGCCATTTTTCGACCGCGGCCTTGCGGGCCTCGATCATCTTCGGCGTATCGGTCCGGATGACCATGTTGGGGGTCACCTTCGCCGTGCAGGAGCGGACGTTATTGCTCTTCCCCTCCACTTCGACGAGGCAGATGCCGCAGGAGCCGAACGGCGAGAACGAATAGTGGTAGCACATGGCGGGGAGGAGGATTCCGAGTTTCTTGCAGGCGTCGAACAGGGGGGAGCCCTCCTCCACCTCGATGGTCGTCCCGTCGATCGTGATTGGGACCATCTTGGCGGTTTTCGGCGCGGGCCGCTCCGGCAGCGGCGCGATCGCGATGGTCGAGGAGGCCGCTTCGGCGGGGGCGAAGGTGCCCGGCTCAGGTCCGCCCGGGATGTCGAATTTCTCGTCAGGCACGAGCGCCGACCCCCTTCCGCTGTAGGATCATCGGTCGCACTCTCCCATGACGATGTCGTAGGTCCCGAAGATGGTGATGATGTCGGCGATCATGTAGCCGCGGGCCATCTGGTCGAAGGCGCCCATATGGATGAAAGAGGGGGCGCGGATCTTCAGCCGCCAAGGTTTGGGCCCGCCGGTCGACACGATGTAGAAGCCGAGCTCTCCCTTATGCGCCTCGGTCCCGCAATAGATCTCTCCGGGCGGGGCCTTGAAGCCCTCCGCAAAGAGCTTGAACTGGTAGATCATGCTCTCCATGTCGGTGAAGACCCGGTTCTTGGGCGGGACCACGACCTTCGGGGCGTCGGCGAGGGTCGGTCCCTCCGGGAGCGCGTCGAGGCACTGGCGGATGATCTTCGCCGACTCTCTCATCTCCTCCATGCGGACCCAGTAGCGATCGTACGTGTCGCCGTTTTTCCCGAGCGGGACCTTCCACTCGACCTTGTCGTAGGCCCCGTATTTCTCGATCTTTCGCAAATCGTAATCGACCCCGGAGCCGCGCAGGGTCGGGCCGGAGAGCCCGTAGGAGACGGCATCCTCGGCCGAGATAGTGGCGATCCCCTTTGTTCGGGCAAGCCAGATTCGGTTGTTCAGCAGAAGGGTGTCGTATTCGTCGATCTTCGGAGGAAACTCCTCAAAAAAGTTATACAGCCCGTCGATGATCTCCGGAGTGAGATCTCGTTCCACCCCTCCGACCCGGTACCAGGAGGTGGTCAGCCGCGCGCCGCAGAGCATGTCGAACAGGTCGAGGAGGACCTCGCGATCCCGAAAGGTCCAGAAGAAGATCGTCATCGCGCCGATATCCAGCGCCTGCGTCCCCAGCCAGAAGAGGTGCCCGATGATCCGCTGGACCTCGGCTACGATCGTCCGAAGATATTCCGCGCGCGGCGGGACGGAGAGGTCGAGGAGCTTCTCCACCGCCCGGCAGTAGGCGAAGTTGTTGTACATCGCGCAGACGTAATCGAGCCGGTCGGTGTGCGGGATGAACTGGTTGTAGGTGATCGTCTCGGCCAATTTTTCGACGCCCCGGTGAAGGAATCCCATCACCGGATCGGCCTTCACGATCTTCTCCCCTTCGAGCGTCAGCACGATCTTCAAAACGCCGTGGGTCGAGGGGTGCTGGGGCCCCATGTTCAGCATCAGCTCCTCGGTGCGGAGGAGCGGGAGGGGGGCCTTCGTCGTCATGTCCCGCTGGTCTCCATAAATTCGAAGCGGTCCCTCCACCCCCTCCCCTCGACGGGGAAATTTTTCCTCAAGGGATAGCCCTCGTCGTAGTCGTCTGGAAGGAGGACCCGCCGCAGATCGGGATGGCCGACAAACCGGATCCCCATCATGTCGTAGACTTCGCGCTCCATGAAATTTGCCCCCTTCCAGAGGGGGGTCAGGGAATCCACCTCGCACGCCTCCTCGGGGATCCGCGTTTTGATCCTGATCCGGTGGCGCCGGGAGATGGAATAGAACTCATAGACGACCTCGAAGCGCGGGCCGTTCTCCCAGGGCGCGCCGGCGGAGAGCCAGTCGATCGAGGAGACATGGACGATGTAGTCGAAATTCAACTGGTCGTCGCGGAGAAATCGAGCGACCGGGAGGAGCGCCGAAGGACGAATCGAGAGGGCCAGATCCCCCCGGAAGATCTCCGCTCTGATCTCCTCGTCGGGAAAACGCTCCCGGACTTTTTTTTCCAGTTCAGCCGCCTGCACTAGACCTCCGCCTTCACGAACACCTTCTTTTTCATGATCTGATCCTGCAAGCGGAGGATCCCCTCTAAAAGCGCCTCGGGGGTGGGGGGACAGCCGGGGACATAGATATCGACCGGGACGATCCGGTCCACCCCCTGGACGACCGAGTAGGAGTTGTAGATGTTCCCCGACGTTGCGCAGGATCCCATCGAGATCACATATTTCGGTTCCGGCATCTGATCGTAGATCTTCCGGATGACCGGGGCCATCCGCCGGCAGACGGTCCCGGCGACGATCATTAAATCGGATTGTCGCGGGGAGCCGCGGAAGACCCCCGCCCCGTAACGGTCGATGTCGTAGCGGGAGGAGACGGCGGCCATCATCTCGATCGCGCAGCAGGCGAGACCGAACGTGAGAGGCCAGAGAGACCCCTTGCGCGCCCAGTTGACCGCCTTATCCAATGTCGTCGTGACGATTCCCGCCTCGAACTGTCCCGTCAGTCCCACTTGTTCAGACCCCCCCCCTTTAATCCCAGGCGTACAGATCCCCCCTTTAGTCCCATTCCAGGCCCCCCTTTTTCCAGGCATAGGCAAATCCGATCAGAAAGAGCGCGATGAAGATGATCATCGAGATTAAGCCCTGGACGCCAATTTTGGAGGAACTGACCGCCCAGGGATAGAGGAACGCCACCTCGATATCGAAGATGACGAAGAGCATCGCGATGATGTAGTAGCGCATCGGGAAGGGGATCCGGGCGTCTGAAATGGGCTCGGACCCGCACTCGTAGGCCGACAGTTTCTCACGGGTCGGGATCCTCAACTGCACAAAATAGGAGAGGCAGAGGGTGACGGCGCCAAAGAGGATCGCTGCGCCGATGAAGACGATCACCGGGAGATAGTTGATCGGGGGAGCCTCTGCTATCATAAGCCTTGAAATTCCTAAGAAAAAAACCGCGCGCCAGTTTTTGCGCGCGAGGGTTATTATAACAGCCGCCCGATTTTCTCGTCAACGAAGAAATGTGGAAAAACCGCACGTAGAGCCTGGACCGCCACCCCCGCCAACATCTGGACCGACGCGATAAGAGAGACGTAGACCCCGGGGCCGATGATGTAGCGGCGCCGCGAGAAGTCGACGATCTCAAAGAGCGTTACAAAAAGGCCGATCGCGCCGGCGAGGAGATGAACCCCGTTGCCGACCTTCCTTTCTCTTGCGGCAAGATTGATTAAAGAGACGATCGCCGCGGCCGCCGCCACCGCCAGAAGCAATTTTCCGTCCGAGAGTTCGTAACCCCGCAAAGAGAGGGAGAAGAGGGAGGGGTCGATCCAGGGGAGAAGCGTTCCCCCCGCGAGGAGAAGCGCGTTGTAGAGCAAAAAGAGGTCCGAGCGGCGGGCGAGGGTCGCTTTCATCAGAATTGGTCCGCATGACTTTGCGGTTGTAAAATTTTATTGTAGGGAAACGGTGGAAGCCAAGTCAAGGCGCTATGAGGGGTATAATTGACCTCGCGATTTTGCGCGTGTTATATGACGGCGATGAGTTTAACGTCGCCGTCATATTTCGGAGATCCGATCGGGGAGCATTTGGCGGTCCGCTCGTCCGTCGGGCTCGCCGACTGGCCGCGGGGGCTCCTTAGAATCTCGGGACGGGATAGGGGAAAGTTTCTTCAGGGTCTGGTCACCAACGATGTGGCGTCCCTCAAAGAGGGAGAAGGGCTTTCTGCGGCGATCACCAATGCCAAGGGGCGGACCGTTTCGATTTTCGATCTGGTCGTCCTTCCGGTCTCTCTCGGCGGGGTTTTTCTGTTAATCATGGAGCCTTCGCTGGCCGAGAAGACGGCGCAGTTTTTGGCAAAATATCGCCTCGGATCAGAGGTGAAGATCGACGATGTTACTCAAACGCGTCCCCCTCTCCTCCTCTCCGGCCCTGCCGCGCCTGCGGTCCTCGACATCGTTCTCGCCGGCCGTCTTCCGGCGATCGCGGAGAATCACCTGACCGAGCGGCAGATCGCCGGGAAGAGCGTCCTCATCGTCCGGACCTTCTACACCGGGGAGGAGGGGTTTCTTCTCCTCCCTGAGAAGCAAGATGCCGAGACCGTTTTCCACGCGCTCATGGAGGCGGGGAGGCCGCTCTCGATCAGGCCGGTCGGGGGCGAGGCGCTCGAATCTCTCCGGATCGAGGCGGGGATTCCCCGATACGGGATCGACATCGACGAGGAGATCATCCCGGTGGAGGCGGGGCTGGAGAAGGCGATCTCGTACTCGAAGGGGTGTTACATCGGCCAAGAGGTCCTCGCCCGGATCAAAACGTACGGGCACGTCAACAAGCATCTTCTCGGAATCGTGCTTGAGGGGGACGCTCTTCCCGAGCGGGAGGATCTGATCATCGACCCGAAAGATCAAAGAGAGAGCGGATGGGTCACCAGCGCCGTCCGTTCCACTTCTCTTGCGCGGGGGATTGCGATCGGCTACCTCCGCCCCTGGGTTGCCGCGCCCGGATCGCCCGTGGAGATCCGCCGGGGGGAGAAGATGCTGAAGGGGAGCGTTCGGCCGCTCCCATTCTACTCACGACAGGAGTGAGGATGACGCGAACACAGTTTTCGAGGAACAGGGGGCGGTTCTCCCCCCCGCCGCAGGAGGATGTCGTTCTGGTGGAGTTTTCGATGTCCCCTCTGACCAAGGGGGAGAGCGTCGGCGAATATGTCGCCCGCTCGCTTGAGATCATCGATCGGAGCGGCGTGGATTACCGGCTGAATCCGATGGGGACGGTCATCGAGGCGAAATGGGAGGAGGCCTTCGGGCTGATCCGAAAATGTTTCGATCGGATGCGGCGGGACTGCGATCGGATCTCGACGATCATCAAAGTGGATTATCGAAAGGGAGCAAAGGGGAGGCTCGCATCAAAGGTGGCGAGCGTCGAGCGGACCCTGGGGAAAAAACTTAAAACTTAGGAGCGCAGAA
Source organism: uncultured Nitrospirota bacterium (assembly GCA_964606955.1). Classification (GTDB taxonomy): domain Bacteria; phylum Nitrospirota; class Nitrospiria; order SBBL01; family CAZSHZ01; genus CAZSHZ01. The sequence goes on from CAZSHZ010000159.1 coordinate 9,098, forward strand.
AACTCCGTCCGAGGTCACCCATCCGGCCGTCATCGAGGGGGTCGTATGGACGACGGCAAAGAGACCCCGGGCGTTTAAGATTAGAGCTCCCCCCAGCGCTCCCGTTCTCCGCCGCATTCGTGTTAAGACGCGCCTTCCCGCCATCGCCGGAGAGACCCCCTTCTCCAAAAGAAGGGCGATCTCGCGGGCGCACCCCTCGCGGTTGATCCACTCTCCCTCTCCGGTGATCGAAATTCCCCCGGCCAGGTTATGGGCATAGACCACGGATCCGATCAG